>JAUNGP010000017.1 GCA_030524345.1 Clostridia bacterium | reverse complement strand
TTTTCCTCTTTTCTGTAATCAATACTTGATTACATCTATATGCTAACATTTTTTGGCATTTTTTTCAAGTACTATGATAAAAGTTAATATGTCTTTTTGTAAATTTATTTTGAGTTAAAAGACAAGAGGTTTAGAAATATATTCTAAACCTCTTCAACAGATATTATTTTGATCTGATCGATCAAAGAACAAGGAACAATATAGCTTATATCTACTCCCAATCTAAGCTTATTTTTTCTATCCTCATTAAAATGATTGATGGAACGAATAATATCATGAATAAGACTGCCTTGAAATTCATCTGAATCGTCCAATGTAATAGAAACAGTTCTTGTGTAATATTCTTCAAAGCATCTTAAAAGTATTGCTCTTCTTAACAAATCTGAAAAAATATCTTTTATCACAGTAATGTAACCATCTTCTAAACTATCAATAATCTCCTCTTCTATAATACTATCAATAAGCTCTTGTGAACTATGATATTTTTGATACGCATTTACTGTTTCCGTTATCGATATTACTCTACAACTAAGTGACTGCTCCATTTTTTCCAATATCTTGTCATTTGATGCTTCTAGATTACAAGAATTAAAAAATACTAATGTTTTTCCCCGAGGAATTGAAATCTTTCCCTGAGTTGGTAACAATAATTTACCTTCTTTTCTTGGAAACAATTTTAAGATTTCTTTTTTATCTTTTTCCATTGAAAGAGAAGAATACTTTTCTGAAAGTTCATTAAGATATCCCATATTCCCATTCCTACCTTTATAGTAAAATTTGTATCTTTATTCTGCTTTGATTATAAAGCAAATAACGTTAATCCTGTTTTGATATCATACCATAAAGTAATAAAATAGTCAAATTCTACTTTGTTTTCACACTCTCTTCGGGTAGTTTTTTTACATGTCTGCCTATAATTTCTGAGACATCTGTTACTGTTACGAAAGCCTTTCTATCATCTTTTGTAACAATCTCCTTAAATTCTGATAACTCTAGTCTTGTAATTACAGAATAAAGTATCATTGTTTTTCCATTAATCAATCCTTCTCCTTCAAAAGAAGTAACAGTTCTACCTAGCCTTTTATAAATATCCTCAGCAATTTCAGCACTTTGGTTAGTGATAATTAAAACTGCCTTAGCCTGTTCAAAGCCTTCCGATACAATATCAATCACTTTAAATGTGATAAAATAAGTAAGAAGTGAATACAAAGCTCTATCCCAACCATATAAAAATCCTGCAATCGTATAAATAACTACATTAAACATAAGGACTATTTGACCAACAGAAAAATTTGTCTTTTTACTAATAATCATAGCAACAGTCTCAGTTCCATCCAAGCATCCCCCTTGTTTTATAATAAGGCCAACTCCACATCCAAGCATTAATCCACCAAATACAGTTGCAAGGATAATATCATTTGTAAATCCTTCTCTTCTCTCAAATACAGCCAGTAAAAATGAAAAAGCAAGCATAGCGTATAAGGCTTTAAACAAAAACGATTTACCTAAACTCTTAAAACCAATCAATATAAAAGGAATATTTAATATAATAATAAATATACTAATTGAAATTCCTGATATTTTTGAAAGCATCATAGATATACCATTGATTCCTCCATCAAGAATAGTGTTTGGTATTAGAAACTCTCCCAGTGCAAAAGCTGCAATGATCGCCCCTATTGTTATCATACAAAAATCCATTATGATTTTAAATATTTCATTTTTTTTCATACCTCTACCTCCTAAAACATTATATCAAAATATGTTTTGAAATAAAACATATTTTTTAAAATAAAATAGTAAAACTGCTTCAATCTCTTGTTCTTTTAAGTTGACATAATTTTAACTTGATGATATAATATTATTATGTATGTATTGAAATCATTCATAATTATGAAAGGAGATTTGTCTAATGAAGACATATGAAATGATCGAAAAATTTTTAACAAAAAAAGACAGCAAATTAACAGCGGAGGAAACGGCCCTATTAAAACAAAACTACTGGCTTAAAGCTCTCTGGCTTAAAAGCAACATTGATGATATAAACATCGAAAGATTTGACACAATTGACAGTATCAACCCACATGCAACACTTGAGTATGTGTATCGGACTTTAAAAGTATTAGAAGCTGAAGCACCTAATCTAAACTCCCTTGAATATACTATCTTAAATGACGTACTTTGTTACTCTGAAGTAGCAAAAGGGGGTACTCCGCAGATGAGAAAAAAATGGCAGCAAAATCATTTTTCTATTGCGATTCATAACTTCGGATCTGCTGATATTTATCGATCCTTAAACCAGGATAGATTTAAGCCAAACTACTTAAGATATGTTAGCACTCTTATTGCAACACATGGTATGATTGGTCAATATCTGCGTGGCGAAACTTCTCTCAAATCCAGTGAACCACTCATTGGGCTCTCATTCCCTGATGTAGACCATGAAAAAGTGGTAAAAATTCTGAACAAATGCATTATAAAGGGAGTTTCAGAAGAACTGTATGAAAGCCTTGAGGCAGAAATTAATACTACCATTGAAACACTTTTAATCAGGAACTACAATAGGCTTAAGAAGCTTAGAGCCGCGGCAATTAGAAATGGAGAAAACTTTGATAAAGAATACCATGAATTTATCGAAACCTATCCAGAATGTATTGCCTCTTTAAATTGTTTTTTAAATCGTTATGATTTTTGGTATATCGAGGCTGCAACAAATGATTTCAAACTCGATACCACATTAAAACTCTTTGTATATATTCAAAGAGCAATTGGAAACAAACCGATCACTGACATTTCTTTTAAAAATATGATGTCTTTTTATTGTGACTATCATGGAAAGAAAGTGATCAATGTGTTCAAGGAAAGAGTCATTGAAAAACTGCTTACAGAATATGACATCTCAAGTGATGCGCCACTGAAAAATAATTTTGTAGAATTGGTATTTGATTATTCTGATGATTCCATCGATTATAACATCTTAAATCTTAAATGGCAGTTTACTCCTATTTCTGAGAAGTTCATTGACTTTTGTATTGCTGCAATTGGTCAAGGCGCACTATACGATAAGGTTATTACAATGGCCTGTGATCATTTTGGAATTCGTAGAGATAAGTACGATCGCTTCTATAACGAGTATGAATATCTCCAGACAATGAATTCTACCACGCACTTAAAGAAAATTTTAGTAGACTATGTTACAGGTGATACTATTGTTGATGTAGGACCAGGTGGCGGTGGCCTTATGGATGCTATCTTAGAAAGATTTCCAAGTAAAAAAGTTATGGGAATCGATGTATCCGAAAATGTCATTGAAAAACTCCAAAAAGTGAAAACCTTATACAGCAAGAAATGGGATGTTCTGCAAGGAAACGCACTTGAACTTGAAAAGACGTTTAAGGAAGGTGAATTCGATACAATTATCTTTTGCTCTATTTTGCATGAACTTTACAGTTACATTCCATATGATGGCAAAAACTTTAATTATGACACTCTTCGTACTGTATTTTGTTCCGTTTACCATTTACTTCCAAAAGGTGGTAGATTAATTATTCGTGACGGGATTATGACAGAAAGTAATGAAGATCGAAAAATTAGATTCAAAAATCCTGCTGACATGGAAATCTTGAAAAGATATGCCAATGATTTCAAGGGACGTAAGATCACCTTTGAAGCTATCTGTGAAGACACTGTACAAATGCCTATCAATGATGCAATGGAATTTCTTTACACCTATACTTGGGGCGAAGAAAGCTATGCACATGAAATCAATGAGCAATTTGGCTACTTCACACCTAAGCAGTATATCGACTTTGTTACGGAGTGTTTTGAAGGAAATTGCAAAGTAATTGATTCGAAACATTTCTTGCAGTCTGGCTACTCTGAACACTTACTTGAAAAAATTGAATTCTTAGATGCCAAAACAAATGTTTCTGTAAACTTACCAGATTCTACTTTTATCTTGGTAATCGAAAAAAATTAATATTTTTAATTCTTAAAAAGCGAGGGATATCCCCTCGCTTTGATTTATTCTTTTACATCTATATCTATATTACCCATTCCAGCTTCTATAGATACTTTATTCATTCCATCTCCATATTTAGTATTTTCTTTAATATTCTCACCATTTAACTTAATACTTCCCATTCCTTTTTCTACATCTATTTGATATCCATCTGCTACTCGTAATAAATGAATATCTACATCTCCTACGCCACATTCTATTTTACTTTTTTCTTGTAAAACCGCACTTATATTAGTATTTCCAACCCCAAGATCAAAGTCTGAGTCTCCCATAATTCCTCCATTTATTTCTATATTTCCAACTCCTGCATTTACTTTAGTTTGATTTGATTCTATCATATCTATTACAATATTTCCTACACCCAAATCAAGAGATACTTTATCTGCTTTCAGATATTCAATATATGTCTTTCCAACGCCTGAATCCAGTTCAAATCTCTCTATATATAGTCTTTCTGGAATATATACTTTTATTTCTGATTTTTCATTTGTTTGAAAGAAATTATTTTTATCATTTTCTTTAATAACAAGCTTATCGCCCTCACTTTTTAAAGTGATATTCTCATTAACATTTGTTGCCTCTACTCTTAGACTATCCCCTTTTAAAATTTGTATATCCGAAATATTAGATGATATCATAATATCATTTATGTTGTTAATTGAAAACTCTTTTTGAATATCAACTCTTTTAGCATTACTATATATATCACTAATTCCAAATACAATGCCAAGAGCTGAAAGTATTCCAAAGCATATATTTACAATTAAAAATATTGCAAAAGCAATGGCTAGTCCCTTCAATATTTTTTGAAATGTTGTCATCTGATATCAACACCTCCAAATAAACAAAGTGCGTCTACATATATTGTTGGTAATTTATTGTCACGTACTCTTTCTATTTTATTGCTCACTCCTCCAAAAATAGAAGTGGATTTAATCTTAATATTGACATTTGAAGGTACTATGATAGTAATTCCACCAAATATAGCACTTGTTTTTATAACACCATCTTCAGAAATATTACAATTGCTAAAATCAAATTTAACACTTCCAAAAACGGCATCAAGTTTTGCATTTTTAAATTCATTATCTCTTAATGTGACTTTTTGCTCAGAAAACGTACCACAGTATTCTTCCATCCCATCCGTATTTAATTCTTTTATCCTCTGATTAATCTTACCAGATATAAAATCTTTAAATATAATATTGATACCAATAAATACCAAAATGAGCGGTAACGCAAGCTTTAATATCATATTGAAAGAAAGAATTCCTCTACAGCAAAGAAGAAGTATAATACCAATCACTAAACCGATAAAATTTCCCATTTTCTCTCTTTCTTTAAATATTCCAATAAAACAAGGAATGATAATAAATAGAGTCCACCAGCCGTTAAAGAATACATTGATACTAGCAATACCAAGCGAATTAATGCCCCATATTATGCCTACTATTATAAAAACAATTCCCCATAAAAGATTTCCAAACTTTTTCATATTTAAGTTCCCCTTTCCTTATGTATTTATTTTATCATATATCTCATGATTATACAACAAAAGACTTAGCAAATTATGCTAAGCCTTTTGTTACGCTTCATAAAACTTAAAATTACGAGGTAGACGAGCTGACATGTCAAGTATTTGAGATACCATATTAATATCTGCTGATGCTTTTAAACATCTTATCATTTCAATAGCAAAACGCGCTCTCTTATAGTCTGATATGCTACATATTCTATTTCCTTTAGGATCTTCCACTTCAAGTTCCAATTCTCCTAAAATGCCAATGGCATCTTCACCACTTTTTTTAAGATCAACTCTGTAATGAAAATGCTTAGATACACTGATTATTATAATAAAGTCATTATCAAGGAAATATCTCATGATAGCAGTACCATTTATAATTTCCTTACAGTCGGCATTCTCAGATATATCACTTATTTTCTTTAGTAAATACTTTTGAGTAATTTCTTTTTCCCTCCTCTCTTTCATTTTTTCTCTTCTTTTCTTAAAAAGACCTAACATATCCTTCCTTTCTTTCACATAATCAGTGAAAATCATTTATTTAGTGGTTATATTATATCACGCTTACATAATTATGTAAAGCAATTTTCTCATTATATTTATCATCATTTATTCTTTATTTAATATAATGGAATTAAGAAAGGTTGTGTTATGTTATGATATTTAAAGGATCAGGAGTAGCACTTGTCACTCCATTTACAGAAGAAAACAATATCAATTATACAAAGCTTAGAGAACTTATTCAAATGCATATAGCAAAGAAAACTGATGCCATTATCATATGTGGAACAACAGGGGAATCTTCCACATTATCCAATGATGAAAAAAAGGAAATCATTAAATTTTCAGTAAAAGCTGCAGAAGGTAAAATTCCAATCATTGCAGGTACTGGAAGTAATAATACCAAAATTGCAATAGAAATGACAAAGTTTGCTAAGGAAGTGCATGCTGATGGAGCCCTTGTGGTTACACCATATTATAACAAATGTAGTCAGGAAGGTCTTTACAAACATTATTTAGAAATAGCAAATGCTGTTCCAGACTTTCCTATAGTACTATACAATGTTCCTTCAAGAACTTGTGTCAATCTAGAAATCAACACTATTATTAAATTATCAAAGATAGAAAATATTATAGGGCTAAAAGAAGCAAATCCAGACATATCAAGAATTGCAGAAATCAGAAAAAAAGTAGATAATAGCTTTTCTATTTATTCTGGAAATGATGATTTGACCTTACCAATTTTATCGGTTGGTGGAGATGGTGTAATATCGGTAACTGCAAATATTTTGCCAGATCAAATACACGATATTTGTTATCATTTCTTTGAAAAGGATTATGAGGCTTCCAAAGAATTATTTTTAAATACACTTGATTTATCTAAAAAACTATTTCTAGATGTTAATCCAATCATGATAAAAGAATGCATGAATATATTACATTATCATGTCGGCGGTACCAGACTTCCACTAAGTTCAACCAGCAAAGAAAATCTAAAAAGTTTAATTGAAACGCTAAAAGACATGAATTTTCAAATATAATAAGGCAGGGAATCCCTGCCTATTATTGCATTAAAATATATGCTTAAATGAAAACTTGTGTTTATCTACTATTTGCGATACGATAGACTTTAAAACCATACTAGATTTGATGCTACTATTTTTATCTTTTAGTTCTACATCTGCCTTTAAATTTTCAAATGCCTCCTCTATATCATCTATTCTATCATGATTTACGAATATATCCCAAACATCACTTACATTATTCCAGGTTCTTTTTAATTCTTCTATTTGTTCTTTTGCACCATCAAAATTATCATTTTCTACTTCATATCTTACATAATCAATATCTGTTTGTAAATATCTAGATGTTTCGTTTAAATATTTAATCTCCCACAATCCACCAAATATTAGTAGTGCTAGAGACGCAACAAAAATTATGATTTGCTTAGCCACCTTGTATCGCCTCCTCTCTTAATTGATAGACAAATTTAGAATTTTCATCCATTGTTCCAACAAGAATATCCTGTATGTTTAGTTTGTTTTTATTTAATAATTTATCCACATCTCCTGCTGTCATATTTAATATTTCTAAATTAACTTCTGATATTTTTCCATCTTCAATTATATTTAAAGGAATGGACTCCATATTATCACTATACTTAATTACACTTATATTTCCATTATTTTCTATCATGGCACATTTAACATCTTGAATCTTAAATACATCTTTTTCTCGTAGTTGACTCATAAGATCTGGTAGTGTATATTGAAGTTTTGAAAATTCTTCTTCCACTATTTTTCCGTCCCTTACAATTACCGCAATCTTGCCACATACAACATCTTGAACTTTATTACTACTTTGAATGAGTAATGTAAATACAATATATGCAACAAGAAGAGTAACAATTGGTACTACTCCATCAAAAAGTGATATTCCCCTTGAGGACATAGGCGCAGAGGCAAGATCGGATATCAAAATAATGATGGCAAGCTCAAATGGTTGAACCTTTGAAAGTTCCCTTTTTCCCATAAGCCTTATTACAAGAAATACGATTGCATATAATATTAAAGCTCTAAAAAATATAATTAACATATAAATCACCTACAAGTATTTTCTGCATAAAATAGAAAAATATTCAAATAATATGATTAAGATTTAAAGGAGGAAACATGGAAATTTCGAATCATAAAATGGAAAAATCAAGAATATCACAAATGCTAATCAGATTTTTAACTTCAATATCCATATTTGCGGTGACTGTATTTTTTACCCCAAACTTTCATATTGCTTCTTTTCCTATTTTAATACTTAGTTCCATCATGATTATTTTACTTGACTATTTAATGGCAATTATCACAGGAATACATGATATACCGCTTGGCCGAGGACTAGTAGGATTTACTTCTGCTTGTATTATTATATATATCACTCAATTTTTTGTTAGTGGATATTATATTTCTATCATAAGTAGCTTAATTGCAGCAGCTATATATGGGATCATAGATAGTATGCTACCAAATAGCGCAAAATAAATCACAGAAAAACTTTCTGTGATTTTTCATTACCAGCTTTTTCTATTTAAAAAATCTTTATAATACAAAGATCGTATTTCTACACGATTATATTCCAGTGGAAACTCTATATCAACTCTATCGGAAGCATTCATACTAACAAGTATTGCTCTTTTAGAGACAAATAATACCTCTTTTTCCTCTCTAGTAAAAATATTAGATACAGTCACATACATTTTCTCAATGCTATGGTCTAATAATACTAAGACATATATCGGTATCTCTTTTTTTAAAATTTGCTTTTTTAACATATCTCTTGCAATAGTCCTACGGATCCGCATAGCCTTATCATGGTCATTTCTGGCAAAAAAGATGTCACGATATGCAATCTTTTTTCTAGCTTTCTTTATCTTAAGATAATTTTCTTTTACTGGTAATTCAAAATAATCAAATTCATATGCTCCTTTCATAATACAGCCTCCCATTTAATCACATGGTACAATTAATAAACTACTTTTTTCATTATACCATTTTAATGGGCCTCCTTCAACGAAATCATGTGAAAATTTCGTGAAAATAGGCACTAACACAAAAAATGTTAGCGCCCCAAAATTATTGCTTTGTTGCCTTATCTAAAGCATCAGGTGAAATTTTAAATACCTTTTTTTGTACGGTACCATCTGGTATATCTTCGCATTTACGATGACATACAGCTTCCTTTACAATAACTTCTTTGATTACTTTACCAGTAGAATCCCTGTATTTTCTAATATGTGATGCCCGTCCCCAAGATTTAGTCGTATAAAGTGGTTTTCTACGTTTTCTGGTAGTCTTTACTTTTTCCTTATTAATTCTGATCACTTTTCTTGGAATCATTATTGTTGATACTTGAGACTGTTTGGGATGATATTTCCGCCTATTCTCATTACTTTTTCTCTCCTTTTCTTCTACGACATACTCCACTTTGTAATGTGAATAGTAATATAACAGTAAATTTAAAATACTAATTAATGTTTTCGTAAAGTCTTTTGGATCATCCATCATATCTTCACTATCTTGATCTAAAAGACACAAAGTAAATTCACCACTGATACTAGCCTCACAATTTGCGAGAAGTACTGGCCTCCCACTCTCAAATCTTAGTAAAATTCTAATTCTTTTTTGATCATTATTGAGCTTACATAAGATTCTAAAATCATCTAAGGTTACAACAAATTCTGAAAAAGGATAAATAGGATCTTCTGCCATATAATCGGCTCCAACTTTTTTATCAATGATTTCTAATGCTTCACTAGTAACAAAAAACTCTGGCAAAGTCTCCATATCAATTGCCTGTATTTCTTTTTTAAACGGAAAATAAACAATTTCACATGCTTTATCCTCAGATATTGTAAAAGCATTTTTATACCCTACTGGATAAGAACCATCTTCTAATCTAAATCTTTCTACCACATAAGGGTATTTTTGCTTAAAGTTTAAAAGATACATAAGATTAGTCAATTCCCCTTCTAACACCTTAGGTACTCTTGGATTTAAAATCTTAATCTTTCGATTTTCACAAGTTATCTCATCTAGTCTAAATTTATATTCTAAAGGCTTTTTGTAGAAAATATTGGTATAGATTACTTCTATATTTCCACGCTTATCACTTAAAAACTTTAGAACAGATGTAATTTCTAAATGATAAACTGCAATCCCAATAGAAATACTCTGCCGAAAAACATCTAGTAAGCTTTCATCCTTTCCTACATACCATTGTTCACCACAAGTCCCCTTGTTATAATACTCCTTTAAGATATTTTGTACCTCTGATTTCAAAGCAAAAAAATTCATCATTTTGACACCTTTCATGTCGTCCTTCCTCCTATTAACGATTTAGTATTGACATACTACAAACTTATTATATCATTTTTATATTTTTATGTCAAATAAAAAGCTATAGCATTAAACTATAGCCTTTCTTACACAATATATATTTTTCATATGATTCTCTTTTAAATCTATGTTTCTAGAGATCTTAACTAACCTCATAATACAATCTGTATTATCACATACAATATGATATTGATAACCATATGCATCTGTTAAATAATATTTTTCCTTAATACAAGGAGCACTACATTTTTCAGTATTCCTGTTTGCCACAAAACTTCCCAAAACACAGTATCTTGATGTCATTACCGTAATAAAATCTTGTACCAGCTCTATACCAATATACTCTGAAATTTCTAATATATCAGAAATAGATATATCAAAGGAAGGAACAATTGCATCAAAGCCAACATGTTTCATAAAGATCGCACTATATTTATTTGCAATATTAAAAGAATAATCACCAATTAACTTGATACTCTTTTTTTCTCTAATATGCTTCACTATCTCTAAATAAGAAAAACTTGATAAGATAATAGTATCTATTCCCCTTAAAACGATCCTTTCCAAATTTTCTTTAATAAAATGGTCTAAATTTTTCAATACAAAATTTGGTATATATATAGCAATATTTACCCTTGACAAATATTTTTTAAATATGCTATCTTCATACTTTATAAAGTCCCCAATTCCAATATCAATCCTATCTATCTTTCCATATTTTTGAAGATAATCTATTTGATCATCATACTGATATATATATAATGAATTGATAGGGGTTGTATCTAGTATTTTTTCCCCTTTTATATCTAACCATTTTTCAATATTGATATCATCAATATTATTTCTTGTTATAAAACAGCCAGCAAGTTTTTGTATCATACCTCGTCTCATTTCATTTAATTTTGAAACTGGGATAAAAAGGTTATCATCTAATTTTAAATTTTGAATATGAAATACAAAAGCAGTATCCAAAGTTTTAGAAAAAGTAGATAAGATGTCTTCACCTTGAAGTGATTTTTTTAGCGCTTTTTCTGGTACTATATCCGATAAATATTCTAGATGAAAGCCATCATCATCATATATATTGGCCACCAATTTTTTTCCTTCTTCTATTTGTATATCAAGCTTTAACTCTCTTCTATTTCTATTGGAACTAACATATTTTTTAGAGACTTCATTATTTAGGACATAAGAAGATGTTTTATATACGGATGAACCATATTTGACCTTCTTAGAGATATCTCCAATCCATATATATTCTCCAGCCTTTGCCTCTTTATTAATAATATGATAATTCTCATCTCTAATACAAGTAACAATATTAGATATCACATTTTCTTCCGAATATATTTCAATTCCATCATGTAAATTAATATCTTTTTCAAGCTTTATTTTAATATACATATTTTTCTGAGAAATTACGGTGCCAAGATAAAGTCCCGTATTTTTGGGAGAACGTAAAGTAATACTTTCTTTATAGTTTACGCCATTTAAATATCCTGTACTCATTCCATCTCTATTAAACATCTGCATCATTTCATTTTGATCATTCTCTTCTATTCTTATTTCCCCATTGGAATAATACTGATCAATATATTTTCTATACTTGCTAACAATTAGTGCCACATACTCAGGTGTTTTATTTCTCCCCTCTATCTTAAGGGAAGCAATACTTGCCCCTATCATGTCCTTCAAATTAGAAAGTCCATATATATCTTTTTTACTTAAAAGATAAGTATTACTAACTATCGTCTTGCCTTTAGAATTTAGCAGACTATATTTCATCCTGCAGGGTTGAGCACACCTTCCTCGATTGGCACTTCTGTTACCTATTGTACTACTAAGCAGACACTGACCCGAAAGGCTAACACATAAGGCTCCATGGACAAATACCTCGATTTCTACATCAATATTTTCACAAATATATTTGATTTCTTCTATCGTAAGCTCACGTGCAAGTACAATTCTTGTAAAGCCAATACTTTGCAAATATTGAGCTTGCTCCAAAGAATATACACTCATTTGAGTGCTAGCATGTAAATGTAGTTTAGGAAGCATGCTATGCATTAAATTAGCTACTCCAATATCTTGGAGAATGACTGCATCTAAACCATAAGAATATAATTTTAATACCATCTCTAATGCTTCTTTTATTTCGTCATCATACATTAAAGTATTGAGCGTCAAATATACTTTAATCCCCCTTAAATGTGCATAGTCTATTGCCTCAATATATTCTTCCTCCGTAAAGTTTTGTGCCATTGCTCTTGCATTAAATTTAGACATTCCCATATATATAGCATCAGCACCTGCATTACAAGCTGCAATAAAACAAGTTTTATTACCAGCTGGTGCTAAAAGTTCTATTTTTTCTTTCCTTCTCATAAATTCACCTATATCAATTGTAACATATATATTTATATTGTCAAGTTTCACAGTAATGGTTTTACATAATATTTACTTTTTCAAAAAGATATGATATAATCATTTTGTCAATAAAATATAATTTCAAATGAAATCATTTAGGAGGATAAAAAATGCTTAATAACTACAAACCTTATGAAAGTTTAATACCTGAGACAACTACACTACTAGAAGATATCACAAAAAAATTTGCATGTCTTGGTGACCGGTTCACAGCTGAAGAGAAAAAAGCTTTATCTGCTGAAACTTATCAGCAATTTCCTACCATTGACTTAAGTCCACGTGATCTTTTCAATGTAATCGATCAAATAAGTGATATTGCTAGGGAAATTTATACCAAAAGAGCGATCAATTCTGAAAATGAATTAGAAAAGATGGCATTCATAACAGATTGCATGCTCTATTCAAACTATACTGCAATTCTTCTAGGAATCAAGATTCTCATCAATGAATTTGGTAAAATGGAAGAATATCAAACAGATGGAAGAATTCCACTGGTATTTGGATTTACTATTGGACTGATGCTTAAATCTTCATCGTCTACCGAGTTTATCTGCAAACTAAGTCCTAATTTTAAAGAATATTCGGAAAAACTATATCATATTTTCCAAACATATGAAAAAATGGACTGAATAAAAACGCCCGTTAGTATATTTACTAACGGGTTATTTTTATCCTTTCATATTCTTTTGTCTTCCTACCTCATAAATACTGATTGCAGCACTCACGGATGCATTAAGAGAATTAATATGACCATTCATAGGAATATTGATCATAAAATCACAATTTTCTCTTACAAGTCTTGATATTCCACTGCCTTCGTTTCCTACAACTATTCCAATGGCAGAGTCAAATTTTGTATGATAGATTACTTCTGAGCCCTCCATATCTAAACCATAGATCCAAAGTCCTTTTTCTTTTAAATACTTAATGCTTTCTGTTATGTTTGTAACTCTTGCTACCTTAACAAAAGAACAAGCACCGGCTGATACTTTTTCTACTGTATCCGTAATCTGACAAGCATTTCTTTTTTGGATGATAATTCCATGGACTCCCATACATTCACAAGTACGGATGATAGCACCTAAATTATGTGGATCCTCAATTTTATCAAGGATTACCACAAAAGGTGCTTCTCCTCTCTTTTTAGCCTCTTCCAAAATATCATCTATATTAAAATATTCATAATCTGTTACAGAAGCAACAATTCCCTGAGAATTTTTACCCTCACACATTTTATCAAGTTTTACTCTATCACATTCTACGACAACAATCCTTTTATCCTTTGCAAGTTTTATAATATCATATAACTCCTTTGTCTTTCCTTGTGTATATATTTTATTAATTGTTTTTCCTGACATAATCGCTTCTTTAACAGGATTTTTTCCATATATAATGCCCATAAATTTTCTTCCTTTCAATAGTTTTATTATACCATAAAAGTATCATAAAATCTAGACTTCATTTTACTTTTAAATATTTATATGATATAATATTACCCTAAATTTATTTTCGGATGTATCATATTCATTAATATGATTGTTTATCAGTCTTTTTGACTTAATTTTTACATATGGGTAAGCTATAATATGAATATATACGAAAGAAAAAGAAAGGAGCATTAATATGTGGCTTGGTAGGTATCACATTATTTGGTATATTATTCCATTTTTTAAATGGTGTTTTAAGAAACTAAAACAACTATTTCAAAAACTAATGACATCATAATTGCAAGAATCAAGCAGAATACTATCTGCTTGATTCATTTTATTCATCTAACTTTAATACACTCATAAAAGCATCCTGCGGTAATTCTACAGTACCGATCTTTCTCATTTTCTTTTTTCCCTCTTTTTGCTTCTCTAGTAATTTCTTCTTTCTGGTAATATCTCCACCATAACATTTCGCAAGTACATCTTTTCTCATTGCTTTGACTGTCTCACGCGCAACTATTTTTCCACCAATTGCTGCTTGTATTGGAACTTCAAATAATTGTCTTGGAATAATTTCCTTTAGTTTTTCAACCATTTTTCTTCCCCTTGTCTCAGCTTTTTCTCTGTTTACAATAAAGGATAAAGCATCTACAGCTTCTCCATTTAATAAAATATCTAATTTTACTAGATTAGACTTCTTATAATCATATATTTCATAATCAAAGGATGCATAACCTCTTGTTCTAGACTTTAGGCTATTAAAAAAGTCATATATAATTTCATTCAGAGGCAAATAATATTCTAATGTCACCCTTGTATTATCGATATATTTCATATTAATAAACTCTCCTCTTCTTTCCTGGCAGAGTTCCATAACATTTCCGACAAATTCTTTAGGCGTTATAATCTCAGTTTTTGTAACTGGCTCCTCCATAAATTCAATTTCCTGTTGTGGTGGCAAATCAGATGGATTATATAATTCAAGTATTTCTCCATTTGTCTTATGCACTTTATATATAACAGATGGAGCAGTCGTAATAAGGTTAATATTATATTCTCTTTCTAGCCTCTCCTCAATAATTTCCATATGAAGCAGACCTAAAAAGCCACATCGAAACCCATGCCCAAGAGCAGTTGAAGACTCTAATTCATAATTTAGCGATGCATCATTTAACTTTAGTTTATCGATTGCTTCTTTTAATTCTTCATAATCAGATCCGTCTGCAGGAAATATTCCAGAATATACCATAGACTTCACTTCTTTGTATCCATGTAATGGTCTTTCTACTGGTTTGTCTTTTAATGTTATCGTATCTCCCACATGAATATCTGATAAATTCTTGATACTTGCAGCTATATATCCAACTTCACCTGCTTTTAATTCATCAGCTTTTACATATCCGCCAGGTTTAAAATAGCCAACACTTACGACCTCATATTCCTTTGTATTAGACATCGTAATAATAGTGTCACCTTTTTTTACCTTTCCATCCATTACTCTAACAAAGGCAAGTGCTCCTTCATAGTTATCATAAATAGAATCAAAGATTAAACACGCAGTAGGTTTGGTTTCATCTCCCTTTGGTGCAGGTATCTTTTTTACGATTTCTTCTAATACATCTTCAACATTAAGACCTGTCTTTGCTGAAATACAAGGCGCATCAGAAGTATCAATTCCAATGATATCCTCTATTTCTCTTTTTACTTCATCTGGTCTTGCACTGGGTAAATCTATTTTGTTAATAACCGGGATAATCTCAAGATTATTATCAAGAGCAAGATAGACATTTGCAAGTGTTTGAGCTTCCACACCTTGAGCAGCATCTACCACAAGTACAGCTCCTTCACAGGCAGCTAAACTCCTTGAAACTTCATAATTGAAATCCACATGTCCTGGAGTATCTATTAAATTCAATATATATTCATTACCATCTTTTGCCATATATTTCATTCTTACCGCTTGTGACTTGATGGTAATTCCTCTTTCTCTTTCTATGTCCATATTATCTAGTAACTGTTCTTGCATTTTTCTTTCATCAACACTACCGGTAAGTTGCAACAGTCTATCAGCAAGTGTAGACTTTCCATGATCAATATGTGCTATGATACTAAAATTTCTTATTCTTTCTTGTCTTTCCATATTCTTTCCTTTCCGCTATTCTAGTATTCAATTATATCAACTTTTGAAGAAACAATCAAGTATGTATCTATAGAATTTACAAATATGTCTGTTATTTTAATACAACTTGTGATATAATAAGAAAGCTAAAATTTGGAGGAAAAGATGTTAAGTTTAGGAGATTATGTGAAAGTAACAAATACTAATTTGGTCGGATATATCACAAAAATTACAGAAAATAATTATTGTATTAATATAAATGATAAAATGGTTGTAGTAAATTCCAATCGAGTCGAAAAAACAAATAAGGTAAATGAATTTGAAAAAAATAAAAAAAGTCACAAATATAATATAACCATGAATCACAAAAGTGACTTAAATGACACAATTATGATTCGACATCAGACTGTAGAAGAGGCATTATTTAACTTAGATAAGTTTATTGATAATGCTATTTGCAACAATATTAGTCAAATTAAAATTATACATGGAAAAAATGGCGGAGTTCTCAGACGTGAAGTACACAAATATTTAGATAAACATCCTTCTATCAAAGAACATAGGCTTGGTGGATACTATGAAGGGAGCTATGGTGTTACAATAGCATTTTTAAAATAATCATAACAAAAAATCACTAATTTTTAGCTGTTTTTTAGTTATTGGATACTTTACTTTTTAGATACTCTCTGGCAAAATATAGCTATTCCAAAAATTGTAATTTACTATTACCTGAATACTTTTTTATTCCAACTTCTTGTACTACATTTTGGATAAGTAATTCCATAGCGAATTGTAAAAATCCTACCCTATCTATACTAATGTTGATTTGCTACCTTTCTTTTATATGGTTCTATTCTCAGTTATTTTGATACCAACATAAAAAAAGCTGAGGCAGAAAACTTCATTTTCTACCTCACTATTGATATTCAGCTAATTATTTCTATTCTACTTGCATTTATTATTTTAGCTACATTTTTTAGTTTTTCTCCATGATCCTCAAGAATAACCCTTTTTATTTGGTCTTCTACTTTTATTTTAACTACATCACCGTTAGCATCTTGTTTTTTTATAAAAAGGACAAGACGTGAGTTTAAATTTGTTCGCCACTCATATACTTTTATGTATTTTTTTGGAATATATTTTTCATATTCATCTGGAATATATTCAATAGTAAATATATCATTAAAATGAATTGTAGACGACATTCCTTTATCAAGAGTACGGCTATTATAGATATAATCAAAATATGATGCGAGTTTTTTAGTTACGATTTCTTTGCAAGTCAAAAAAACTGTTTTAGCCCTTTCGTAATCCAATGGAATGATACATAGAATTGTCTGTGATTCTGATGTTAGTTTAGGCTTTTCTTTTCCATTGTATGTATATAATGGAGCAGTAAATTCAACAAACTCTAAGTGATCTGAAAATAACTCATAGTGGTCAAAAACCTGATCACACCAGATTGAATGATTCTTCAATTCTTCTTTCAATACAGAATCCATTTCTCCTTTTTGAATAGCAAATGTTACCGAAGAAAAGTCTTCATTTAGTAAATGTGTTATCCGATTTTCCATTTGAATCATAATGTAATTTGGCATAAGTGTACCTCCTTTTAATTGTTTCAGAGACATCCCCCTAAGAATTCTTATACTTTTCAAAGAGATTATATATATTATGTTAATATAATAACATAATATATGCATAATTGCAATATATACATTGGAAACTTTTATCTGGTAACTTAAAAATTTATGTTAAAGTAAAGATAATCAATTCCTATCATATATCTTCATAAAACCCTATTCTTAACCTATCATAATAAAATGAAATTTGGCAATGTCTATTTTATACAATGCCATAAGATAAGTGAATCTTAGCATACAACTATTCGGTACTTCGATTCACATAAAGTAGTAATATTTATATAAAAAAAACTAGTAATTAATCATTACTAGTTTAATTTTGGCATTAGATTCCATCGATTACCATTATGAGCAGCCATCGTTACAGAATTTTTGATTACGAATGGATATTTTAAGTCACGAAGTGGAATAACTATGTTGTTATAACTTCTGTAAAAATTCTACTCACAATGGTTCGATGGCCTCCTCTATGCCACTTTGAACGACAAATCCTTTAGCACAACGCCAAATAAAAAATGATTTGTGTTCAGTCCTCATATCAGATTCGAACTGATTTGTAGTATCAATACTACACTTTCCATTCAAAGATGAGAAAAAACATTAGATTCAATTTCGTATTAACTTCATTGCTAGGGATCCCCCAGCAATTTCTATTATATATGAAACTTTATTCATTGTCAACTAAAATTTCATATTTTCTATAAAAAAAGAACTAGCAACAGTCAACCTGCTACTAGCTCTTCTAAGGGGAGTGCATAACTGACTTTTTACTGTTTCATCTCGTAATATCAAGTCAAAGATAATTCTTAATTCCCTTTATCTAAAACCTAATATAACGTCAAAACTAGTATTCCCTCATCAGTTATACTAAGCACTAAGCTCTTGGCAATGAAGCTTGTGCTAAATTTTCATTATCAGATTCGAACTGATTCTCACAAAAAAAGTGTGTTCTCCAAGAACTAAATGAAAAACAAATCAATCATGTATTAACAAGATAATATCAAAAAATGATAATCAAATTATAACACTTTCCAAAATACTTGTCAAATATTTTTCTATATCTTTTTCAATATTAATTGTATTCTATTTTCTTCTTCATGGATGTCAATATTTTTTATTGAAATGATAATCTTTCTAACCAAATAAAACTTAGTGTCATTTAACATCTTTATCTTATCACTTGAAATGTTAAAATACCAATTATTTTCATCTTCTGTTAGTACAAAATCAAGACTAGTTCCTCTTTCTTGTAATTCCATTAGTTGCTTTAATATTTCACATACAATAAATATCACATCATTGACAGATCCGTTTAAATAACTTTTTGCTTTTAAAGCAATTTTAGAATTTAATATAACACCAGTTTCACGAGAAACGCTCTTAAGAATTAGTTTGATAATTTCAACAATCTCTTCATCCTGCATAACATAGTCTTCATCTGTAGTAACCTGATTAATAATTGCAGTTAAAACTTTATCCACTCTTTCTAAAGAATCTTTATTTCCTTTGTATGATTTATTTAATCTCTCCAAATTTTCTCTTTCAATCATTAAACTTTTGTCTTGAATTAACATATTTGTTACTTCTATTCCAGCACTAACAGAGAGAAGATTTGCCTTAATTTCTTGAGCTACTCCAATAATTAAATTTCCAATTGCATTAGTTCTATACTTTGCAAGCTCAATTTGATTTTGCTGATTAAAAATTTTAATAGCAGATATCAATTCCAAATTTAGTCGATCAATTCCTTCGGTTTTATCATGATAATTTTGTATATTCAAATTTTGCATTGTTTCAATTGGTGGTTTTTGTCCAGAAAATCCTGTTTGTAATATGATAATAAGCTCTTGATCCTTTTTTCTTATTTCTTTAATGACTTCTTCTCCATTCATCTCTGGCATAAAATAATCTAGTAACAATATTTGATAATCTTTACGATTTAATTTTTCTAATGCATCTTTACCATTAATTGCTGTATCTACACTATAACCTAATTGTTTTAAAAAAGCATTTGTCATCAATAGATAATCTTCATCATCGTCCACTAACAAAATATTTACATTCTTTATTAATTCACTATATGTCATCATAAATATCAATCTCCTTATTTTTCTATATTATATTATATATTTTGCAAAAAATAAAGCGTTTTATTAAAAAATAGTGATACTAATCATTCTATTCAATATAAAAAAGAATGAATCCTGTAACACAGAACTCATTCTTCTCCATTCTTAATTTATCTTTTTTTCTATATAAAAAAGAACAATAACACTAAAACTCCAAGTACAATTCTATACCATCCAAACGCTGTAAAATCATTTTTCTTAATATATTTCATTAAAAACTTAATTGCAACCATAGAAACGATAAATGCAGTGATTGTGCCAAATACAAGAATTCCAAATTCAGTAGAAGTCATTAATACTCCTTTTACAATAAACTTCAATAATTTGTAAAGACTTGCACCAACCATGACAGGTATTGCAAGAAAGAAAGTAAATTCAGCAGCTATTTCTCTAGATGTTCCAATTAAAATAGCACCAAGTATTGTTGCGCCGGATCTTGAAGTGCCAGGTATTAATGCAAGTACCTGAAATACACCTATAATTAAGGCTGTTTTAAAGGTGATATCTTTTAATGTGTTTATTTTCGATTCCTTACCTTTATTTCTTTTTTCTACAATGATAAATAAAATACCATATAGTATTAACATTAAAGCCACAGTAATAGGATTATATAAATACTTATCTAATAAATCATCAAATAAAAGTCCTATAATTCCTGCTGGTACACAAGCCACTAAAACTTTTGCCCATAAAATCCAAGTATCCTTAATAGATACTAATTTTTTCTTTCCATCTATTTTTTTCAATTCAAATGGAAATAATTTTTTAAAATATAATACTACAACTGCAAGAATAGCTCCAAGTTGTATTACTACCAAAAAGAATTCTTTAAATTCTTCTGAAATATTTAATTTTATAAACTCATCTACAAGGATCATATGCCCTGTACTACTAATTGGCAACCACTCAGTGATACCTTCTACGATTCCAATAAATATTGCCTTCAAAATTTCTATAAAGTCCAAACCTTATTTCCCCCTTAATTTTTTAGTAATTCTGTACTGATCAATTTATTATCTTTTGTTCTAAGATACATTGTATCTCCTTTGACAGCCTCAAAAGTCACATATTTTGATAGTTTACCAATTCGTTTATAAGGATCATCACCAGATACTTTTAATATATAAGTTGGATATATTAGATATACTCCTTTATAATTCGTATATGTATCTACTATATCACTATCACTAAGCTCAATGGTATTGATAATTTCGTTATCCTTTACAACATACACTTTATTTTTGGTATCCTCTGTTAAGAAATATAGATTATCATCTTCATCCAAACCAATCATTGTTACATCTTCCTTGAACAGATTTAAAGTGTAATATCCACCAGAATAGATATTATATCTTGTATCTTCATAGTATATCTTATCTTTATGTTGTAACATATACATTTTGTCTATAATTAATCCAGATTTAACCTGATTCATATTGTTAAACAGATCAATTTTATAAATAATGTTATTACTTGAATATTGTGTTTTTGTCTCAACATTAATATATATCATATTAACAATTGGAGACATACTCATATCTTTAATCTTTGAAAAATTATATACTGTAAAACTATTATATTCTGCCTGTCTTTCAGTATCAATTTCATAAGTATTTAGTGTTAGTGTAGATGCATATCTTCCTTCGTATTCCACAAAATACATGATCATATTCTTATCATACAATAAATTATAATAACAAATTGGATATTCCTCTTCAATAATATTAATGTTTTCTCCTGTCTCTAAATCATTAATATATATTTTTGAGTCTTTCAAATAAGTATAATATTTATTATTATAAGATATCTGAAGATCTGTGATACCATCTTCTAATGTTATATTTAATGCATTTCCTATTTCTTCTTCATTAGATGTTCTTATAGGATTACTATTGATACTTGATTGTGATATCTTATAAATAAAATTATCTACATACATAAGAGTCGGAACGGTAATTAAAGTTCCTATTAAAGTAAATGAAATGATATACTTAAAAAAACTCTTTAACTTGGAATGCGACTTGATATTTAAATCATTGTTCTGACTACCTTCTCTTCTTCTTCCCATTAATTTACCCCTTTTCTCTTAAGTTCTATATTAGTTACTTGCAGTTGTTTGTGTTTTTGGCTTTGTAACAATAAATGCAGAAGAAACATATCTTTCTCCCATAATATCACTTGGTTGATTTACAAGTTTTGAGTCAAAAATCATTGTTGTAGATGCACCACCATCAAGGTTAAAAGCATTATATGCTCCATAATCAAGCAAAATATCTTGTACATTTTTTAAAGTAGCCCCTATACTTCCAGCACGTCTACCATCAATAACAAGCATTAATATTGTTCCATCTTGTCTTTGAGCAATCGCAGTTCTTGGCTGAATTCCCCAACCACCATCACCATAATAGATAGTTGGCTGACCATTAACTATAATGACAGGTTGAAACGATACCGCGTCCCTTACCCCAAGTTCTTGTAATCTTGCATATGTAATACTATTAGATACTACCATTCTATTTTCATTATCTAAACCTACTACTGCAAAAGAACCACTTATAGCATCTGGGGTTTTTAAAATTCCATCTTCTATTAAAAGACCTGATGGAGTTCCACCATTACTAAGTGCATCATCTTCTATTCCTCCAGCGTTAATTCCGGCTATTGCATCGTATGCTTCTACAATCTGAGATGTTGTAGCACCCACCGTTCCCATTCTTGGAGCAGTTGCAATTTTTACACGAGATGGATCACTTACTATCATAAGATAACCATTGTATGTATCTGAACTAACATCAACAATCTCAATTCCTTCCTTAGGATCTGTTACGTTAGAATTCTTATTGGCTATCTCTATTTTTCCTACATCTGTATCCTCTACATCTTCCTGAGGTCTATTTCTTTTTAATATTTCTTCGATTTCTTCATCACTTAAAAACCAAGTTGCAAAATACTGATGTGTCATCGTAGTCATAGCAGTAGTAACAATCATTTCACGTGTATTTTTAAATGGCCCATAGTAAATAAGTCCTATTGAAAGCAATGGAATGTATATTATCTGAAATAATAAAAACAAAACAAATACCTTTAGAAATTTTTTCATTCTTTTCCCTCTTTCTTAAATATATTAAATAAAATGTAATAAAATAACACATTTTATACTAAACTACCTATAATTTTAACAGATTCGATATTTTTTTGCAATATATTATGACTATTTTATTACAAATAAAAGAGATTTAGAAAAACTAAACCTCTTTTACTTTACATATTTTCTATTTCTTTGTATTCTTTTTATTCAGTCCTTCAGTATATATTTCTACTTCATCATCTGGATTTTTAACAACTCTTGAAGTATGTACATCGCAAGTCTCTGTTGGTGCCATATATCCCCAATCATTTGGTAATATATAAGGTACACTCTCTCTTGTAATAAATGATTTTTCAGAAGCAGATGGACAATACTCCGTTGCGATTTTTCCAGTTTCATTACATACTTTAACCATCTTATGTACAGTACAAGTCTTTGTAGGGATTGTTCCACTAGCAAATATATCTGTTCTTGTTCTATCTCCTCTTGGATCTGCTCTACAAGCATCTGTAGCAACAAGTCCAGAGTCTTTACAAACAGCACCTTCTACAATTCCTGATGGCTTTTCAAAGTCCTTCCATTCTTGTCCTGCACTAATTCTTGTCATAACTCTTTGCCATAAAGTCATCGCAGTATATGGATATCCTCTACGAGCGTTTGCACTGATATCCTTTGTTCCAGGTTTTCCTCCAACTACATCATATCCATTCCAACAAGCAATAGTATAATATGGACTATATCCACAGAACCATCTATCTATGTTTCCATTCGTATTACCAGTTTTTGCAGCAACACTCATGTTACTTACACTAATATTTCCCTCATATGCTGTACCACCTGGTTCAAATACGGATTTTAGACAACTTGTAATCATATATGCTGTTGTATCTTTCATCACCCTTTTTGGCTCAGAATTATTCACTAAAACTTCTTCGCCATGTCTATCTAAAACTTTCGTATAGAATCTTGGCTCAATATATAGGCCTCCATTGGCAAATGTAGAATATGCAGTTGCCATTTCCAATACAGAAACACCATTTGTTAATCCACCTAGTGCTAAAGATGCTGGATTTTCATCATTTTCACTTGGACTTTCTTCTGCTGATACAAGATTTAGGCCACAATTTTCTGCAAAATTAAATGCATATTTTGTATCTACTTTCATATTAGCTTTAAGCGCTGGTAAATTCATAGAGTAAGCTAAAGCCTCTCTTGCTGTTACATACCCCTTGAAATGGCCGTAATAGTTACCTGGATTATATGAGCCATAAGGAAGTGGTGAATCATCAAGACCAGATCCCGGAGAAAGCACTCCAAGTTCAAATGCTGGACCATATGCGCCAATTGGTTTCATACAAGAACCGGGCTGTCTTTTTAACTGCGTAGCTCTATTAAATGTTAACGCGCCAGTTTTTTCATCTGCTCCACCAGCTATTGCAAGTACGTTACCATTTGAATGATCCATTACTACCATTGCAGACTGCATAAAATCTCCTACCCAATCAGTATAGAAGATATTTGGATCATTATATACATCATCTACTATTTGTTGTATGCTTGGATCAAATGTAGTATAAATTTTATACCCATTTGTATAAATCATTTTAATTGCAACACCACGTTCAACATTTTTTTGTTCCATTAAATCAGCTATGATATCCTCTATAACTGCATCTACAAAATAAGATTGAACTTCTCCTACACTAACTTCTTTTGTTGTAAAGGTTATCTCTTTTACTACTGCCTTATCATATTCCTCTTGTGTTATTTTCCCAAGTGATAACATTTTATTTAAAACTATTTTTTGCCTGTCTAATAATTTTTGTTTTGCTTCTTCACTTCTGAAAGGATTTGTCGCTTCTGGAGACTGAATTGCTGCTGCAAGACATGCCGCCTCCGCTAAATCAACTTCTCCTATAGATTTTCCAAAATATCTTTGTGCCGCTATTTCTACTCCATATGCACTATTACCAAAATAGATTGTATTAAGATATGATTCCAATATGGATTCCTTTGACAGTATTTTTTCAAGTGAATATGCTCTATACCACTCTCTTATTTTTCTTTGCCATTTGGCGTCATCATCTTTTGTTATGTTTTTTACAAGCTGTTGGGTGATTGTACTTCCGCCAAAACTAGAATTACCACCATTTAAAATATAAGTAACAACTGCTCCTGCAGTTCTTTTAACATCCACACCATGATGGGTAAAGAATCTTTCATCTTCTATTGCTACTACTGCATCAATAACGTCCTGAGGCAAGTCCTTATATTTAACAGATATTCTGTTTTCACTATCATATAATGATCCCATCTCATTTCCATCTTTATCATACAAAAATGTAGTAAGTTTTAATAATTCTAATTCCTCTAAATCAACGCTATCTGTGTCATCTATAATTCCTGTAACAACACCTAAAATAACTCCTGCTGCAATGATTGCAAGTGCCAAGCAAGTAAATAAAAACACTCTAAATACTTTCCAGCCAATTCTTTTATTTTTCTTTTTCTTCTTCAAAGAACCTTCCTCAGTAGGACTTGCATTTTTGTATTTTTTAGTCTTCATATTTTTTGGTCGTGTAGTAGTCATTTGTTTCCTATTTCTATTATTCTTCTCCATTTTTTCCTCCTGATTACATATTTATCATATATGTTATCTTTTACCAATCCTCAAATAAATCATCAAAGCTATATCTAATGTTAAAGTTTTTCTTTATAGCCTCTTTAACCTTATTCATTGTAATTTTATCTAATACACCAATTTTAGATTTTAGTCTAGATTTATCTAAAGTTCTGATTTGTTCAACCAATATCATAGAATCCTTAGGAATTCCCGTAATATTAGAATAGATTGGTACATGCGTAGGTAAAGTTATCCTCTTAATACTAGTTGTTATTGGAATACCAATAACAGTTGGACTGTATTTATTACCTATGTCATTTTGAATTATTAGTACAGGTCTTACCCCATCCTGTTCACTGCCCTTAACAGGCGTCAGATCTGCAAAGAATATGTCCCCTCTTCTAATCTTCAAAACAAAATACACCTACTCTCCTATATTATACACTATTTATATAAAAAATCAAATATTTTTAAATCAAATTAAATATTAATTAAAAATTTTTCATATATTATGTCGATATATGAATTCTTATTAGTATCATATACTATATATTCCTCTAACATTTTCTTCTCTTGATCTACAATTAATTCAAGTCCTGATATGCCATGAAGAAAATCATATTCATCTGGTAATTCCTCTTTGATCTCTATTTTGTATGACACTTTATTATCATACTCATTTACAGTAACACAAAATAAATCATTTTCTCCTTCGATTCCTTTACGATATAAATCTAAAAAAGTAGAAATACTAATCATATTTTCTTTCTTTATCATATAATCACTTAGCGTATAAATTAATTTCTGGTTACTAGAAACAATATTTAATGTATTATTTTCCATAGTGTATGTAATTACATCATCTACGTCAAATACTTTAAATTGAAAATACTCGCTTTCATTTTCCTTTTTATATTCTTCTTCAATGATATAATGATTTTGATTTTTATTACTTTTTACATTTAAACTATATTTTGTCTTATAGGAATGAATTTTACTTAAATCTAATGATTCTATTATATCGCCTTTATTCATACCACTTTGACATATTAATACAAAAGACAACATAATAAGTAGTACTGCAATCGTAACTGCTCCTAAAATAACAAGCCATAATTTTTTACTTTTATCAAATCCAATACTAAATCCTTTTATATACATATCAACTACCTCTACATATAATAAATATATGCTTTTATGCTCAGACTATGATATTCCCAGACAAGGAAAAGTACAAAGGTATATCATACCTTTGTACTAAAATCTTATTCTCTAACATTTGCAATTGCCTTTTTAACTTCCTCAAGCTTTTCTAATATTGATACTAAATCAGACATTTCAATATTATTTTTTATTTCTGATTTTACAGAGTTTGTCATAGTATCTACATCCTGCTTTAAGAAAGCCAACATCTCAAGTATATCAAATCTAGTAGACTTGTAACTAGATAGATTTGCATTTAGAAGTTCACCGTTTATATCATAAGTTTCTTCATAATTTGGAATACAACATGGGATATTAAACTTTTTTGTTATCTCCTCTTTGAAAACTTGTTGTGCCTCATATTCCCCATGAACGATAAATATATTTTTAGGTTTTTTAGAAAATCGGTCAATCCACTTTAACAACAGTTCCTGATCTGCATGTCCTGAGAAAGCATCTAAACTTCTTATTTCAGCATTGACTGCTATCTCCTCATCAAAAATCTTTACTAATCTTTCTCCACTTAGTATTTTTTGACCTAATGTACCATCTGCTTGATATCCTACAAATAATACAGTACATTCTGGTCTATACAAATTATGTTTTAAATGATGTTTTATTCTACCAACTTCACACATTCCACTAGCGGATATAATAACCTTGGGTGTCATATCTTCATTTAAAGCTTTTGATTCTTCAGAGCTTTCAACAAAGTGTAAATTTTCAAATTCTAATGGATTATCACCTTTTAATAAATATCTTAGTGCATCTTCATCATAATATTCTGGATTTTCTTCAAATATTTTAGTTGCATTAACTGCAAGAGGACTATCTACATATATCGGTATTTTTGAGATCACATCTTTTAAACTAGATTTTTCCTCATAGTATTTATTGATCTCATACAATATTTCCTGTGTTCTTCCTACTGCAAAGGAAGGAATTATGACATTTCCACCCCTATTGATTGTATCAATAATGATTTCTATTAATTTTCCAGTTTGCTCTTCAATTTTACTATGTAATCTATCTCCATAGGTAGACTCTATAATCAGGTGATCTGCTTCATCTATAAATGTCGGATCATTAATAATTGGCATATTAAGATTTCCAAGATCTCCACTAAACACTACTTTTTCCTCTTTTCCATCTTCTGTTATAAATAATTCAACTATACTTGATCCAAGCATATGTCCAGCATCAATTAGCCTAAATTTGATATTATCATCTATCATAACTTCTTCATTATAATCAACACCTTTAAAAAGTTTCATAGAATCGATTCCATCTTGTGCTGTGTATATAGGTTCCGTTGGTTTCTTACCAGCTCTTTTTCTCTTACGATTTACCCATTCTATTTCTTTTTCTTGTATATGACCACTATCTGCAAGCATAATAGAACATAAATCTTTTGTTGCAGTAGTTGCATATATCGTTCCATTAAATCCAAGTTTATATAATTTTGGTATTCTACCACTATGATCAATATGCGCATGTGTTAGAATTACAAAATCTATTTCATTTAAATGAAATGGGAAATCTTCATAATTTAACATTTGATCAGTCAACTTCCCTTGAAAAAGGCCACAATCTACTAAAAATTTTTTGTTATTTGTCTCTACCATATGGCATGAGCCTGTCACAGTTCTTGCTGCGCCATAAAACGTTATTTTCATCTATTAATCTCCCCTTTTTTACTATATATTTTAAATGATAACATTAAATTTAGCAATATTGAAAAGCTATATTTTCAATTTAATTGATAAAAGTTGGATTTTTAGACACACAAAGTGATACATTTTTCTTTTTCCTACTATTAAAAATTCCTATCTTCTCATATATTTTATTATATATCTGTGTATTAAGCTTTGTTTTCATAATAATGTTTACCCTATATCGATTATTTAGCTTTTGAATATATGGCGATTTAGGAGAAAATACCCTATACTCGTTAGAACTTTCTTGAATTAATATATAATATAATTTTTCTGCTTCTTCTCTTACAGTCTTAAAGTCTCCACCAATCAACTCAAATAAAACAATGTCTAAAAATGGTGGATAGCCAAATGTTTTTCTGTACTCTATCTCACTATCAAAAAACTTCTCATAATCATTTTCTTCAATGGAATTTAAGATATAATTAGCAGTATCGTTTGTCTGAATTAAAACTCTTCCTGGAAGCTCGGCTCTTCCAGCTCTTCCAGCTACTTGATATATATTAGAAAAAGCTTTTTCAGAAGCAGTATAATCATTTAAAGAAAGCAATGCATCTACTCCTAAAATTCCGACAAGTGTTACATTAGCTATATCATGTCCCTTACTTATCATTTGTGTTCCAACTAATACATTGATATTTTCGCTTTTAAACTTATCTAATATTTTTTGGTGAGAATCTCTAGCAACCGTAGTATCAGCGTCCATTCTAAGAATGGAAATATTAGAATATATCTCTTGTAATTCTTCTTCAAGTTTTTGTGTTCCTATCACTCCACTAGATATATGGTCACTTTCACACTGCGGACATGTACTTATATTTTTCTCAACATGAGAACAATAATGGCAAAGTAATAAGTTATTAGTTTTATGATATGTCATCGAGACATCACAATTTGGACATTTAAACACATACCCGCAATCTTTACAACTAAGATAAGAAGTATATCCCCTTCTATTTAAAAATATCATCGTTTGTTCATGATTTTCAATATTTTTTTTAATTTCCTCTTTTAATGCACTACTAAGTACTGAAGTGTTTCCCATAACGCGTTCCTGTCTCATATCGATAAGTTCAATTTTGGGAAGAATAGCAACACCAGGTCTTGTTTTCATTTCAAATAAGTCTATGACACCATTTTTCGCTTTATTATATGTAATAATTTCAGGAGTGGCAGATCCAAGCACCAATACAGCATCTTTTGTCTTACAAATATATGCTGCTATATCTTTTGTAGAATATTTGGGTGTAGTCTGAGAATAATAACTTGAATCATGCTCTTCATCTATAATTACTAGACCTAAATCATCGATTGGTGCAAAAATGGCAGACCTTGCTCCTATTACAATATCCACTTTTCCTTGCTTTATTCTTTTATATTCTTCTTTTCTTTTAGCAATTGTCATTTTACTATGAAGTATTGCAACATTATTCCCAAATCTAGATAAAAACCTAGTAACAGTTTGATAAGTTAAAGATATCTCTGGAACCAGTACAATTGCTTTCTTTCCTTGATTTAGCACTTTTTCAATCAATTGTAAATAGACTTCAGTTTTTCCACTCCCAGTAACTCCAAATATCAAACATTGTCTATATTTTTCATCATATATATAACTCCCTATTTTATTAATCACTTCTTTTTGCTCAGGAGTCGGAGTTTTGGCATATGTTCTTTCAACATGATAATCTTTTAGGAGATCCACTTCTTTTTCTACCTTTTTTAACTGAATATATCCATTTTTAACTACAGTATTGATTACTGCTCTAGAAATTCCCAGTCCATCTATGATATCAGATGTTAAAACATAATCATTATATATCAGAAAAGTCAAAAGCTGTATATGTTTAGCACTCTTAATAACATTGTTTTCAATATCTTGCATAATCTCATCTGGCGATTTAATGAGAACTACTTGTGTATCCTGTTTTGTATGAACACTTTTACTGCTATTTTTTGAAGCAGTACCTGGCGGAAACATAAGCTTTAGTGCATCATACACATTACAGAAATAAAGGTATGATATATATTTTGCAAGTTTTAATCGTTCTTCATCTACATAGGATACTTCATCTAATACCTCTAATATTTCTTTTAATTTATATCCCTTTTTCTCTACCTCTTCTTGTGTTTCTTCCAATAGTTTTACAACAATTCCTTCTTCTACATTTTTTCCTCTACCAAAACTAACAGAGACCCTTTTTCCAATTTGTATATCATTTAATAGTTCTTCAGAAACTATATAATCATAAACCTTATTTAGGCTTTTGACAGATGTGTTTATTAACACTTTTGCAATTATCATATTTTCTACCTCAATTCCTTAATATTATATATAATATCCATCATCATGTCAATATTTTTGAAACATGTGTTCACATAGTATTCAAACAAAAGATGGATAAAAACTTATCCATCTTTTTTCATAAAATACTTACTGTGCCATGAATTCTTCAAATAATTCTAACAGATCTTCCTTGCCTGCCACAATCATCCCTCTTTCATATCTTGCCAAAATAATGTAGACTAATAATGCTTTTATTTCATCTGAGTAAACATTGATTCTTTCATTAATTTTAATCATATAATCTTTGCTACCTAATGAATTGATTACACAATATTCCTGAGTATACATATCATCTAAGTAGTAAGGATAGAAATCACAAATCGCACCCGATTTTTTCATGTCTTCAAACTTATCAAAAGTGTATTTTCTTATTATTTCTTTATCTCTCATAGAAAGATAACCATCTTTTTCTTCTTTCCGGATCATTTCGTCATCTACATATCTAATATAAGGCTCACTTTGTCTTTGATCAGCAAGTATAACAATTACCTTCCGCTTTTTTCTAATACAAGAATATCGATATTTATAACGAATATTTTCACTCGTATAATCATCTAAGACAAATTGAATTGCCTCGATAAGCACATATTTCTTCCCAGAAAGTTTTGTAAGATATGCAGCAATGATCTCCCCTAAGGCAAAAACATGAAATGTTGCACATTTTTCTACATTTTCTCTTTCACATTTTACCTGTTCTTTTTTAACCTTTATTTGCTCCTCTAATGCACTATATTCACATTCTTTTTCAGCCAACTGAGCTTTATACAAGGAAGTTTTACTAAGGTCACAGCTAATGACTAATTCTTTTAAGTGCTTGACCTCTCCTTTGACTCTCTTTTGTTCCTCTTCCATGTTTTGTAAAGTATCGGTCAATTCTTTTAATTTCTCGATTACGCCTTCATATGGCCGATTACCTTTCTCCCTAAGACTAGTAAAATATTCACTTCTTTTTTTTAATCCTTCCATCCAATCATACCTCCAATTATTTTGATATCGAATTGATTAACATATCTATTATATACTATTTCACATAAAAAATCAAATTACCATTTATTCATATATTTCTTCTTTAAAGTAAAATATACTACACTAACAATTCCAACAATTGCTACAAGGGAAACTACTACATATACTCCTACATGAATGTCTGATGTATCTACTGGGTTTTCTACTGGTATCTTTTCAAATATTGCATAAAATACTGTATCTTTCCCTATTATATATTCCTTTGGATCTACCTTTACTCTTTCTCCATTTTCTTCTACTTC
>JAUNGP010000005.1 GCA_030524345.1 Clostridia bacterium | reverse complement strand
GAAAATCAATCAGAAATGGTTGATTTTTTCTTTTGCAAAAAATCATCCTAATTCTATGAAGAAAGGATGGGTTTGATATGAAAATAATTAAGCAAGATTTACAATTTGAGGAATGTCTAAAACAACGACTGGAGTTTATATGCGAGTTTTCTAAAATTACCCCTACTTTTGTAAATGGTAGCATTAGAAAAATTGAAAGGACAAATATTTCATACATTGAACCTCATAGAGTGATTATTAAAAACATTACATTTCTAGTTTTTAATTACTCAAATGATGTTTATGTGTCTAACTTGTCTAAAAAGATAAAGCTGTCAGAGCTAGAAGAATATCTGCAAAGCATATAAACATAAGCAAAAATTTGACATTCCTTAAAATCGTAATATAATATAATCATTGAAAAATTTATATTTACTCGGCAAGAGTTAGATATATGAGTACGTTGAAAAGATTATATTTTATGATAAATTGATTTAAGAGATGTCAATGGTACTCGTGTGTACTTTGATGTCTCTTTTTTTGAGATTGAAGGTTTTATAAATTGAATGAAGAAAAGAAAAAATGTGGTTTATATTTAAGAGTATCAACTGAAGACCAAGCTCGTGAAGGTTTTAGTCTTCCAGAACAAAAAGAACGATTAGAGTCTTTTTTTAAATTCAAGGGTTATGGGGTAATAGATTATTACGAAGACGCAGGAATAAGCGCTAAAACAGGTAACCATAGACCAGAGTTTGAAAGATTAAAAAGTGATATTAAAACCAAAAGAATTAATACTATTGTTACTTTAAATCTAGATAGAATAACTAGAAGTATCTATGGTTGAGAAAATCTAATGACTTTGTTAGATGAGAATAATGCTGATTTAGACTGTGTAAATGATGAAATAAATTCAACAAGTGCAAATGGCAAAATGAATTCAAGATTATTGATGAGCATTAGCCAAAGCGAAATTGAGAGAACTAGCGAAATAACTAAAATAGGTTTAGCAGGTAAATTAAACCTCACGTTGCACCATTAGGCTATAAGCACGAAGATAAAAGACTTGTAATTGATTATTCTACGAAAGATATTGTGGTTAGAATATTTGACTTATATTATAATGGCTACTCTTATCAGAAAAAAGGCTTTGGGCATAGTATTATGAGCCATTTTCACAAAAGAATATGTTATGAAAAAGATAATAACTATAAAATTGTTAGTGATGACCTATACAAGAATGGAATATTTGGTGATAACGATAATGGAATTGCTAATAACATTTATAGGAAAGTAACTATTCCAGACGAAAGTAAAATAAATAAGAATAAAAAGAAAAATGATTATAATTTGAATTAGGAGGAGAAAAAAATATGAATAATGAATTACCAAAAACTAAAATAGATGAAAGAACAGATATTGAATATCATTTAGAGGGAGAGTATTATATACCAAACCTAGCAATGCCAAAACAAGAAAAAAGCACTTTAATTAAATATAGAAGAATGAGATTAAAATATTTGAAGAGGTATAAAAAAGATGATTATACAATAATGCTTATGAACGGAACATTAAATACTCACTTAAAGGATTTGCAAGAAACTGCTGAAGCTAGGATAGAACAAATAATTGGCAGTTAAAAGCCAAAAGCGATTTGACTGAAGATATGAAAAATACAGATATGCTTTATTGGGTAGGTACTATGAACTCTATTAAGTCTCAAGCAGAAGAAATTGCTTTTAGCGAATTGATTTATATTTAAAAGCGAATGAGGATAAAATCTTCATTCGCTTTGATAGTTTGAGATAAATGTAATTTATTTCTTAATCTTTTTAACATGCTCCTCGATCATTTGCTAAATCTTGCGATGCAACTATTCTTTTATGAATACTTCCATCTGGTGAAATATATATACTATCAAAACACATTGGTTCATAATTGAGTGATTGAAATCGTGACTGTTTAATTGGGGTTTTTAAATTGCATGTTAAATTTAAAATAGTTTTTATTCCAAATCTTTTTTCAAGTGATTTTGGTTCCAAATAGCATCCATTTTGTAAAGTATCATTTTGGTGGACATCATTACAATAAGGTTTTAGCAATTCTTGTAAATCTATAAAATTTGGATCGTTAGGATCATCAGTTGACATTTCTGAAAACTTTATTGAAGTAAATCCTAATCTTTTCATTTCTAAAGCAAATTCTTCCATTTTATCAAATGAATCAATTCCTTTTTTATTAATAACACAATTAACTCTTAATTTGAGTTTTGGATTTAACTTATGAAACTCTTTTATTTTATCTAGTTCAGGAGTAACTCCAACTATATCATTATTTATCTTTTCATTACCCATAACAGAAACAATAACTTTATCTAGTTTTGCTATAACTGGTAATAAACATTTCAAATTATATCCATTTGTGTTAACAGTAATTTTTCTCTTATATGGTGCAATAGCATTAATAATTTTAATTAAATCATTTGGAAATAATGTTGATTCCCCACCTAATAGAAGAACATCTGGATATTTATCTAGTGCAATAGCACTTTCAATAATTTTATCTACATTTGTTTTAGAAGACTTATTAAATCTTCCAACACAAAAGTAGCATTTGCCATTACAAGCAGTAGTTGTTTGAATACATAGTCTTGGTCCCATTCTTCCCATACAATAATTTTCCTTACTTCTTAAGGTAATTGACATTTAAATCATCTCCATTCAAAATTTTATTATCAAATGAATCATATACCCAACTATCAGTTACTGAACAATCAGGTTGAATTACATTCATATAATCATGCTGATATTCAATATTTGGTATTCCAAAACTTTTTGCTTTAAATACATTATTAAATGGGCAACATAGTTTAATATATGTTTTTATTTTTAAATATTTTGATAATTCTGGTAATTCAAAGAAACATCCTTTTAATGTGGCATTTTTTTGATGAATCCCAAATTTTATTAATAAATCTTGTAAATCAATAAAATTCACATTTTCGTTTGATGTAACTAACTCCATTAATTTAATTGCTGAAAAACCTAATTTTTTAGCTTTTTTAGCATAAGACTTTATTTCTCTTAAATTAGAAACTGTCTTTTTTGTTACAACTACAGCTGCTATAATTTCAGCGTCTCCTTTATTTTTATTTAAATCCTTTAGTTCTTTTTCATTAATATGTATACCTGTTGAATTTTTGGTGTAATCAAAAGAATGAATACTTAATGTCACCGTATCTAGGTATGGTATACATTCCTTAATTATTTTTAAATTAGAACCATTACTTATTATACCAATGTCTTTTTTGTATGGTCGAATTCCCTTTAATACTTTAACTAAATCAGGATATAAAGTTGGTTCTCCGCCTAAAACGTCAATTTTTGAAAATTTTGTCATTGAATTAGCAGTATCAATAAATCTTTGAGCATCAGCAGATTTCTTCAATGGTGTTCCAGCTGCAATACAAAATTCACACTTGCCATTACAACTGTTTAGTAATTTAATATTTAGTAAATTATAACTATTTCCACAAATACTATTTTGAGATGGTTTTAATATTATTCTTTCTTTATTATCCATAAACTGCACCTTCTTTTTATATATTTATGTTTGTTTCTAACATTTTATTAAAAACAAATATATTTGTCAAGTGTTTTCATATTTTTTTCAAAAACTTTTTAATTTCACTTTAATCTTGACCTTTTTTCTTGTTTTTAATATAATGTTAATATGTAGTTTGTAGAAGGGAATAATTATAGAAAAATATAATAATGAAAAAGAATTTCTAGAAAATTATGATGTAACGAAATTTGATAGATTAAGTTTGACTTCTGATATATTACTAGTTAGTGTATCATCCCAAGCTTCAATAGATTATCGCAAAACGGACAAAAAATAATCAGTGTTTTACTTGTTAAAAGAAATGAATTTCCATTCAAAGAGAAATGGTGCTTACCTGGGGGATTTTTAAATCCTAAAAATGAAACTCTTGATGAATGTGCTAAAAGAGTTTTAAAAAATGAAACTAATTTATCTAATATTTATTTAGAACAATTATATACTTTTGATGTTATAAAAGAGATCCTAGAACTCATGTTGCTTCAACTTCGTATGTCGCATTAGTTGATAAAAATAAATTAACTCATAAACTTAGTAAAAATACTTTTTGATTTGATATTACTGAATTTAAAGAAATAGATAATATTGTAAATGTTACTTTGAACAATGATAAAGAAATAATTAGTTTTTCTATTAAGAAAAATTTAGTAGAAAAAACTACTAATCAGTATTCTTTTTCAATTATAAAAAATGAAAGTATAGCATTGACCACCCAAAGGTTATTTTAGCTGGAATTGAAAGAATACGTAATAAGATTAATTATACTGATATTGTTTTCAATATGATGCCTAAATGTTTTACTTTAGGTGAACTTCAAGATGTTTATGAGGTAATTTTAGGAGAAAAATTATTAGTACCTGCTTTAGAAGAATTATTGCAAATAAAGTTGAAAAAACTGATAAGATGTTAACTGGTAAAGGTCATAGACCTTCTGCATTATTTAAATATAAAGAAAAATAATGGTATATTATTAATGAAAATTTCTGTATCAACTTTTTATAAATTTTGTTACAATTTTATTGCAATTTATAAAAAGTGTGATACACTTTAATAAATTGATTGATATTTGTATCAATCGTTATGAGAGCCAAAAAGTTGTAGATAACTACGTCAATAGCACCAAATAGGCAGGTTTCATACCTGCTTTTTTTCTTTCAAATATCTCTTAATCATTTCTCTTTACAATTTCAAATCTTTTATGGGATATTTTTTAATTTTATATTATTTTCAAATTCTCTCAAATATTTTTAAAATTCTATTGTGTTGCAGTAGAATTGCATTAAAAAGCAAGAAATTTATTCCCCCTAACTACATAATATTTTATTTTTTCATATTTACACAATAAAGCCATATTAAAAATTCATTCTCTAATGGCGCACCATTATATTTTTTCCTAAACTCTTTTTGAAACTCCAAATATAAATCATAATCATCTATTCTACTCCATGTACATTTAAATCTATTTAATTCTTCTTCGTGCTCTAATATATAATTATCTATCGGAATATGAAAAAAAATATAATTTTTTGCTACTTTTGTATAATCCAATATTGCTAAATATTTTAATGACATATTGATCCATTTCTGAGTTTGTCCATAGTATAATTTTTGGTCTTCAAATGATTGTATTAGAGCGTCACACAAATTCTTATGCCATTCATCAAATTCTCTCTGGCTATTCATGTTAGAAATTATTAAATTATTTATCTCATCTATCATTATTTGAATTGCATTATCATATATTCTATTATGCTCTACATTAGCTTTAAATCCTCTAATCGTTCTATTAAAATCCCTATAGGCTCTCTTAACTGATGATTCTATACAATTACTCACTTTTCCAAATAGACTATACGCATAAAATTTTTTAATTATTTCTTCTGAAATTTGATTATGGCATTCATTCTTTTTAATATCAAAGCCAGTTAATTCTTTACTCACTTCAAATTGCATCTTATATGTAAATTGTACTATTATGTATAAATCAAATTTTTTTACTTTATGATCCATATACATATATCTTAAATCAATAAAATCATTCTTAATTTTATCTAATAATAAAAAAATATCTTGCTGATAAAAACATTTCATCCACACATTAATTTCATTTTTCTTATCAGATGGCCATTTTAAAAATAATGAAGATAAATTATGCCCAATCTTTTTTAACTCGTTACTTGTATATCCATTGTGTAAAAGTAAAACTTTTAAATATAATTCACAAGCAAATATACAATTTATTACAAGCGGTAGTTGTGAAATCATATCATTTTTTTCATACGGCTTAGATTCTACTAGTTTAATAAATTCATTTGCTTCATTAAACGTATTCATAACTGCATCTTTACAATTGCTTATTTTTGCATTTTTCATATTATTCAGCTCCAATCTTTTCTTTTATAATATTATCTTATCATAATATTATAAAAAAATCTATTTACATCATTTAAAGTCATTCTCTAGATTGGACACTCATTTTTTATTTACTATTCTCTTATGAACTATTATATTATATAAAAAAATGAATGAGTCCTATAATAGAACTCACTCATTAATACTTAATAACTCTTCTTTTCCATCTTTATACAAGTTTTAGATCTCCAATCTTTATTGAAGAAAGTACTGTACTAAGATCTTCGTAGATATCATCGCCTTCGATTCCCATTTGCTTTGGTGTAGAAAACAAGATATTTCTTGTCAAATCGAAATCAAAGAATCTAACGACTTCGTGTCGATCAGGTACCATTCCATAACTGTCTTCCCAATCAGAATATCGAAAGGGCGTTACTTCTTTTAATCTAAAACCAAGTCTCCTCAAAAATGACGGATGACATAATGGAAAGTATGCCTTTTTCATATTTAAGTTTTCTGTCTCATCTTTAATATTAAAATATGCCAAAAAGGCTTCCGAGCGTTCATAGCAGTACTCAAATACAGTAAGATTTACACCATACCCCATTCTTTCTAAAGCATCTACAAGGCTAAGAATAATCGCACCTCTGTTATATACAGCACTAGTATTTGTGGAATGTGAATAAGCTATATTCACATAGATATTAATAATTTCGCAATTAGGTTCATATATTCTATTCCACATATTAACAGGATTGCCATGTAAATAATCGGGAACTGATGGTGCAAAGCCAACACAATCTTTGACTCTTCTTTGAAGCTGATTCTCATGCAAAAACTTTTCGTCTACTTCATCTTTCAGTTTCAAGAGTAAAGAAAACTTCTCATCCCAACCAGTGGCACAAAGACGTATTGCTTCATCTAAAGAATTAGTACGATTAAAACTATACGAATCCTTCATACTAGATAGTCTTCTAGGATTAAAAACTCTAGTGTTGGTTTCTTCTGTTGTAATATACTCTAAAAATCGATGTAGGTTTTCAAAATAATATTCATAAACCGTATAACCTTTCTTTTCATATATTTGTTTTTTCATAGCGATATCCTTTATCTGCACATTTCATCTCTTACATCATGAAGTGCCTTATAGAACATATTATCATATTCAGAGATATCTAAATCCTTAATTAAAACATTTAAGTCATCAACATTTAATCCTTTGATAACACAAGATTTAATGATCTTATCTAAATCCATACCAGACTTTCTTAACTTATAAGAGTATTTAATACCTCTCATTGAAAAAATAGCTCTTGTCTTATTACGGTCAGCAGCATTTCTCAGTTGCCAAAATACCTCTAAGATTTCTTCATCTGGGTAAAGAACTCTTTCCAAATCCTTATCATACATAAATTCCCAGAATGCAAATCTATCTAAGCTTGCTGCATCCAGTTTATTTCTGCCGATATATTCAAAGCTCTTTCCATTTCCCCAGGTGTTAGCAGTTGCAATCACTACAAAATTTTCATGCATTTTTGCCTTTCCATTTGGAAACTCATATGCCCCATTTCCAATCGCATCATTGATTGAAATTAAAGCTGAAGGCATAGCAGTATCTATTTCATCTAATAACAGTACACCTCCTTTGGTAAAGGCATTGTAAAACGGCTTTTCAACATATCTACCATTGGCATCGATAAATCCTTCCAATTCAAACTTATCTTGTGGACTATTACACCTGTATAATGGCAATTTTAAAGCTTCTGCTACTTGTTCAACACAAATGTTTTTCCCTCCTCCTGCTGGTCCTTTTAAAAGAACTGGAACTCTATTTAATGCAAATCTCAAAATAGCTTCATAATCCTTGTGATATACCTCTGTACTAGAAGTAAAAGGTTCATCATTAAGTACAACTTGAACTGTCCTGATGGTAACTCCAATTTCTTCAATAAAATCACGTACAACAGATTTCACTTCAGGTGTAACATTTTTAACCATATGGTGACAAACATATTCTTCATCCAAAGTATTATTAATTCGTTCCAAAGTTAGTTCTTTTAATCCTTCATGAAGTAATTGAATAACTTCCTCAGACTTTACATGTTCATCAGTTACTTCTAAGATTTTCGGAGTTAATTGCTCAATCAACAAAGCCTCTAATCCGTCCATTTGTCCCATTTGTGACTCCTCCTTTTCTACTTTACAAATTTGTATTGTTTATATGATATCACTTTATGCCGGCATTTTATCATACGAAACACATTTTTGCAATAGTTTCTTAAAAAGATTTGACTTTTATAACAAATAATGATAGAATGTCTACATAAATTTTTAATAGTAACTTTAACTAACAGTTACATTCATTATATTCTTAATATATTTATCGTAATATACTAGGCTATATGATAGTTTACAATAACCTGGTTTATTAAATATTATAGTAAAGGAGGGTGTTATACATTGGCTGATAAACTTATGCTAATTAAAAGATTACGGCCAATAGGAATGGAGTTTTGGCCATATCATGAGAATCCAATAGAAATCGATTCTGCACCAAAGCTTTGGACGTCACATCGCTATATAACAAAAAAGGGATATCATTATTCTGTTGCGCTTATTGCAAGTGACAGTATCCTGATCACATTAGAAAGCGTTTGTCCAAAAACAAGCATTACATTCAAGGAGGTTCAACTAAATATCGACGACTTTGTTCAAGAGCTGAATAAGGCATTTGACAAAGGAAACAACTTTATCACACTTTCTGTAGAGTTTGGATTTAATGATCTTTCTGCCTGTGATACATGTATTAGAAAGAATAGAGCTTGCCAATCTTTAAACAATTCAGATGCAACATCAGCTGAATTAAAAATCTATTTTTCTCAGAAAGATATGATAAGTGCACTGGATTACTACAGAAATCACAGTAACTATAAACCTAACACGTCTAATGTTGATAAAGCAGTAGTGGAAGTTTCTCATCCAGCTGTTTCATCATACAACAAAAAAGAAAAGGAGACAAAAACTATGAATGATCAGAACCAAATGGCAAATCAAATGACAAATCTATTGGGCTTTAATTGTGGACCTACCGATAACCCGAACATTGCTGCAACGGCTCTTGGCATCTGCTTCAGAAGTCCTGCCGGCAACTGGATCAAGTTCAATTCCGAAACTCTGCAAAGAATCGACATGGGCACAATCCAGATTGGAAATTTAGGACCGATTTGGATCATTCCATCCCGTACGGTAGAAGTAGGTACGCCTATTCTGTACGAAAATGAGTTCTACTATGTCATGGACTGCTCTGAAGAGCCTAAGCTTAAGTTATTATCTGTAGCCGATGGCGTTGAAAAAACTGTTTATCCAGCAAAAAATATTTTTGGATTTAACTTCTTCGCCAAGGTAGTTGCTCTGATCGATGCAGATAATCTCATCGGCGGTGATGGCGATGATCTTCTTTTGGTACTTGCTCTTTGTGGCGGCATGAATGGTACTGGAGATCAGAACAATCAGAATCAGCTTGTAAACCTTCTGGCAATGCAATCTGTATTAGGAGAAGGAAAGAGCGGACTGCTTGGAGAAGTTTCTGATAGCGGAATCTTTGGAAAACTTGGTGGAGACGATTCCTTAGGTAAAATGTTACCTCTTATGGCCCTTGCCGGTGGGCTGGGTAATGGAAATGGCCAGATGGCAGGCCTTGACATGAATACTCTTGTTCTTATGACGGCCCTTGGAAAAAATGGGAAGAAGAAAAGCAAGGTAACAAAAAAAGAAGAGCCGAAGGAAGTAGAACAGCCTTACCAGCCTACTCGTGAAGATTTTCAAAAAATGATTCAGGAAGCTGTAGCAGCTCAGATGAAACCTGTAGCTCAGGATACTCCTGCCTCTGAAGAAGAGGGTACCAATCCCCCTGAAAATTAAACGAAACACTTTTGAATCACTTTAAGAGATTGGTGCTATATGCACCAATCTTTTTTTAAGGAGGCATATATGGGAATCTATGTTAGAAAGCGGATTAACCTTGGAAACGGTATGACTCTAAATATTGGCAAAAAAGGTGTATCTGTTAGCAAAAAAATAGGAAATACTACAATCAATTCTAAAGGCAATATTACTGTTAATTTAGGAAATGGTATCATTTATAAAGATTCTATCCGACCTAAAAAAGAAAAGAATAAGAAATAGAAATGTAAAAATAGGAAGTGATCTACTTCCTATTTTTTATACTCTTAAATTTTCACCTACATATATCAGATTAGGATTCATAATACTATTTAAGTTTACTAAATAATCTACTGTTACTCCATATCTTAATGCTATTTGTGAAAGTGTATCACCAGGTCTTACAACATATATACTATGACCTGTCTCGTGTCTATCATATCTTACATCCTCAATAATCAATCTCTGCCCAACATATATATAGTTTGGATTTGTTATATGATTCTCTATTGCAATACTTTGAACTGTCACGTTATATTTACGTGCAATAGCATTTAAAGTATCTCCATATTTTACGATATATACCTTAGTATCACTATTACTTATAGCGTTATTTGTAGTTCTAATCAAAATCCTTTGACCAATATATATTACGTTTGGATTCTGTATATTGTTTAAATTAACTATATTTTGAACTGTTGTACCATATTGATATGCTAAGGCACTTAAAGTATCACCACTTTTTACAATAACGGTGATTTCATTTATATCATTACTAGGTTCAACATCGTTTCCACTATTTACAATTGTCCCAGTATTATCCAAAAATATATCTTCAGTAAACTTATCCAAATCAACATTACCATTTATTCCATCAATACTTCCTACATCTGAATATTGGAATCCAACCCAATATTCCCATTTTCCATTAGAAGCAGGTTCATCAACAAAATAATCTGCAACCCATATAGGGTATATAGCAAGACTTTCCTCAAAAGTTGCTTCAGCATTATATGCATCACTATATATTACTACATCTTTTCCACTTACTTCTTTTACTCTGGACAAAAAAGTTTCTGCTATTTGATTAATTTCATCATTATTTAATCCATTAAAATATTCAAAATCCATAGCAAGTTTACAGTCTGGACTTGTTCCCTCTATGACTGATACAAAAAAGTCAGCCTCTACAATAGCCTCTTCTATACTTCTAGAAGTAACATAGTGATAAAATCCTACCTTTAATCCATTTGCTTTAGCATTATCATAATTCATTCTAAAATATGGATCAACAAAACTTGTTCCCTCACTTGACCTAATGTATACAACTTCTATTCCAGCTTCCCTTACTCTAGAATAATCAATGTATCCTTGAAATTCACTAACATCTATACCATTGTATATCACATCACTTGAAGGAGCAAATGCATTCACATATTGAAATGTAAAGCTAATAACACAAAACAAAAGCATCCAAAAAAATAATTTCAATTTTATTTTTTCCATTTTTCCCTCCTAAGCAGTAATAAACTACTTAGTATATATTATGAATCTATTATTTTTTTGTGTAAAAAAAGACTTGAAGTATAAAAACTCCAAGTCATTTATCATTTTATTTTTCTTCTGTTAATTCAATTAATTTTATTCCATTATAATTATAATAGCCGTTCTTTAATTTAATTAAGTTTAGTTTTTCATCTCTTGAAACAAACTCATCAGCATGATATTCAAACTTCATTACTTTCTCTTTTATATCAAAAATTCTATAAACACCTTCATTTTTAGTAATTACATAGTTGTCAGTATATAGCTCTTTTGTTCCTGTAATAGGATCAAATATTCTATTTCCCTTTAAATCATATATAGATAGTGTAAGATCAGTTAAATTTTCAACAATGATATATTGATCTGCTATAACATTATCCCCTGTTTTTAAAGCGATTTCTTTATCTTTAGAAATTAAAATGGCATCTGTTGTTGACTCTTCCGTCTTTCTAGTAATAATCAAAGTATTTCCAGAATATCTATAGTTTGATATTCCCTCAACAATCACATTTCCTTTAAAATCATATACATCATATTTGGCTTCGGCAAGTCTCTTAGCTACTATAAATTTACCTTTTTCATTATAACTAGCAGTATAGGTATGTTCATCAATTTTAGCTACTAATCCTTTTTTATTATATATTTCTACATTATCATTCCCAGTTGTTACAAAATATATATTTTCATCTTCGTCTTGTACTAAGGTAATTTCATTTTCAGAAGTAAACACTTTATTATACTCTTCATTATAAACTGTATATCTACCACTTCTTTTTCCATCTGCTAAATTTCTTTCAGATAAAACGATATATTTTCCATAATAAACATCTGCAGTAACACTATAACTGCTAGAAGAGTCAATCTCTTCTTTTATACTCATATTTTTATTATAAATAATAATTTTTTTATCTTTTATTTGCATATGATACTTAAAATTTAAGTTTTCTTCATCTTTTAATACTTCTTCTCCAGTAACAATATCAAAATATCTAATCTTTCCATCTACATTAATTGATATGATAGTATCATATTCATCATTAAATTTATTATAATAGGATATATTACTTGAATATGACTTTCCATCTGAAGTCATCATCACTTTTCCATTTTCATTTAAGTATTCATATTGTTCATTTTCTTTTTCGCCAATAAAGATAAATTCTTTCTCGTTTTGAACGGCAGTAACTGTAATATATTCATATATTACTGGTATTATGACTTCGCCATGATAATCAATAATACCATACATATTATCTTTTTCCACTTTATAATATCTTCCACCAGCAACTTGTGTAATATCGTCATATACGCCATAATCAACAATTATCTTTTCAGAACTACTTACTAATGCATCTTCTGAGAAATATTGGTTTTCTTCAAGCTTTTTACTAACACAAGTAACATCATAATAGAAATCATCCATATCAGAATATCCAGTATATGTTTTTACTTGATCTCCATCAAAGATATAAGTATATGTATCATCTTTATACTCAAGTAACTTTGCATATCCTTTTATTTCTTCTTCACTCGAATCTTTTATATGATTCAACATAATGATAGCTACAACAATTAAAATTAAAACGATAACCAAAGCAACTATAGGTAATACAAATTTTGGTATTTTATTTTTGTTCTCTTCCATGTAAGTTCCCTCTTTTCTATATTAATATAGTATATTAATTTTGATAATTTGTCAATAGAAATAGCAGGTGAACAATCACCTGCTATTTTACGATTAATTTAATTTTACCTTACCTTCACCATCACAAACTATATAATAGTGATCATTATTTTTTTCTTTTTGGAAACATAATGTTCCAGTCATTGACTCTCCTACACCTAAACTTTTACTTTCAAAAGTTGCATACTTATGTGTTGAATCATATTCTGGGTCACTATAATTAACTCCATCATTTATCTCAAAATCATATTTGCTTACATATGTACTACTATCATCAGTATTAGTCACTGTTACTGTAACCATCACAAGCTCTTTTCCTGTACCCGCCTTTAAATTAGAATTTCCACTAAAATCTTCTATTTTATCAATAACAACTTTATAGTAATCTAATTGAATTTCTTGACCAACTCTATATTCTCTAATACCTGCTAATTCGTCATCATCATCGTGATCGTAATCATAATCATTTATAATAGAATTACTAATCTTATTTTCTACACTATTATATATATTGTTATAAATACTATTATATATGCTATTATTTGTCATATTTTTTTCATATGATCCAATTCCTACAACAGTCCAAACAATTAGCATAACAATTGCAAGTATCATACTAACGCCTGAAAGTATAATTCCAGTAATTGGCATTCCTTTTTTATTTTTTCCTCTTGACTTCATAGTAGCTAATGCAACTATTCCAAGAATAATACCTACTATTGCAGGTAGATAACAAAGTATACCTACAAATGGTATAAATGAAAGTATTATTGATACAATACCCAAAATTAAAGATGCTATTTCCATAATATCTCTTCCTTTCAAAATAATTTATTTTCTTTTATTTTTACTATCTTTTTTTAAATGCTTTTTTAAGAACTCTTCAATTGTATACCACAAACTAGATGCTATACATACAGATGAATAAGTTCCTACTAAAACACCAATGATTAGAGGTAGTGAAAATTCTTTTAGTACTTGCTGATCGTTTACTAAAGCAAAAACATATACTGTAAGAATTGCAGCAACTGTTGTAAGTGATGTACATATTGTTCGATTCATCGTTTGACTAATACTAGTATTAATTGTATCTTTTAAATCAGAAGATTTAGAAACAAGTTTTTTATTTTCTCTGATCCTATCATATACAATAATCGTATCATTAATAGAATAACCTATAATTGTTAATATAACTGCTACAAAGCTTGAATTGATTGGAAATTTAATAAACCCATAAATTGCAACTATAAATAATGCATCATGAATTAATGTAATAATTGCAGTAATTGCCGCTGTAAATCCTAAAGTCTTAAATCTTACAAAAATATATATCAACATGATGATGATTGCTATAATCAAAGCAACTATTGCAGAATTTAACAACTCTTTACCATATGATGGTTGTACATTTCTTACAGATGGCTCATCCATATTTGTATATCTTTCTTTTAAAGCTTCAATTACTTTATCAGATGTATCCTGGTCAATTGCATCAGTAGTAATAGATACAGAATTATCGCCACTAGTTGTTTTTTGAACCAATACAGATGTATTTGTAATATCAGAGACTAGTTGTGATATTTCGTTATTATCATACTCTTCTTTTAATTCTGCTTTTATGGTAGTACCACCTTTAAAATCTATATCAAATGTATATCCTGTAATCAATCCATATGTTATTCCAGATATGATAATGATTAATGAAATTGCAAAAAATGCATATCTATATTTTAAAAAATCTCTAGTCATTCTTTTTTCCCTCCTTTTTACTTCCAAAAAGATAAGGGCACTTATCATATAATGGGATAAATTCTTTTAATAAATACTTTGTAAATAATACTGCGGTAACTAAACTTAATACAACACCTAAAGCAAGTATAATACCAAAACCTTTAATCAATCCTACACCAACGATATATAACAATATTGCTACAGTAAAAGTAGTCACATTACCATCAATTATAGCTGTCATAGCATTTTTAAAACTTCTTTCAAAAGCTCTCTTATATCCTATATTTTGCTTTAATTCTTCCTTAAATCTCTCAAAAATGATAACATTTGCATCTACTGCCATTCCAAGAGACAAGATCAAACCTGCTATACCCGGTAATGTTAAACTGATATTGGTATTTGCAATAATTAAAATAGTAAGTGCTGTATATGCAATTAAAGATATAGTTGAAACTACACCAGGTAATCTATATACTACAATCATAATTAATGCTATTAAAATAAGAGCTACTATTCCAGCTTTGATACTTACATCTAAAGCTTTTTGACCTATATATGGTCCAATATATTCTTTACTTATCACTTTTAAAGTAAAAGGTAAAGCACCAGAATCAATTAGCATGGCATACTCTTGTGCACTTGCTTTCTTTTCATTGTAATCTCCATTTCCCATAGTTATAATTGCGTTATTAGAAGTTATTTGTTGCTTTACTATTGGTGATGTAAGACAGGTATCATCTAAATAAATAGATATTGCTTTTCCTATTAAATTCCCAGTAGCTTCTGAAAACTTTTGCGCTCCTTCATCACTAAATGTCAATTCAACATGTGGTGACCTAAGGCCAGTAGAATCAGTAGCTATTTCACTATATCTAGCCGAAACAATATCATCTCCGGAAAGCAGTACATTAGAATCAGGATCTCTAAACTCAACTTTTGCAGTCTTATCTAACCCTTCTACAGCCTTTAGAGGATCTTGAGACTCATCACTATTTGCAACTGGTATCTCGACGGTTATTTGGTTAGTAGACACATCAGATCTTACAATGTAATCATATATATTTTTGGCATATAATCTTTTTTCGATGACTGCCACAGACTTTTTCAGATCTTCTTCTGTAATCTCCTTCCCCTCTTCAGGTTCAGCTTGATAGATGATTGTAACGCCGCCACTAATATCAAGACCTGTATTAATGTTTTTTACACCTTTTATAACAGTTCTGTCGCCAATATGTAAACCAAACATTGCAAAGTAACTAATAACTGTTACAACTACTATATATATTGCTATCTTTATAACGTTTTTTGCCTTCACTTAAAATCCCTCCTGTAATACTTGTAATTATACTATTTTTATAGATTATAGTCAATATTTAACATATATTTTCAAATATAGAAAAATAAAAGTTGCATTTGCAACTTTTATTCATGATTGATATTCTTCAAACTTTCATTAAATTTTTCTTCATCTTCGATCGTAAGATCAACAATATCACTTATTTCCTTTTTTTCTTCATTATTGAGAGTAGGTTCTTCACTATTTTTCATTTCACTTTCTTTTGATTCTTTCTTATTTTCACTAGAAGTATCACTATTTTTATTTTTTGCCTCTTTTAAAATATTCTGAATTTTGTCATAACATTCTTGTGGCTTTTTGATACTATATATCACTAATCCATTATTTGAGTTTTCAGCATTAGTATATATAACAATAATTCCATATCCAAGAATTCTATCAGTCACAGTTCTTCTAATTTCGACCTCTTTAATATTTGCATATTGTATTGTTTTTCTATGTTGATTTAAAAAAGAATCCTCATATATCATATGATCATCATAAAAGCTATAGCTTAAATATCTATATTGTAAAACTTGAAAAATAATGTGTATAACAAGTTTTATTCCAATTACAATAAGAAGTACCAAAAATATCAAATTTAATGCTGAATTGACATCAACTCCATTTGTTAAAGAATCAAAATCCACCATGTTTTTTAACACTACTAAAAGAATATATAATATCAAAACACCAATAAACATCAGTAGAGAATTTTTTATTTTTCTTCCAGTAGGCATTATAAGCTCATAAAGCATACTAAATCTTGGTTTTATAACATATTTTGGTTCCATATTCTCCTTTTCATCATTCATATAATAACCTCCCAATTATTTATTCTACAATAGTTCCAATCTCCTCACCCGAAGCTGCTCTTTTAATTGAATCTTTTTCATTTAATGCAAATACAAGTATAGGAAGTTTATTTTCCATACAAAGAGTTAGAGCTGTTGTATCCATTACTCCAAGCCTTTCAGATATAGATTGCATATATGTTATCTTATCATATTTTCTTGCATCTTCATACTTCTTAGGATCTTTATCATATACACCATCTACATTTTTAGCAAGTAAAATAACTTCTGCCTCTATTTCTACTGCTCTTAATGCGGCGGCTGAATCTGTTGTAAAATATGGATTTCCAGTGCCACAAGCAAATATAACAACTCTACCCTTTTCAAGATGTCTCATAGCTTTTCTACGAATATATGGTTCCGCTACTTGTTTCATTTCTATTGCAGTCATAACTCTAGTTGGAATATTCTTGCTCTCTATCATTTCTTGAAGCGCAAGCGCATTTAGAGTGGTAGCTAACATTCCCATATAATCTGCAGTTGTTCTTTCCATATATTCAGCACCATTTTTTCCTCTCCAAAAATTTCCTGCTCCAATAACAATTCCAATCTCTATTCCTGATTTTGACAAATCAACAATTTGCGCAACTACTTTTTCGAGTTTTACTTTATCGATTCCTTTTCCATCATCTCCGCCAATTGCCTCTCCACTTAATTTTACAAGTATTCTTTTATATTTATAATTCATCATAATATCTCCTTTTCTTATTTATGTCTAATTTTATACTATATCAATATTATTTTCAATCTTTTTTATAAACTACTTGTTCTTTTCTTATAATCTACACCCAAATATTCTTTTCTAGACAATCTATGCATTTCTTCTAAAAAATCAAATTTGCTTTTGGTATATTTTCTTCTATCATCTGCATATTTTTCAGAAAGTGTTGTTTTTAATTCTAAATAAGCATCAAAAGCCTCTTTATGCTCTGTAACATAATCTCTTACAAGAACATAATCATACCACACCTCACTATTTAAAGTTGTAAGGTATAAATGCTCCTCCCTCTTATTTCCAATGCCTTTTACAAATCCATACCTATCATTGGTTGATTCAATAGGACCTTTATATATATATCCATTTGCAACAAGCTTTTTTACTGCATATTCAACAGATCCAATTGAATCAAGTGCAACAACTATATCGATAATAGGTTTTGCAGGCATATTAGGAATAGAAGTGCTTCCTACATGTTCAATTTGAACCACTTTATTTCCAAGAATATTTTCCAAATTTTCTTTTTCTTTTAAAAAAGCCTCTTTCCAAGTATCACTATGTGGAACAAGCTTTACAGTATTAATCTCAAGTCCAATGCCTCGAGAATCATAATTTCCCCACTTGGATTTTACAATAATCTCATTATCTGTTATCTCAAGTATAGTGTATGAGAAAAGACAATTATCCTCACGAGGTTCAGAAATAGAACCTGGATTGATTACTATCACATGATCTTGATAAATACATTTTTGAATATGATTATGTCCATATAATGCAATGTCTGCGTTTACTTCTTTTGCTCTTTTTACTAGCCCATTTACACCAAGTTTAATATTATAAAGATGACCATGTGTTGCGTATATTCTAACTCCTAAGATTTCAAATATTGCTTCTTTTGGTTCCATCCATTCCATATCATGATTTCCCATAATATAATAAGTCTTAAGTCCTGGATATTTGGCATTGATAAGTCCCATATCACTATAATAGTCTCCTAAATGAATAAGATAATCTATATTACCTTCATTTGCAAAAACATCGTCAATATATTGAATTAAACCATGAGTATCAGAAATAATTGCTATCTTCTTTATCATTTTATTCACCCAAATCAATCTCAATTTCATCATTTGCAGTTATATCAATCTTCGTATTACTGTCACCATCGTTCATTAAAATATCATCACCTTTATATTTAATTTCACTATTCATCTCTATCATTTTCAAAAAAGCATCACTATCCTCTACTTCTTTAATTTTTCTAAAACTTTTCTTTATCTCATCTCTTGAAACGAGGCTTGTCAGAGTACTTGCTTTATCATTTCTTAAATCATTGATTTCTTCTAATTCGTTTATAGCATCTTCGGTTAAAGTCAAGTAGTTGTCTTTTCTACTATTAATTTTATCAAATAATTGTTTAATCTCCCCATCTTTAAGTTCACCTTTTAAATAGAAAGAAATATTATCCGATTTTTCTAGAACTTCTTTTTCAAAACTAGGAATCACAAACATGACTTCAACATCTTCATGATCCACATACATTACCATGTTAGAATTGATAGTACATGATGTATCATTATTATTATAATAATAAATCTCATTGCATATTTCATAAAGTCCTTTTAATACGCTTCTTGTTATCGTTTTATTACTTATACTAATCAATATAGTAACATTTTCTTTATTTTTTATAAGACGTTTTAAATATTTTACACCTTCAATGTCAATATTATCTAGATAAATATACAAATTTCCTTTATCATGCGATAATAAGTTTGATATAGATTCATTTAGCTTATCATTATATATAAAAACAGTATTCATATCATATACTCCTTAAAATTTATTTATTATATGATATCATAAAATAATATAAAAATCTATAATCTTATTATATTTATTAAGGACATAACAAAAAGAAAAAATGGCACCATATTATTCTTCCAATAAATATAGTACCATTTTAAATTATAACCATTCTTTATTTTTCTTCAAATATATTTTCTTATATAATTGAATTAGTATAACATATATAATTAAAAAGCCTATCATCCAAAACATATATTCATATGGTAGCTTTTGTAAATCAAATACTGTCGCAATATTAGTAAAAGTTATTAACAATGTAATAATTGTAATTGTAAACGTAGATAGTAGTAATTGATTTGAAGATTTACTTTTCATAAAAGGAGTTTTATGTGTCCTAATCATATGAATAATCAAAGTTTGTGATATAATTCCAAATGCAAACCAACCTGTTTGAAATAGCACGGCTTTTTCCACTGTATTGAATTTTAAAACAAACCATAAAACAATAAAACAAATAATGTCTAAAATTGTACTGATAGTTCCAAACGCAAACATAAAGTTTTTAATTCCTTTTGTATTCCATTTTTTAGGTCTCTCTATATATTCGTTATCAACATTATCGAATGGCATACCCATCTGAGCAAAATCACACAATAGATTTTGTATTAATATGTGAATTGGAAGTAGTGGCAAAAATGGTAAAAATATACTTGCAATAACTACAGATAACATATTTCCAAAATTACCACTTGTTGCCATCTTAATATATTTTAAAACATTTGTAAATGTCTTTCTACCATTAATTACTCCCTCACCTAAAACATTTAAATCTTTTTCCAATAGAATAATATCAGCTGTTTCTTTTGCTATATCGACCGCTGTATCCACTGATATTCCTACATCGGCCTGTTTCATTGGGGGACTATCATTTATCCCATCTCCCATATAGCCGACGGTATTTCCATTTTCTTGATATATTCTAACAATTCTTTGCTTTTGTAGCGGTGATAACTTAGAATATAGATGACAATTTTTGACTCTTTCTCTAAGCTCCTCATCAGTCATTTTTTCTATATCTTTTCCTGTTAGTCTATTTTCTACTACAATCCCTACCTGCTTGCATACATTGAGGGCAACACCTTCGCTATCACCAGTTAGTACTACTGTATCTACTCCATGTTTCTTTAACATTGAAATCGCTTGTTTACTACTAGCTTTAGGTGGGTCCAAAAAGCCTACAAATCCAATCAATACCATATCTGATTCGTCCTCTAAACTAAAAGCTTCAACACCATTAATGTTATTTTTTTGTGCAATAGCTACTACTCTTAGTCCATCACTATTGTATTTTTTATATATACTATATGCACTTTCTCTTGACTCTTCAGTCATTTTTTCCACTTTTCCGTCAATATCAATAAAAGTACAAATAGACATTACCTCATCAACAGCGCCCTTAGTAATGAGCTGTCTTTTTCCTTTATCATCTTTTAATACTACACTCATTCGTCTTCTGGTAAAATCAAAAGGTATTTCATCTTCTCGTATGTATTTTTCTTTTAATATATTTAACTTTTCTTTTTCGGCTCTTGAAATAATTGCCACATCAATTAAATTTTTAAGTCCTGTTTGAAAATAACTATTCAAAAATGCATGTCTTAAAATTCTAACACTTTCTGCTCCTGTCACATCAATATACTTTTCCAATACAATCTCATCTTCTGTTAATGTTCCAGTTTTATCTGTACATAAAATATTCATTTCACCAAATGACTGTATAGCACTTAATCTTTTAACTATAGTCTTTTTCTTAGACATATCAACAGCACCTTTAGCCATTGTAGATGTCATGATAACAGGTAACATTTCTGGTGTTAATCCAACAGCAATTGTAATTGCAAATATTAATGAATCCCACCAATTATTTTTCGTAATCAGATTAACAACTAAAATAATAGGCAACATAATTATCATAAATCGAATTAATAATTTACTTACATCATCTACGCCTCTTTCAAAACTATTTTTATCATTTACACTATACAAAGATTTAGCCATACTTCCAAAATAAGTATCATTACCAGTAGCAATCACTAATGCTGTTGCACTTCCACTTACAACATTTGTTCCCATAAAGCCAATATTTAAAGTCTCTGTAATTCCTACATCACAAGAAAAATTTACAAGTTTTTCAACAGGATTAGATTCACCAGTAAGTGATGCCTGATCTATAAACAGATCCTTTACTTCTAAAAATCTAACATCACCTGGTATCATATCGCCAGATGATAACTTTACAATATCTCCTGGAACTACATTTTCAACTTCTATTACATTTTGTATTCCATCCCTTATCACATCTATCTTATTTGTAATCATCTTTTTTAATTTTTTAGCAGCATTATCTGACTTTGTCTCTTGTATTAAAGATATAATGGCAGATATAATAATGGTACTTACAATTAATACAAAAGTTGCATAATCTTTTGTTACTGGTATAGCAATGTCTGTTATAAATGTTATAATCGCTACTATGATTAAAACAATATTAAATGGATTTATAATCGATTCTTTTAATCTATGTAACAATGTATTGTTCTTTTTCAATTCAACATTATTTTTTCCATATTTTTCTAATCTATCATCTATATCCACTACACTCAATCCCTCATATGAGGTATTAAATTCTTCTAATAATTCATCTATTGATATCTTGCTATATCTTTGTAACTTTTCCTGATTATTTCTGTCCTTTGTTTTATTTTCTTTCACATTATTCACTCCTCTAACCTATATGTATCCTTTCTTAAAATTTATTATTTGCATAGTAATCTTCTTGAATCAGAATTTATCTTCTATTTTAGATTACCACTAAAAAAATTAATTAGCAACATAAAAGCAAAATAAAGTATGCTTGAATATCAAACATACTTTATTTTTATCAATTCATTAACCATTAACTTGTTTCATGACTTCTTCAGCAAAGTTAGTTTCCTCTTTTTCGATTCCTTCGCCTCTTTCAAATCTAACAAATCTTCTAATTACTATATTTTCACCAATCTTAGCTATTAATTCTACCAAAAGTTCCCCAACAGTTTTATCTGGATCTTTGACAAATGGTTGGTCAAGTAAGCAAATCTCTTGATAAAATTTATTTAATCTTCCTTCCACTATTTTTTCAGCAATAGCTTCTGGTTTTCCTTCTTCCATAGCTTGTGCTTTTAAAGTCTCTTTTTCTTTTTCTACAACAGCTTCTGGAACATCTTCACGTTTAACATATTTAGGGTTTGCAGCAACTATATGCATAGCTACATCCTTAACAAAACTTTTAAAGTCCTCATTACTAGATACAAAATCTGTCTCTGAGTTTACTTCTACTAAAGCACCATACTTTCCACCGTGTATGTACGCCTCAACAATTCCTTCAGATGCAACTCTATCTGCTTTCTTAGCAGCCTTTGCAATACCTTTTTTCTTTAAAAGTTCTACTGCTTTTTCCATGTCTCCATCTGTTTCAACAAGTATTTTTTTGCAGTCCATTACGCCTGCACCAGTCATTTCTCTTAATTCTTTTACTTGACTAGCTGTTATTGCCATATAAAGCACCTCCTAATTATTTACTCTGTTCTGTTTTTTCTTTTTTAGTATGAGTAGCTTTTTTATTATTTTGTCTAGGTTTTCTTTCGATTTTATCTACTCCTTCTTTTTGTACTAATTCTTCCATTGTTTCAATTTCTTCATCGTCTTCTGCTTCACTTAAATTTCCTTCTTTTGCCTCGATTACTGCATCAGCAATTTTAGAAGCAATTAAGCTTACTGATCTTACTGCATCATCATTTCCAGGAATAACATAGTCAACATCTTCTGGATTACAGTTAGAATCAATCAAACCAATAGTTGGAATATTAAGTTTTCTAGCTTCCTTAGTACAAATATATTCTTTTTTAGAATCTGCTAAGAATATAAGTGATGGAAGTTTTTCCATATCTTTAATACCACCAAGGTTAGTGTTTAAAATCTCCATTTCTTTTCTTAATTTGATTACTTCTTTTTTAGGAAGTACATCAAAAGTTCCATCTTGTTCCATTTTTTCTAATTCAACAAGTCTTGCTATTCTTTTCTTGATTGTAGCAAAGTTAGTTAATGTTCCACCTAACCATCTGCTATTGATGTAGTACATTCCACATCTTTCAGCTTCTTGTTTCATTGTTTCTTGAATTTGTTTCTTAGTTCCAACAAATAGAACTACTCCGCCATCAGCTACAACCTTTTTTGTTAAGTTATAAGCTTCTTGCACCTTCTTTAAAGTTTTTTGCAAGTCTAAGATATAAATTCCATTTCTTGCAGTAAATATGTATGGAGCCATTCTTGGGTCCCATCTTTTTGTTTGGTGTCCAAAATGTACACCGGCTTCTAGTAATGATTTCATTGGTATAATTGCCATTTAAAAATTCCTCCTTCTTTTAATCCTCCACAAACATCAGCACTTACTACATCCATATAGGAAGAAGCATAAGCTCCATTTGTGTGTGTTATAATATATACACTTGCACATTTATTACGTAACATACAAGTGTATATATTATAACACAAATAATGCAAATTATCAATAGAGATATTTTAATTATTTGCTAAATATTGTAAATAAATTATAAGTTATCATTTATTTTATTGCAAAAGAGCCAACTAAATTAATAGTCGACTCTTGTTTTCTTAAATAACCATGCTTAGTTTAACAAATTACAAACTTGGAGATGCTGTCTGCAATTTTACTAACCTTCTCTTCCAAAGTATAATTCGGATCGCTAATTACGCATTCATTGATATTAGATCTAATCGTCAGATCCATAAGATATGAATTCTGTCCGGGAACGGCCTCGGAAATTACTTTAATTACTTCAGGATCATTGAGTGTTGATTTTTCGCCTTTTTCTGCTTTTCTGATAATCGGTTTATGCTCGCCTGCCAATATCCATAGAACTCCCGCCTTAAAATAACTAACAGTGCTAATCCCATTATTTGGGAAAACAATTTCCTTAAGATTCACTTTCTGCATATAAAGACCTCCTATAATTGAAATTTACCGAATTCTACAATTATGAGAATTCTTGAATGGTTAATGTTTTTATATTCTAACACAAAAGAAATTCTAAGTCAAGCCAAAAATAAAAGTTCCTAAAAATAGGAACTTTTTTACTATTTAGGCAAATATACTATCAAATTCTTCACCTGAGATTTTTTCTTTTTCAATTAATAATTCTGCTACTCTATGAAGCTTATCAATATTTTCTTTTAAAATTCTTTCTGCATATGCATAAGCTCGTGTAATAATTGCTTTTACTTCTTCATCTATCTCATATGCAACTTTCTCACTATAATTTCTAGATGTAGTCATTTCTTTTCCTAAAAATACTTCTTCTTGAGTAGATCCAAAACTTATAGGTCCAAGTTTTTCAGACATACCATATTTCATAACCATTTCTCTAGCTATCTTTGAAGCCCTCTCTATATCATTTGAAGCTCCTGTACTAATATCATTTAATACTAACTGTTCTGCAACTCTTCCCCCAAGTAGTGATACAATTTGCTCATTCATCTCAGATTTTGATGTATAACTCTTATCATCAGTTGGTTTATACATTGTATAACCTCCTGCCATTCCTCTAGGAATAATTGATATTTGATGTATTCCATCATGATTTGGTAGAAATCTTGATACCACTGCATGACCTGCTTCATGATATGCTGTTAATTTTTTCTCTTTATCGTTAATCACCTTACTCTTCTTTTCAGGTCCCATCATAACTTTTACCATCGCTTCTTCTACATCAGTTAAATTAATCGTCTTTTTTTCTTTTCTTGCTGCAAGTAGTGCTGCTTCATTTATCATATTCTCCAAATCAGCGCCACTAAATCCAGCAGTATTTTTAGCAATAACCTTAAAATCTATTCCCTTTATAAATGGTTTATTTTTTGCATGTAGTTTTAATATTTCTTCTCTTGCCTTTAAGTCAGGTAAATGAACTACAATTTGCCTATCAAATCGACCAGGTCTAAGTAAAGCAGGATCTAATATATCTGGTCTATTTGTAGCAGCCATAACAATGATACTCTCATGAGTTGCAAATCCATCCATTTCAACAAGTAATTGATTCAAAGTTTGTTCTCTTTCATCATGACCACCGCCAAGTCCTGCACCTCTGTGACGTCCAACAGCATCGATTTCATCAATAAATACAATACATGGTGAATTGGCCTTTGCCTCTGCAAATAAGTCCCTTACACGAGAAGCTCCAACACCAACAAACATTTCTACAAAGTCAGAACCACTAATAGAAAAGAATGGAACATTTGCTTCTCCGGCAACAGCTTTAGCAAGTAAAGTCTTACCAGTACCAGGTCCGCCAACTAGAAGTATTCCTTTAGGAATTCGCGCTCCCATGTCTAAATACTTTTTAGGATTTTTCAAAAATTCAACTTCTTCTTCAAGTTCTTCTTTTTCTTCCTTAAGGCCGGCTACATTATCAAAGGTAATTTTCTTTTTCGAATCTTTATCAATCATTTGGGCTCTATTTTTACCAAAATTCATGGCTTTATTATTACCCTCATTTGTTTTTCTTATCATATATATAAATATAAACAATGTTCCTACAAGAAGAATTATATTAGGTATTAGTGGAGCTATCACTTCCATTGCAGTTTCATTTGCCACATTAAGTACAAACTCTCCAGCTATCACTTTCGGCTGAATTGTTTCAATAAAAGTAGTAGCAGAAGGTATTTTTACTTCACGAATGACATTTTCCTCATCTTTTAATTTTGCCTCTGCTGTAAGTCTATCACTTTTTAATTCAATACTTTCAATTTGTTTCTCTTCAATTTTTTGCATTAATTCTGTATATGACATTTCCATTGTAGCAGTACTACTTAAAAGTGATATTGCATATAATGCTATTCCTATAATAATCAAATATGATATTACAGTTTTTAAAGTTCCATTTTTCATAATTTCTCCCCTTTACATTAATATAAAATGGCTATATTTTTATTGATAATTTCTATTTTAAATTTATTTCCCATTATATATTTTTTGCCCTTTATTCCATTTTCTAATAAATCTAAAATATCATTAATATGTATATTAGTTAACCCATCTAAGTCATGTAGTTTTAATTTAATGATTTCTCTTATTGCTCTATTTTTTATAGCTACATGTTCTTTGATAAGCTCACTATAATTAAACTTAATATATTCATTATATTCTATTATGCTTTGTTTAACAACATTTAATGTATAATTATTTAAAAAATTTTCATCCTCAATTAAAATATTTTTCATTCTAAGAATGCTTTTTAAAATATTAGGATTATATTCCTTTTCTAACTCCGGTATCAATGCATTTCTAACTTTATTTCTTGGACATATTAATTCAAAATTAGTTCTATCAATACATGGATTGAGGTTTTTCAATATATTATACTCCATAATGTCTTTTTTTTCAACTGTCATTAATGGTCTTATAATATTTTTATATTGGAATTCGATACCAGTAAGACCTTTCAGACCGCATCCTCTAAATAAATTAAGCAGTATTGTTTCCACATCATCATTGGCATTATGTGCTGTCACTATTTTCTGTGCTTTTTCTTTCTCTAAAACTTCATTAAAAAACTCATAGCGTATTTTTCTTCCATAAGTTTCTTCTGACATTTTTTCTTGCTTAGATAAATTTCTAACATCTTTTTTTAAATAATAAAATGGTATTTCTAAATTTTTACAAATATTCTCAACATACACTTTTTCGTCTTCTGACTCTTCTCTTAGCATATGATTTACGTGAGCAACAATCAGTGAATACTCAATACCATAATTTACTCTCATTTTTCTTCTAATCGTATATAATACATTTAATAAACAAATAGAATCAGGGCCACCTGAAACAGCAACAATTAATTTATCACCATTTTCTATTAGTGATTCCCTAATTATATTTTTTTCCACTTCTTCTTCAATTAACTCAACAATATTTTTCTCTTTTAAATTTCTCATGCTTCTGGACCTCTATATAAATTAGCAAATTTTGTATATTGACCAAGCCATGCAAGCTCAACAGTACCAGTTTCACCATTTCTGTTTTTGGCAATGATGACTTCTGCCACATTTTTCTTTTCTGTCTCTGGGTCATAATAATCCTCTCTATGTAAAAACATAACAATATCTGCATCCTGCTCAATAGCTCCTGATTCACGAAGATCACTTAACATCGGTCTATGATCTGTTCTAGATTCAGTAGCACGACTAAGTTGCGATAAAGCTATTACAGGTACCTTTAATTCTTTGGCAAGAATTTTTAAAGAACGGCTAATATCAGATATTTCTTGTTGTCTTGATGTATTTCCACGAGACTTCGATTCCATTAGTTGTAAATAATCAATAATGACAAGACCGATTCCCTTTTCAAGCTTAGCTTTTCTACATTTTGCTCTAAGCTCTGATGCTGAAAGCCCTGGTGTATCATCAATATATAAAGGAACATCTGTTAATTTTCCACTTGTTTCACCAAGTTTTAACCAATCCTCAGAATCAAAATTTGCATTTCTTAGTTTCATACTATCAATTTCACTCTCACTGCTAAGAATTCTTGTTACCATTTGTTCTTTTGACATCTCAAGACTAAAAATCATTACTGGTGTTTTCATATGCATGGCAACAAAATTTGCAATATTTAAAACAAAAGCTGATTTTCCCATTGCAGGTCTTGCAGCCACAATAATTAAATCAGAAGGATTTAATCCAGATATCTTATTATCTAAATCTATAAATCCTGATTCTATCCCTGATACTTTATTTTTATTTTGATACATATTTTCTATCATATCAAAAGCAGTAACAAGGATTTCTTTCATACTAGAATATCCTTTTGAATTCCTATTTTGTACAACATCAAAGACCTGTTTTTCTGCTTGCTCTATTATACTATCTACTTCTTCTGTTTGAGAGTAACTAAGTTTTATAATATCATTTGATGTTTTTATCAGTTTCCTAAGAACTGACTTTTCTTCAACTATCTTAACATAATTCTCAATATTTGAAGTTGTTGGTACATTATCAATAAGTGTTGCTATATATTGACTATCTCCTACCCTTTCAAGGGTTCCTCTAAGTCTTAGCTGTTCCATTAATGTAATCATGTCAATATGTTTACCAAGTGAATATATCTCAAGCATTGCGGCGTATATTTCTCTATTATCTTCTCTATAAAAATCTTCTGGTTTTAATATTTCTACTGCAGCAATTACAGCTTCTGTATCAACAAGCATAGAACCTAATACTGCTTGTTCTGCAATTGTATCATTTGGTTGTACTTTATTTACTACTTCACTTTCCATAATACACACCTACTGTCCAACTACTACAATTTTTAACTTTGCCACTATCCCTTCATACAATTTAATATCAACGGTATATGTTCCCAAATTTTTGATAGGATTTTTTATCATCACTTTTTTCTTATCCACAGAAATATTAAATTTAGCTTTAATTGCTTCAGAAATGTCTTTTTCTGTAACACTTCCAAAGAGCTTACTTCCCTCTCCCACTTTATGTTTAAACTCAATAAAGGACTCTTCTATTTTCTTTTTATATCCTTCTGCAGCCTCTATTTCTTTTCCTTTCTTAAAGGCTAGTGACTCAATCCTATTTTTTGCTTCATTAATTGCTCGATTATCAGCTACACTTACCATTTTTTTAGGTATTAAGAAATTTCTTGCATATCCTTCACTTACTTCTACAATTTGATTCTTTTTACCAATTCCTTTTATATCTTGATTTAGTACAACTCTCATGATTGCCACTCCCTTCTATTTTATCTTATTCTTTATTAAAATAATCATTAATACTTTCTAGCAATTTTTCTCTTGCTTCCTCTATTGTTATACCAGCTATTTGAGCTCCAGCAAAAGTCAAATGGCCTCCACCACCAATTTTTTCTAGTATTAATTGAACATTGATATCCCCCATAGACCTACCAGAAATCATCACAATATTATCTACTTTACACAATACAAAAGATGCAATAATTCCAGATATTGACAATAATTCATCGGCAGCTTGGGCAGCAATAATTGGCATATCCTCGTGTTTTTCTTCACAACTAGATACAGCAATTTTTCCCTTGATAATTTCTGCATTCTTTACAATATCCACCTTAGCAATGTATGTTTCAAAATCATTTTGAAATAATTGTTTTACTTCAGCAACATCGATACCAAATTTCTTCAAATAAGCAGCAACTTCAAATGTTCTAACACCTGTCTTAAACATGAAGTTTTTTGTATCCATAACGATTCCAGCATATAAACATTCAGCTTCAACTGGGGTAAGAACAATATGATCTGAATACATTAAAAGCTCAGTAACCAACTCAGATGCAGAAGAAGCATAGATTTCATGATAAGTAAGTAATGCATAATCAATGAATTCGGGACCTCTTCTATGGTGATCTATTACAGCAATTTTTTCAAACTCATCCAAAAAGTCTGGATATGCTAAATATGACTTTTTATGTGTATCTACAACAACTATAAAATCATTATTTGTAATTTCTGTTTTTTTCAAATCAGAACTTGTGATAAATACATTTTCATATTCATCATTTTCCTTTAATTTATTAATAAGTGTTTTTGTACTACTATTACATTTTGCATCAGTAACAATTTTTGCATTTTTATTCAAACTATTGGCAATCTTGTAAACACCAATTGCGGCACCAATACAGTCAATATCAGTGTTTTTGTGTCCCATAATATAAATATTATCAGATTTTTCCATTACCTCTTTTAAAGCCTGAGATATTGTTCTAGCTCTAACTCTACTTGTTTTCTCAAGTCCAAGATTTGAACCTCCAAAAAACTCAAACTTTTTATCTTTTTTAATAACTGCCTGATCTCCACCACGTCCTAAAGCAATATCTAAAGCTGAAGAACTAGATTTATACCTTTCTTCTAATGTATCCTCAGAATAAGACATACCTATAGATACTGTTATCGGTAATTTCGTTATATTTGTGATATTTCTTACGCGTTCTAAAATTGCAAAAGTTCCTTCTTCCATACTTTCGGCATATTGTTTTTCGACAAATAATATAAACTTATCCTTATCTACCTTAGCAATTACGCCTTTATTTTCAGAAGCAAAGTTACGTAACTCTTTCTCAATCATGGAAGTTATTTCTGCTTTCTTTACATCATCTAATCCCTGCATTGTTTCTTCATAATTATCAACAAAAATTACACCAACCGAAACCCTAGTGTCTTCTAAAGTCTTTTTTAAGTTAGTTTCATATGTTCTATTAATAAAGGATATCAATAAACAGTCTGTATCATCAAATTTAATATTATTTCCAACCGCACTATAAACTTCGCCATTTCCAATATTGATTGTAACACTTGTAACCTCAGTATGTCTTTTTTGCTTTGAAAGTTTTTGTGCAGTTTCTTCTATAATATCTTTAGGCAATATATGATTTGATGCATTATTTTGCCAAATCATTTTATTTTTATCAGTAAGCATAACCATAGGGATATCAATCAGACTAAAGCTATCTTTTAAAACAATATCTAGACTTTTTGATATTTCGTCAATTCTATACTTTCTTCCTCTTATTTCAGTAATACAAACATAAATACAAAGCAATGATGTAATAAGTATAATTGATAAATCTACATATAAAGTGATTGGCTTTACAATAGAAACAATCGTTGCCAATATTATAATAACTGATAAGATAAAAATTCTAACTGAAAATATTTTAAGATCTAGCCATTTTCTCTTTTTTAAATTACTCATAAAAACATCCTTACTACAAATTCTTTTTTTACTTTTATATTGTACTATCTTTAGTCAAATTTGTCAATATTAAGAAGTCTTGAATTATGTAACAAAAAAATAAGAATCTTCAGTCAGATTCTCATTCTATATTAATCTTATTTATAAAATCAATTAATTCTTCTTTTGTCATACTTCCAGTTTTTCTATACTTAACGTTTCCTTGTAAATCAACAATTAAAAATGTAGGAACTGATTCAATACTATAAATATTTGATAGTGTCATATTTTTAGTTACATCTATATATTCAAAATCTATTAATTCGCTATATTCATTTCTGATCTCTTCTACTATATTATCCATATTCTTACAGATGTCATTATCTTCTATGCCAAATTCATATAACTTATACTCTTTTGTTTGCACAACTGTCCCTGAAAATAAATCTACTCTACTAAAATTACTTTCATTTCTTTTTACTATAATAATGCTACAAACAACTATTACTAGTAATACAACAGTTAAACTTAAACATATCCATTTATTTTTTAATCTCATGTAACACTCCTCATGCTATATATTATACTAAATAATATATAGATATTCAATTATTGATATGTATATTTAAATATTTACTTAATATTTCTCTTATGTTCTTACTTTTTTCCTTCTCCATTTTCAACCTTGTCATCATACGTTTTAACTTATAATTTTCAATTAATGCTAATATAATTACCAATACAATAATAGTGATTAGCATTATTTGAAATACTCTCATACTTATGATAACTACCACTCCCTTCTAGTATATACATTACATAATATTATAACACAACACTCACAGTATGGCAATACATACAGTAGAATTTTCTAATATATTATTTTAAAATTTTATAGTGTAAAATTACTTTGGAGGTATCAAAATGATCAAACATTTAGATTTTTCGAAAACTAAAGTAAGTGCTAGCTATAAAACAATATATATTCGCAACGAAACAATTGAAAAAATCAATCAAATAGCAAGTGAAAACAATACTTCATTTAATAATATAGTTATAAGTATGATAAATTATTGCATTGATAATAATTTTAATACAGAATAATATTATTATTTTTCATCATACTAATAATATATAATATTGTATTATGACAAGAAAAAATTTCTTTATTATAGAATTAATAAAGAAATTAATTTAGGCTACTTAAATGGTAGCCTTATCTTCTAGACGCAATTTGTCCGCAATCATTGCTATAAATTCTGAATTTGTAGGTTTTCCCTTATTAGAATTTACAGTATAGCCAAATATTTTATCATGCATTTCGATTTGTCCTCTATTCCAAGCCACTTCTATTGCATGTCTAATTGCTCTTTCCACTCTTGATGGAGTTGTTGAAAAAGTTTTAGCAAGTGTTGGATACAAAGTCTTTGTTATAGAATTTATAATATCCTCGTTTTCAACTGCAAGCATAATCGCTTCTCTTATATATTGATAGCCCTTAATATGAGCAGGCACACCTACATTATGGATCATTTGTGTCACTCTTACCTCAAGTGGTATCATAGGTTTGCTATTATTGATTTTTTCATATGATGAATATCCAACCGCGTTTATTGTGTCTTTTTCTTCATTACCACATTCTATTAAATCTCTTATTCTTTCAACTAAAGCATTCATATCAAATGGTTTTACAACATAATAAGTTGCACCAAGTGAAATAGCCTTATGTGTTATCTTTTCTTGACCAATTGCAGACATAACTATTGTTAAAGGAATATCAGTTTCCTTATCCATAGAAATGTCATTTAAAACACCTAGTCCATCTTTTTCAGGCATAATAATATCTAATAATAATATGTCTGGTTGAACTTCCTTGATTCTATTTTTGGCATTCTGTCCATCAAATAATGTCTCCACGACTTCCATATCTGTTTGCGAATTTATAAACATAGTCAACAATTTTACAAATTCCTTATTGTCATCAACTATCATAACTTTTGTTTTATTACTCATAATTTTCCCCCTTAAGTTTACTTAATAGCGTAAGCATATTATATATAAATTTTTACTAAAAATCAAGTATTTTTGCCATATTCTCTCATCGACTTTTGTCGAAAACAATCGAAATCATCTATTTTTTTATAAATTTCCTTTTTTTACCAGTATTATTTCTAAAATCCAACACAAATTAATAATGTAAAACAAATTGGTTTTACTACTTTAAAAATATTGGAGGTGAATTTACAATGGCAAACTCTAACAGCAAAATGTCAAACAAGCAAGCTAAAGCTGCTTTAGACAAATTCAAATATGAAGTAGCTAATGAACTTGGTGTTAATCTAAAACAAGGTTATAATGGTGATTTAACATCTAGAGAAGCTGGTTCTATAGGTGGAGAAATGGTTAAAAAATTAGTTGCTCAAGCAGCTAACCAAATGCAATCTCAACAACCTAACCAATAATGATTTATGAAATATAAAACCAAAGATATAAAATCTTTGGTTTATTTTTTTATTTTTATGTATATATTTTTTCTTATTGCACAAATTATAAACAAATGGAGGTGAATTAAATGGCAAGTTCAAATAGCAAAATGTCAAACAAACAAGCTAAAGCTGCTTTAAATAAATTTAAGTACGAAGTAGCTAATGAAATCGGTGTTAATCTAAAGCAAGGTTACAATGGTGATTTAACATCAAAACAAGCTGGTTCTATAGGTGGAGAAATGGTTAAGAAAATGGTAGCTCAAAGTGCTAACCAAATGCAAGCTAAGGAACCAAATCAATAATAAGATCACAACTTAAATAATTATCCTCCGGCATAGCCGAAGGATAATTATTTTAACCAAATATGTCTCCTATGATCTCAATTGTCTCTGGCGGAATCATAGCAGTAAATGCCCCTGTCTGATAAAATGAAACTTCAATTCCTTCAGAATCAATTTTTCCATCTTTCATTTTTTTTGCAAACACTCTCCAACCATCAGAATAAATATCATGCGATCTCATTCCAGTTCCGCCATCAGAATTTTCAGTCTTTACTACTATATATTCTCCTTCAAGAATAGAAGCATCATACTCTTCGCTTTCAAGACTTGGGGCCGTTTGTTTCAAAAGATTTTCAATCTGTTCTTCAGTAACATTAAAATTTCGTTCTCGTAATCTTTCTACTTCATCTTTTTTGACTCCGGTTACATACTCTTCTTTAAACTCTTTTGAAATTTTGTAAATCTTTCCTACTTCTACGGTCTTACAATGAAGTTCACCTGAAAGTGGCCGATTTGAAAAAACAAATTTCTCTGGTATATTAGCATATACCTTCATTCCTTTTTTAATTTTAATAATGTTTCCTCTCTGCAATAATTCAGTCATGTTTTTGTTCTCCTTTATACTAATAATAGGTTTAAAAAAGTTTCGCCGTTATTATATCATTATTTTTAGTTTATGTCAATTAAATGTAACTTTAGACTTTTATTTTAAATCTTTCTGTTAAAATGATCTTTATTTTTTTGCCTAATACTCTAAAATCTCCTATATACTTCATTACTAGATAAAAAGATAATCTTAATTGAAATATTAAGATTATCTTTTTTATGATTAAAATAAAAAATAGCATTCCTACTAGAATGCCATTTACACATTATTATTACATTATCCCAAGAAACCTGAATAGTTTCTATTAACCATTTGAGTTTCAAGATTTTTAAGTATTTCAAGTGCAACACTAACTGCAATTAGTACAGAGTTACCACTAAATGTAATTTGTATAGAAGTGAATCCCTGTAATAATATTGGTAATACTGCAACTAGTGCTAAAAATACTGCACCAACAGCTGTAATATTTTTCAACACACTTGATATATATTCAGATGTATTTTTACCTGCTCTAATACCAGGTATAAATCCACCATTCTTTTTCAGATTATTAGCTATTTCAACTGGATTTACGATAAACATAGTATATACAAAAGTAAATAATATGATAAGTGCCATATAAATTAATGCATATCCAACAAGATAATACCAACTACTACCTTGTGAAACAGAGAATAGATTATATATGACAGACCATATTCCCTGAGGATCTCCTTTTGTTGCAAAACTAATTATCATACTAGGAAACATCATAAAAGACATTGCAAATATGATTGGCATTACACCAGCCATTGCAAGTTTTATTGGAATATGAGTATTTTGTCCACCATACATCTTTCTTCCTACTACACGTTTTGCATAGTTAACTGGTATTCTACGTTCTGCCTGTTGAACAAAAACAATTCCTGCAAGTAATATAATCATAGCTACAAGTAAAGCCACTACAATTAATATACCTGTTATTCCACCTTGTGCAACTTCAATTAATGTTTCAGTTGCACCTGATATTCCAGATACGATACCAATAAATACAATCATTGAAATACCATTTCCAATACCATATTCAGTTATTTTATCACCTAGCCAACTAAGTAAAGCTGTTCCTGTAATTAAGGAACCAATAAAAAGTATTGCTCCAAGAATTAGACCTGCACCTGATTGTAACTCAGTTAATAAAAATGATTTATAATTTAAATATGCAGCTAGTCCTTCAAGTAGTCCAAAAACAATAGTTAAATATTTTGTATATTTATTAAGTTTTCTTCTTCCTTCTTCTCCTTCTTTTGTTAGTCTCTCTAGGCTCGGTACTATTACTTGCAATAGGTTAAGTACAATAGATGCAGTAATATATGGTCCTATAGATAGAGCTAGTATCGACAATCTACTAAAGGCTCCACCTGAAACTAAGTTAGCCATTGCAGAAAGCCCACTAGATTCTGCACCTACGGTCTCTCTTAATAATGTCTTATCAATTCCAGGTATTGTTATAAATGTTCCAAGTCTAAATAATAATAGTATAAATAATGTAAATAATATTTTCTTTCTTAAATCCTTTACTGAAAAAATATCTTTTATGGTTTGTAGCATACTACTTCACCTCTATCTTTCCACCTACAGCTTGTATTTTTTCTTCTGCTGATTTTGAAAATTTAGTTGCTACAACAGTAAGTTTTTTAGTCAATGTTCCATTTCCTAAAACTTTAACACCATCTAATTCTTTTCTTATTATTCCTTCAGAAAGTAAAACTTCTGCGTTTACAACTGTACCATTATCAAATTTTTCTAAATCACTTACATTGATAATAGCATATTCAGTTGCAAAACGATTATTGAATCCTCTTTTTGGAATTCTTCTATATAAAGGTGTTTGGCCTCCTTCAAAGCCTCTTCTAATGCTGCCACCACTTCTTGCTTTTTGACCCTTATGGCCTTTACCAGCTGTCTTTCCAAGACCACTTCCAATTCCTCTGCCTACTCTTTTTGTAGTAGTTGTTGATCCGTATGCTGGACCTAAATCATGCATTTTCATGGTTCAAGCTTCCTCCTCTCTTTTCGTATTTAAAGTTATATTATTATTTTAATATTTCAGCTACAGTTTTCCCTCTAAGTCTTGCAACTTCTTCTGGAGTTCTCATAGCTTTTAAAGCTTCAATTGTAGCATAAACTACATTTCTGCTATTACGAGATCCTAATGTTTTAGCTGTTACATTTTTAACACCTGCAAGTTCCAATACTGGTCTTACAGCACCACCTGCGATGATTCCAGTACCTTCTACTGCTGGTTTTAATATTACTTTAGATGATCCAAAGTGAGTTGTATATTCATGAGGTAAAGTACCATTTACAAGTGATACACTAATTAAATTCTTTTTAGCCTCATCTGTAGCTTTCTTGATAGCTTCAGGAACTTCTGAAGATTTACCAGTTCCTACACCTACACGACCTTCTCCATCACCTACAACAACAAGTACACTAAATCTAAAAGTTCTACCACCTTTAACAACTTTAGCTACTCTGCTTACATTAACAACTTTTTCTTTTAATTCTGTTTTTGTATCAGTCATTTTTGGTTTCTCCTTTCTTCTAGAATTCTAATCCAGCTTCTCTTGCTGCATCTGCTAAGGCTTTAACTTTTCCATGGTATAAATAACCATTTCTATCAAAGACTACAGTTTTTATATTTTTCTCTATTGCACGCTTTGCAATAAGTGTTCCAACTTCTGTTGCAGCTGCTACATTAGATGCTTTTGTCTTAACTTCTTTATCTAAAGTAGAGGCTGAAAGTAAAGTCACTTGTTTTTCATCATCAATTAATTGTGCTGAAATGTTATTCAAACTTCTAGATACGCAAAGTCTAGGTCTTAGAGCTGTTCCTTTAACTTTTGCTCTAACTCTTTTTTGTCTAGTAGTTCTTGCGACTTTTCTATTAATTTTTTTAATCATTTTGAAGTCTCCCTCCTTAACTTTTTAAGTATTATTTTTTACCGCCAGCTTTTCCTTCTTTTCTTCTAATATGTTCGCCAGCATACTTGATACCTTTACCCTTGTAAGGCTCTGGTAATCTATATTCTCTAATATTTGCAGCAACTTGACCAACTAATTGTTTATCAATTCCCTTAACAATAATAGAGTTTTGTGATGGTACATCTATAGTTATTCCCTCTATTTCTTCAACTTCGATTGGATGTGAATAACCAAGTGTTAATACTAATTTTTTACCTTGTTTTTGTGCTTTGTATCCTATACCATTTATTTCTAAAGCTTTTTCAAAACCTTGAGTTACACCAATAACCATATTATTAATTAATGTTCTAGTTAATCCATGTAGATTTCCATTTTTTTCATCTGATATGGTAACTAATATTTTATTTTCTTCCTTTGCTATTTCTACAACAGGTAGAAATTCTTGAGTTAAAGTTCCCTTTGGACCTTTTACTGTTACTGTATGATTATCAATATTTACTTCAACGCCTTGTGGTATTGTAATAGGACTTTTACCTATTCTTGACATGGTATACCCTCCTTTTAATTTTCAATTTATTTATTACCAAACATATGCAAGTACTTCGCCACCAACGTTTTCTTTTCTGGCTAATTTATCTGTCATTATACCTTTATTGGTAGATATAATAGCAATACCTAAACCATTTAAAACTCTTGGTAATTCTTCAACATTTGCATATATTCTAAGTCCTGGTTTACTAATTCTTTTTAGACCTTGTAAAACTTTTGTTTTACCTTCATATTTTAGTGTAAGTCTAATTGTTTTATGAGCATCTTCTAAAACGTCCATTGATGCAACAAAACCTTCATTTACTAAAATATCAGCGATTGCTTTCTTTTCGTTAGAATAAGGAATATCTACTGTTGCATGTCTTTGAGCATTTGCATTTCTTATTCTTGTTAACATGTCTGCAATTGGATCTGTTGTATTCATTGCTTTTTACCTCCTTTTTACCAGCTTGCTTTTTTAACTCCTGGTATTTCTCCTTGATATGCTAATTTTCTGAAGCATAAACGGCATATTCCATATTTTCTCATATAAGAATGTGGTCTTCCACAAATCTTACATCTATTATAATATCTTGTGCTAAACTTTGGTTCTCTTTTTTGTTTAGCAATCATAGATTTTTTTGCCATCTTCAAGTCCTCCTATCTTTCAGCAAATGGCAAGCCTAGCATTGTAAGTAATGCTTTAGCTTCTTCATCAGTTTTTGCTGTTGTAACAAAAATGATGTCCATTCCTCTTACTTTATCTATCTTATCATATTCAATTTCTGGGAAAATTAATTGTTCTTTAACTCCCATACAATAATTTCCTCTTCCATCAAAAGATTTTGGATTTACACCTTTAAAATCTCTTACTCTAGGAAGTGCTACATTAAAGAATTTTGTAGCAAAATCATACATCTTATCTGATCTTAAAGTAACTTTACAACCAAGGTTCATTCCTTCTCTTACTTTAAAAGCAGCAATTGATTTTTTTGCTTTAGTCACGATTGGTTTTTGTCCAGTTATTAAAGTTAAATCAGCCATTGCAGAATCTAATGCTTTTGCATTTTCTTTAACATCAGATACACCCATATTTATAACTATTTTTTCTAGCTTTGGTACTTCCATTATTGATTTATAACCAAATTTTTCTTTTAATGCAGGTACTATCTCAGCTTTGTATCTTTCTTTAAGGTTCATCAGTGTTTACCCTCCTTTTACTTAATCTCATTACATTTTTTACAGAATCTTGTTTTTGTTCCATCTTCTTCAACTTTTATTCCAAGTTTTACACCTTTTCCACATTTCTCACAGTAATAATTTACTTTAGAAATGGTAATTGGACTTTCAATCTTTACAATTCCTGATTCTTGTCCTTGTTTTCTTGCTTTAACATGTTTTGTTCTAACATTGATTCCTTTAACAATTACTTTAGCATTTTTTCTATCTACTTTTAGAATTTCTCCTTTTTTGCCTTTTTCAGAACCAGAATTAACAATAACCATGTCTCCCTTTTTTAATTTCATTTTTGCTACCACTTTTCAATTCACCTCCGAAATTTATAGAACTTCTGGTGCTAGAGATATTATTTTCATGTAGTCATTATCTCTTAGTTCCCTTGCTACTGGTCCAAAAATACGTGTTCCTCTTGGTGTTTTATCATCTTTTATTAAAACGCCAGCATTTTCATCAAATCTTATATAAGATCCATCTTCACGTTTAAGACCTCTTTTACTTCTTACGATAACTGCCTTAACAACGTCACCTTTTTTTACAGTACCACCTGGTGCTGCTTTTTTCACAGAAGCAACAATTACATCGCCGATGTTACCCCATTTTCTATAGTGACCTCCAAGTACTCTAATACACATTATTTCCTTAGCTCCAGTGTTATCAGCAACTTTTAATATTGATTGTTGTTGTATCATGGATTAGTCCTCCCTTCAAAATCTTTAAACTATTTAACCTTTTCCACAATTCTAACTAGTCTATATCTTTTATCTTTGCTTAGTGGTCTAGTTTCCATTACTTCTACGATGTCGCCAATGCTACACTCGTTATTTTCATCATGAGCTTTTATTTTTAAAGTTTCGTTTTTAATTTTGCCATATAATGGATCTTTTACTCTATTATCAATTCTTACAACAATAGTTTTATCCATCTTATTACTAACAACTTTACCTTGTTTTGTCTTTCTTAAATTTCTTTCCACGTCTTACTCCTCCTTTACCACTAATTATTTTCTTTACTTGTTATAACAGTATTTACTCTTGCTATATTTTTCTTAACTTGAGTAATTTTTTTAGGGTTGTCAAGGCCATTTAGAGCATGTTGAAATCTTAATTTAAAAAGTTCGCTTTTTAATTCTTTAAGCTCTTTTTGTAAATCTTCAACTGTCATATTTTTATATTCGTTTATTTTACTAGATTTCATTTGCTACTCCCCCTTCTGCAGCTTCTTGTTCTGCTTTACTTACTATTTTACATTTGATAGGAAGTTTATGCATAGCTTTCTTTAAAGCTTCTTTACTAGTTGCTTCTCCAAGACCAGCTACTTCAAATAATATTCTTCCTGGTTTTACTACTGCTACGAAATACTCAGGATTTCCTTTACCAGAACCCATACGAGTCTCAGCAGGTTTTTTAGTTATAGGTTTATCTGGAAATATTTTAATCCAAGTTTTACCTACTTTTTTAGTATATCTTGATAATGTAACCCTAACAGCTTCAATTTGGTTAGCAGTTATCCAAGCTGGTTCTAATGCTTGAATCCCGTATTCTCCGTTTACGATTTTTGTTCCTCTAGTTGCATTACCTTTATTTGTACCCTTTTGTACTTTTCTATATTTAGTTCTTTTTGGTGACAACATACTAGTTACCTCCTTTTTCATCTTTTTTTACAGGAAGTACTTCTCCTTTATAGATCCAAACTTTAACACCAATGATTCCATATGTTGTTTTTGCTTCTGCAAATCCATAATCAATATCTGCTCTTAAAGTCTGAAGTGGAATAGTACCCTCATTATAATGTTCTGTTCTTGCAATTTCTGCACCACCTAAACGTCCAGATACTGCAGTCTTTATTCCTAGTGCACCCGCCTTCATTGTTTTTTGCATTGCTTGTTTCATAGCTTTTCTAAAAGATATTCTCTTTTCAAGTTGAAGAGCTATATTTTCAGCAACTAATTGTGCAGCTAAATCAACATCTTTAATTTCTATAATATTTAAAGATATGTCTTTACCAAATTTTTTATTAAGTTTGGCTCTTAATTCTTCTATAGATGCTCCACCTTTACCGATTATCATTCCAGGCTTTGCAGTATAAATATCAACTAAGACTTTGTCTCCTTTTCTTGAAATATCTAACTTATTTATTCCTGCTGGTTTAAGTAAGTTCTTTAGATATGTACGAATTTCATAATCTTCTACTAGTTTATTAGAATAGTCTTGTTTATTAGCATACCAAGTTGAAGACCAGTCTTTTATTATTCCAACTCTAAGTCCGTGTGGACTAACTTTTTGTCCCATTTTAAACTTACCTCCTCTATGCTTCTTTTAACACAACTGTTATGTGACTAGTTCTTTTTCTTATTCTATTAGCTCTACCTTGAGCTCTTGGCATAATTCTTTTCATTGTAGTTCCTTGATTAGCATAAATTTCTGCAATATATAATTTAGATTCATCCATATGATGATTATTTACTGCGTTAGCCATTGCTGATTTAACTAATTTTTCTACTACTGGGGCTGCTGCTTTATTAGTAAATTTTAATATTGCTACAGCTTCTTTTGCATTTTTGCCTCTTATAGTATCAATAACTATTTTTACTTTTCTTGCACTTATTCTTGCATGACGTAACTCTGCTCTTGCTACTCTTTCTTCCATTTTAAGGCTCCTCCTTCTTAAATTATTTAACTTTAGTCTTTTTATCTCCTGAATGTCCTCTGAAAAGTCTTGTTGGAGCAAATTCTCCTAATTTATGTCCTATCATTTCTTCAGTAATATATACTGGAACATGTTTTCTACCATCATGAACAGCAATTGTATGACCAATCATTTGAGGATATATAGTAGAGGATCTTGACCAAGTCTTTATTGCTTCTTTTTTATCTTCTTCATTCATTTTTTCAATCCTTGCTAGTAATCTTTCATCACAGTAAGGTCCTTTTTTAAGCGATCTTGACATTTATTATCCCTCCATTATTTTTTATTTCTTCTCTTAACAATATATTTATCAGTTCTATGTTTAGATTTTCTTGTTCTATGTCCAAGTGCTGGTTTACCCCAAGGAGTAAGTGGTCCTGCATGACCAACTGGAGCTCTACCTTCACCACCACCATGTGGGTGATCAACTGGGTTCATAACGCTACCTCTAACAGTAGGTCTAATTCCCATATGTCTAGTTCTACCAGCTTTACCGATTTTTACATTTTCATGATCTAAGTTACCAACTTGACCAATACATGCTCTACAATCAACTGATATAAGTCTCATTTCTCCAGAAGGCATTCTAATATGTGCATATTTACCTTCTTTTGCCATTAATTGTGCTGACATACCTGCACTTCTTACAAGCTGTGCACCTTTACCTTTATGTAACTCGATGTTATATACAACTGTACCAACTGGTATAGAACTGATTGGTAAACAGTTTCCAGGTTTTATATCAGCTTTTTCTGATGATATTACCTTGTCACCATCTGTAAGCCCTAGTGGAGCTATGATATATGCTCTTTCTCCATCTTCATATTCAATTAGGGCAATATTAGAAGTTCTGTTTGGATCATACTCGATACCTATTACAGTAGCCTCCATATCTACTTTATTTCTTTTAAAATCAATTGTTCTATATTTTCTTCTGCTTCCACCACCATGATGTCTTACAGTTATCTTACCAGATGAGTTTCTTCCTGCATTTTTCTTTACTTTTGAAAGTAATGCTTTTTCTGGTTCGAATTTTGTAATCTCATCATTTGTTAATGTAGTCATATTTCTAAGTGATGGAGTAACAGGTTTAAATGATTTTATTCCCATTTTTTATTCCCTCCTAGTTATTTCCAAATGCTGAACTAATTTCTTCGATTTCAGTTTTATATTTTTTATTTACTTTAGTCTCTTTTCCACCTTTTGCAAGATACTTTTCATCTGATGGATTTGTATCGATTGCAACAATAGCTTTTTTCCAAGCTTTTGTTTTTCCTTGGTGTACTCCAACTCTTTTGTTTTTACCATCATATCTTAAAGTGTTAACTTTTAGTACCTTAACACCGAAAAGTTCTTCTACAGCATTTTTTATTTCAACTTTTGATGCATTTAAAGCAACTTCAAAAGTATACTTTCCATTTGCTATGTTAGCATAACTTTTTTCTGTCATTATAGGTTTGATTATAACGTCTTCTGCGTGTAACATTTATGCGTACACCTCCTCTAATTTCTTAATTGCATCTTCAGTAACTACTAAGCTGTCATATTTTAATAAATCAAATATATTCATAGTACTTACTAAAGTAGTTTTTACATTTGCAATGTTTCTAGCTGATGCTTGAACATTTAAATTTTTCTCGTCTAACATTACTAAAGCTTTGTTGACTTTTAAATTGTTTAAAACATTAACCATTTCTTTAGTTTTAATTTCATTTAATTCTAATTTATCTACAACTACTAGATTTCCTTCTTGTACTTTAGAAGTAAGAACAGATTTGAAAGCAAGCTTTCTCATTTTTTTAGGGATGGCATATTTATATGATCTAGGTTTTGGTCCTAAAGCGATACCACCTTTGATCCATTGTGGAGCTCTAATGCTTCCTTGTCTAGCTCTACCAGTTCCTTTTTGTCTCCATGGCTTTCTTCCACCACCACGAACTTCTGCTCTTGTCTTTGTAGATTGAGTACCTTGTCTTTGGTTAGCTAAGTAATTTACTAAAGCTGAGTGAACAACTACATCATTTACTTCAACACCAAATACAGTCTCAGATAGCTCAATATCTTTTACTTTTTTACCTTCCATGTTTAAAACGTCTACTTTAAGCATTTCTTATTCTCCTCCTCTCTATATTACTTAACACTTTTTCTAACTTTAACTACTGATCCTTTAGCACCAGGAATAGATCCTTTTACTAAAATTACATTTTTATCAGTATCTACTTTTATAACATCTAAATTTAAAATTGTAGATGTTTCACTACCCATATGGCCTGGTAGTTTTTTACCTTTAAATACTCTACCTGGAGTACTTGTAGCTCCCATTGAACCTGGTCTTCTATGATACATAGATCCATGAGCCATAGGTCCTCTATGTTGTCCATGTCTTTTAATATTTCCTTGGAATCCTTTACCCTTTGATATTCCTTGAACATCTACAGTATCTTCTGTTGTGAAAGTATCAACAGTTATTTTACTTCCTATTTCATATTCATCAACATTTTCAACTTTAATTTCTCTTAAATATTTTTGTACTTCTACTCCTGCTTTTGCAAAAACGCCTTTTAAAGGTTTATTTGCATTTTTCTCTTTTACTTCGCCAAAGCTAACTACTATCGCATTATATCCTTCTTTATCAGTAGTTTTTTTAGCAACTACTGTACAAGGTTTTGCTTCAATTGCAGTTACTGGTATAGCAATACCATCTTCAGTAAAGATTTGTGTCATTCCGATTTTCTTTCCGTAAATTTCTTTTACCATTTTGATTTCCTCCCTAATAAATTTCCTTTTTAACTTCTAACTAAACATTTAATTTAGGGTTTGTCATTGCCTTTTTTGTAAGGATAACAATCAAATGTTTTGAGAAGTTATTATAATTTAACTTCGATGTCTACGCCTGCTGGCATATCAATTGACATTAAAGCATCAACTGTTGCTTGATTTGGTGCAATAACATCAATAACTCTTTTGTGAGTTCTCATTTCAAATTGTTCTCTAGAATCTTTATGTTTGTGTGGAGAACGTAATATTGTAATGATTTCTTTTTCTGTTGGAAGTGGAATTGGACCTGAAACTTCAGAACCAGTTTTTCTTGCTACTTCAACAATCTTTGATGCTGCTTGCTCAAGCACTACGTGATCATAAGCTTTTAATCTTATTCTCATTTTTTTGTTTTGTTCTTTTGACATATGTAAAACACTCCTTTTCTATAATTTGCTGGTCAGACAAGTTGTACACCACCCCGTGTGTTTCATATTTTACACATATTAAAACCAAATTTCACGATATGTAAAACTTGGCAAATACACGTCAATCTATACTTGCCGCCCGATTTAAAATCAGACATGCTCCATAAGAGTTCCCTACTTCAAAGAGTAGCCACATCTTACTTCAACGCAAATCATAAATAATTATAACTTAATATACAAAAAAAAGCAAGTATTTTTACAAAAAAATATTAAAAAAAGCGACATTTTATTTAAGTTACGTATGTTTTGTAATAATTTTGTAACATTTTGATTGTAATATAAATTTAATATTTCATATTTTTCTACATTTTTTAAGAATTAATTGTCAATCTGTTTTTTATGAAATTAAAATAATATTTGAAAGTGATATATCATTTATGATAAAATATTAGTTATAAATAGAGGTGACTTATGAATTATAGTGATTTTTTTGAATATGAAGAAACAGTAGATAGATCTCTCAAATCAGACAAACTATTAGAATATATAAAAAAATATAATATTCCAAATAATGATGTTATTATGTACTTGGCATTTTCTTCTTGTATTGCTGCTGCAGCAACTAGAAATAATACTAGAAAAATGATTCATGGAAAAGCTCCAGTAAATGCAACTTGTAATCAAATATCTAGTATATTATCAGAATACATATTTGATAAAGTTGACTATTTTCCTAGTGCCCTAGATGATTACAATGCACAATTTCATGGTTTTGATAGGCTTGCCGGTGATCATACCAATCCATACATGATAAGTCAACAACAATTTCAGGATTATCTTAACGGAGCAAATACCGGAGAACCACAAGAAAATATAGAAGAATATTTAAAAGTAATGGCACTTAGTAATAAAGCCAGTAAAATATTAACTGTATTTAGAGATTACAACACTAATCAATCTTTAGACATAGCACATAGTATTAATAAAAAAAATTATAGATCTGGAAATTCTAGAAGATTTAGTACTCAAAAAAGAGATTATATTGAAACATATGATATGATATCTGCACTATCAAATAAACCACAAGAAAATGGGGTTCCATTAAAAGTGAACTTTTTAAATACATATCTTAAATATATAAGAAAAGAACTTACTGAAGAAGAACTCAAAGACTCAACTGAATATAAAGATATGATGACATTATTTTCAAAAAATAATCCTAATAATTGTTATATTAACCCTGCTTCTTTGTATAAAAATTTATCATTTAATTTTTCAATAGATTCTTTATATCTAACAAAAAACTTATATTTTAAAAAAGCGGTAAAAGAATACTCAGAACTAAGTAAAACTAAAAAAGCGTATAGATATAGAATTACAAAAAGTCATGATGAAAATATTGGAGAAACAATTGGCGGGAACTGTTATAGTTCTAATATACACTTTATGATTCAAGGATATAATGCACCTTTTAGTATACATCAGGATCCTAATGTAATAGCTGATCTAGAAAAAAAATATGGTATTTCTATTGAGGAGGGAAGAATACTTCCACCTTTTACTGCCGTAGTTCCCTACAAACATACTAGGGGCCAAAGAAATGGTATTGGTTTTATTCATATGAATAGAATAAAAAGACTTCATCCAAATTCAAAAGAAGCAAAGATTTCTGAGTTTTCTAATAATATGCAATTTTATGTTAAAGGAATAACACCAATCTCAAATGAGGATTTGGAACTTGAAAATTTTGAAAAAAATAATCTTGAAATCCCTGATGAAGAATTACCAACACCAAATGTCGATGATGATGCAGATGCGCCAAGCATATAGAGGAGGAGTTCATGTTAAATAAACAAGAAATAAAAGAATTATTAAAAAACAAAAAATATGATAAAATAGTACATATATTCAGAACAGAATATACAAATATGGTTTTCGAATTTGCTAAAAAAAATAATATAGAATTAAATGAAAATACAGAAGTTGAAGAATTAATTCTCATTATTAGCCAAGATTTCCCAGAACTTGAGGGATATATGATGACCTTATCCAATTTATTAACTTCACCAGATATGAATCTGGGTGACCATTTAAATCATATGATTAATAATTATGATACGATAAAAGAAGCGTTGACATAAAATGGTAAATATGATATAATTTTGATAGTTTTAAAAAAATATAATCCTTAATTAAGGAGGGCAAAATGATGACTGCTGAAATTCTAAATAAACATAGTTCTAATGAGTTGCAGTGCTTTTTTGAAAAAGAATTTGAATGTCTCTTGATTCGAATCCTAACAAAATTAGACATTCAGATAGCTTTTCCTGCGGAACTGGAAGAATTAATATTAAGTATTCCCGAGGACGAAACATTTTTTGATGAATGCCAGAATGTCTACTCTATCATTTCTTCTCGCGATAATATCAAATCTCACATTCAGGAATTGATAGAAACATATCAAAATTTGTTGAAAATCGAAAAAAACCTATCTTGTAAAAGATAGGTATTTTTTTATTTACATATATAGTTTATATAAAAATTTATTTCATTTTTTTATATTGAAAGCTTATTTTTTTTATGATAATATATCATTAAATATTCAAGGAGGATTATATATGATAAAAGTTGAAAATTTAAATGTACTAAATTTCGATGGCGCTCTTAGAGGCATGAGAAACCCTTTAGAGTCATGGGATAAAAGCGATAGTTACTGGGATGCTGAACACAAAAACTATATTATAGGAGAAAATGATATGAAGCTTGCACTAAATCTTACAAAGGCCGGCTCTGATCATTCAAAATTTTTAAGACAAATATTTGTATCTATGGATATTACAGCTCCTATGTCATGGTGGTGGGACTTTGATACATATAAAGTATCAACTGTAAGAAATAGCACAAGTAGAATGCATAAACTTGGTACTAGACTACTTACTTTTAACGATTTCAGTTTAGATGACGAAACTGGTAAAACTAACATTACCCCATTAAGAGAATATGTATTAAAAGATTTAAATGAAAGAATTCTAAAATTTCAAGAATTAAAAAAAGAAGGTAAAACTGAGGAAGCTATGAGTATGTGGAGAGATATCGTATTTGATTCTCCTCAAAGCTATAATTTCAAATCAACTTGGACTGGCAACTATGAAATAATGAGAAATGTTTATAGAGCAAGAAAAAATCATAAACAAAGAGAATTTAGAGATTTTTGTCAGTTTATAGAAAAAGAATTCCCATATAGTGAACTAATCACAACACCTAGAATATAGGAGGAAATATTATGCATAAAATATTTGTAATTGACGGAACTGATGGTAGTGGCAAAAAAACCCAAATAAAACTAGTTAAAGAAAAATTAATGAGGAAAGGAATAAAGGTTGCTAGTTTTCCTTTTCCAAATTATCCCAGTCTATCTTCTGGACCTGTTAGAATGTATTTAGAAGGTGAAATATCAGAAAATCCAAGTGATATTTCTAAAAAAGCTGCCGCTTCATTTTATGCAATTGATAGATATATAACATTTCAAAAGGATATGAAGTCAATATATGAAGATAATGAAACTGTTATATTACTAGATCGATATACTTCTGCAAATTTAATACACCAGGGTTCTAAAATTATAGAAAAATATGGATTAGATGAAAAAAAATTAGATGACTTTATTGAATGGACGTGCAATTTGGAATATAACGATTTAGAACTTCCAAAGCCCACTAGAACATTTTTTATGAACATGCCAATAGAAATGGTAAATAAATTGATTGAAAATAGACCTGATGAAATAACTGGAAATACTAAAAAAGATATCCATGAAAGAAACGTAGATCATTTAAAGAATTCTCTTGCATCTGGTTTATATACTGCAAAAAAATTAGACTGGTATGTTATAAATTGTGTAAAAGATAATTTATTACGAACAATTGATGATATCAATGATGAGATTTTTAATGAAATAATGCATGAAATAAACAATTAGTTTTTAAATAAATGCTATATAATAGAATATATAGCATTTTTTGCTCTTAACATCTACTTTTTTTCATTATTTATGATAAAGTTCTTGATTTTTATTTTACTTTATGTTAAAATGGACTGGTAAAAACTATATTTCGGTTTAAGGAGGTGCAATATGCCAAATATAAAATCAGCTAAAAAAAGAGTAAAAATTATAGAAACTAAAACTCTACAAAACAAAGCAACAAAAAAAGCTTATAAAGAAGCTGTTAAAGAATTCGAAGCTGCTGTAAGAGATAATTCTTCTAACAAAACTGAATTATATAACAAGGCTGTTAGCCTAGTAGATAAAGCTTGGTCTAAAGGTGTTCTTGCAAAAAATACAGCTGCAAGAAAAAAAGCTGGACTAGCAAAATTATTAAATAAATAATTTTTAAAGCATTTTAGATTTTTCTAAATGCTTTTTTTCTTTTCAAAACACTTGACAAAACATATTGTTATTAATATAATGTTAATAACAATATGTTATTTTTTTTATTTTTTATTAAATAAAAGGAGATGAAATTATGAAAATTGGTATTTTTGGAGGATCGTTTAATCCGCCTCATACGATGCACAAAAATATTGCTCAAGAACTGATTAATAAAAGTTTTGTTGACAAAGTAATATTTGTTCCCACTGGTAATAGGTATCATAAAGACTCTCTACTTGATGCCACACATCGAATCAATATGCTTAAGTTATTATGCCAAGAAAATAAAAACTTTGATGTATCAGATTATGAAGCAAAAAATACATTAGTATCTACTTATCAAACTTTAGACTATTTTCAATCTTGTTACCCAGATGATACTATTTATTTTATCTTAGGATCTGATAACCTAAAAGAATTACACATGTGGAAAAACTATGAATATATTATCAGTCATTACAAAATTCTTATTATCAAAAGGGACTTAGATAATATCCCTTCTATCTTAGAGAAATTTAAAGACTATTCTTCAAATTTTATCGTAGCAGATATTCCACTAAGTAATATTTCCTCCACAAAAATCAGAAGCATATTATCCAAGAGCAATATTGTCTCAACGATGTATATTAGTACATCTATATTAGATTACATTAGAAAAAATAATCTATATATTTAGATCAAATAGCCTATAAATGATAGGCTATTTTTTCTTTATATAATTGATTTATTTTAAAATTTATTATATAATACTTTCATATGGAGGTCTATTATGAGTGAAAAAATATACACTTCTGAAGAAGAATTTTTAAAAGACTATGATCCTAGTATCTATGAAAAATTATCTATAACAGCCGATATATTAATTTTTAGTGTTTCTGACTCAGCTCAAGAAAACTATAGAAAATTAAACAAAAAGCATTTTAGTGTTTTACTTATCAAAAGAAAGGATTATCCTTTTAAAGACAAATGGTGCCTACCTGGTGGTTTTGTTGGAATTAATGAGACCATTGATGATGCCGCAATCAGAATACTTGCAAAAGAAACAAATCTACACAACATTTATATTGAACAATTATATACATTCAGCGGTATTCATAGAGATCCACGTATGAGAATTGTAAGTACTGCCTATCTTGCTCTGATAGATAAAAATATGCTAACAGACAATCTTTCTGAGGATGCTTCTTGGTTTAATATTGAAATCTCAGAAACAAAAAAGGAAATAAAAGTCACTTTGGATAATGGTTCTGAAAAACTAAATTTTACAGTTGGAAAGACTTTACGTGAAAAAACAACTGATAGATATGACTACGAAATTAAAGAAAATAATAATATAGCATTTGATCATCCTCTTGCTATTGTTAGTGGAATATCAAGACTCAAGAACAAAATCGAATATACAGATATAGTGTTTAATATGATGCCTAAATATTTTACTCTTGGTGAATTACAACAAGTCTATGAAGTAATATTAAATAAAAAACTACTAGATCCTGCTTTTAGAAGAATCATAGCTAGCAAAGTAGAGAAAACAAATAAAGTAAAAAAAGGAGAAGGACATCGACCATCGGCTTTATTTAAATATAAAAAATAATAAATTTGACTATAAATTGGAGAAAATTTATAGTCTTTTTTTATAAAATTTATAAAAAAGCTTGACAAAGCTGTTTGTTATTAATATAATGTTAATAACAACCGTATATAATCTTATTAAAATTTTAAGAAAGGACGATCTTATGGAATTTTTGAAAAGTAAAATTGTGTATGAAAGTAAGCGATTTAATGTTGAGGAGGCAACTTACAAAAACAAAGATGGAGACATCATTGAACACTATCATGTAAAATCTCCTGAGGCAGTAGTAATTCTTCCCATCACCAAGGAAGGAAAAATCGTTTTGGTAAAGCAGCAACGAACTGCGATTGGTAATCAAATGGTAATTGAATTGCCTGCCGGAAAAGTCGATCCTGGTGAAACGCCAGAAAAAACGGCTATTAGAGAATTACATGAAGAAACTGGGTATATTGCAAAAGATGTAAAATATATTTTTTCCTATTATCCAAGCAATGGACTCTCTGATGAAAAATTACACTTTTTTATTACTAAAGATCTCGAGGTAAAGACTCTTCAAAATCTTACAGAGGATGAAGAAATTGAGGTAGTGGAAATGCTTCCCGATGAGGCTCTCCAAATGATCTTTGAACACAAGCAAGAAAATGGTCATTCGATAATTGCTTTGTTATACTACAAAGCATATATGGGGACAAAGTAATCTATCATCAAGAAATAGCTAGAATTGCATGAACATGTAATTCCAGCTATTTTTTATACAAATAATTTCATAATATAGATTAAAAATATCAATACTAAAAGAATACCTTTTCTTCTAGTTATCATATTATCCTTATCAAATTTTACAATCATTAAAATGACCAATGTTATAATCATAAGTAGCACAATATTAATATTATATTCTATTGAAAATTTAAGTGGATTAATTACTGATCCTAATCCTATCAGCATGCAAAGATTTAATATATTAGATCCCGCTATATTGCCAAGAGCAATATCCCCCTCATCTTTTATACTTGCTATAATTGATGTAACTATTTCTGGGAGCGCAGTCCCTATTGCAATAATTGTCATACTAATTACAATTTGACTAATCTTTAAACTCTCTGCTATATCTACACAATTATCAACAACTAGATCAGAACCGTATTTTAAGCCTAATACTCCAAGTATCATACACAAAACAATTGTTATAACAGACATCTTTTCACTTTTTTCTATTTTATTTCTTTCTTCTACTGTAATTTCTCTTTTTTCTTCCAATATTGTATACAAAATATAAACTAGCGTACATAAAAGTAAAAATACACCTTCTATTCTTCCTATAACATTCATTTCGCCTAAATGGATATTTCCAAGTATTAATAAGAGCATCATTGAGCAAATTCCTAATGGTATGTGAACTTTTATAATTCTCTTATTTAATTTGATTGGTCTAAATAAACTAGCAAGTCCTAAGACTAATAAAAGATTACAGATACAACTCCCAATTGCATTTCCTATAATTAAATCTGAATGCCCCTGAATTGCAGATTTGATCGTTATAAATACTTCTGGTAATGAAGTTCCAATAGAGACAATTGTCAGTCCAATTATCATTTCAGATAACTTGAATCTTCTTGCTATTCCTGCTGATCCTTTTACTAAAAAATCGGCACCTTTTACTAAAAGTATCATTCCAATCATTATCAGTAAGAAATTATTTATCATAAACTTAACCTCTCTTATCTTTTGTATCATTGCTTTTTATATATTTATTATTATATCATATTTTATACAAAATCTAATGAAATATTTATCACTTTACCATTTTCACATAGTAAAACCTTGGAAAACCAAGGTTAAATTATTTCTAAATTAAATTTTCTCTTTATTAATTTTGTAATTTCCACAAGTATTAGTGGTAATATTGATAAAAATATTACTGTTAGCCATTCTTTTAAATCAAGTGTAGTTAAACTAAATATCTCTCTCATAAATGGTACAAATAATACTACAACTAACAAAATAAATGAAACTAATAACGCCCAAAATAAATATTGATTATGTCCATTTCCAGTAGAGATAATAGAATCTGTATTAGAGCGTTGATTAAACGCATGAAACATTTGGGACAAGGCAAGTACAGAAAATGCCATTGTTTGACCAACAATATGACTATCTGTTTTAACCCCTATCAAATATGCAGTCATCGTTGCGATCGTGATAAAGATTCCGTGTAATATAACTCTTACAATTAATGATTTTTCAAATAATGTTCCAGACCTAACAGGCTTTTCTTTCATAATACTTTTATTTGCAGGATCAACGCCCAATGCAAGTGCTGGTAATGAATCAGTCGCCAGATTAATACAAAGCACATGTATGGCAAGTATTGGTGCATCAAAATTAAATAAAGTAGCTATCAATATTGTTAATATCTCAGCTATATTTCCAGCAAGTAAAAATTGTATCACCTTTTGTATATTTCTATATACACGTCTTCCTTCTTTCACAGCATAAACAATTGTCGTAAAATCATCATCCAAAAGTATCATATCTGCCGAATCTTTAGCAACATCTGTTCCATTAACTCCCATGGCTATTCCAATATCTGCTGCCTTTAGTGCTGGTGCATCATTTACTCCATCTCCTGTCATCGCTGCAATTTCACCTGTTCTTTTAAGTGACTCTATAATTCTTAGTTTATGATTTGGAGAAACACGAGCAAAAACTGCAGTATTTTGTACTACTTTATCTAGTTGTTCATCATTCATATTATCAAGTTCCTCACCAGATATAGCCTTATTTCCTTTTTTCCAAATTCCAATCTCCTTTGCAATAGCCGTTGCAGTAACCAAATGATCACCTGTAATCATAACAGTACGAATTCCAGCTTCTGTACAAGTTTTTATAGCGTCTAATACTTCTGGCCTTGGCGGATCGATCATTCCTACCATTCCAATAAAAGTCATATCAAATTCTAAGTCTTCATCATCTTCTGGAATATGGTCGATAATTCTTCTAGCAAAGCCTAATACTCTTAGTGCTTTTTTGGACATATTAGTAGACATGTTTAGTATTTTTTCTTTATCATCTTTGGTTATCCCTCTAATACCGTTTTCCGTTAGTATCTTTGTACACAGTGGCAATATACTATCTACTGCCCCCTTTGTATACGATACAATTTCACTATCAATTTTATGAACAGTAGTCATTCTTTTTCTCACTGAATCAAATGGCTGTTCAAATTCACGATCATATTTTTCTTCTAGTTCTTCTTGATCAACCCCAAAGTCTTCTGCTAAGAATATTAATGCTCCTTCTGTAGGATCTCCTAAAATAGAATCTTTTTTATCAGGATCCAAACATGCATCATTACATAATGCTCCAGCATAAATTAATTCTTTATACCTCTCCTTATCAAGTATATTATTAGTACTAGTTGTTTTCCCCTTTTGTATTTCTTTTTCTAAAGCAATATCAGTTACAGTCATCTTATTTTGTGTTAAAGTACCAGTTTTATCTGAGCATATCACAGTACTACTTCCTAAAGTTTCAACAGCGGGTAACTTTCTTACTAATGCATTTTCTTTTACCATACGCTTTACTCCAAGAGCCATTACTATAGTGGCTGTAGCTGGAAGTCCCTCTGGTATAATGGATATTGCTAAACTAATTGCAGTCATAAACAGTGGCAATGCTGGCCTCTTGTACATCATTCCAATAGCAAATATGATAATACATACAACAATTCCTACTATACTAAGCGTCTTACCAACTGCAGCTAATTTTCTTTTGATTGGTGTATCAAAATCATCTTCATCATTTAACATATTGGCAATATTTCCAACTTCAGAGTCCATACCAGTTGCTACTACTACACCAATAGCTCTTCCATACGTTACTAAAGAAGATGTATACACCATATTAATCCTATCCCCTAAAGCACATTCTTGAGTTATTTTCTCCTCTGCATCTTTTTCTACAGGTACAGATTCTCCTGTAAGAGCTGCCTCTTGTACTTTTAAATTAGATGTTTCTAGCAATCTAATATCTGCTGGGATCATACTACCTGCCTCTAATATTATGATATCACCTACCACCAATTCCTTGGACGATATGAGACTCTCTTCACCATCTCTAAATACTCTAGCAGTAGGAGAAGTCATACTTTTTAAAGCTGCAATGGAAGATTCAGCTTTTTTTTCCTGTGCTATACTAATTATAGTATTGATGCATACTATTACAAGTATTACTACACCTTCAATAAACTCATCTAAAAAAAATGATAAAATAGAAGCAGCAATTAGAATTAGAATCATAGGATCAGTAATCTCATCCCATAATAATTGAAATATATTCCTACGTTTTTTTTGCCTTAGTTCATTATATCCATTTTCTTTTAATCTTTTGGTGGCTTCCTCATCACTCAGTCCATCTTCTGTAGAATTTACTTCTCTTAAAACCTCTTTTGTTTCCATCAAATACCAACGCTCTTCTTTCAAGTAAATAATCACTCCTTTGTTTATATTTCAATATATTATACTATATCTTAATACATTATACAATAATTCTAAAAAAGAAAAAAATATACAAATTTGGAAACAAATTCCAATTTGTATATTTATATTATAATGCTGGCATTCCCATTCTGTATTGTCCGACGCGTTTGTAATCCACCGATTCCGTCGATTCCTTCTCTTGTATTAGATAAAATATTTTCTAATGGGATAAATTCTTCAACTGGAGTATATGCAATTGTTTGCGCGACGATTAATGGATCCATCATATCTATTAATACTCTTTTTGGGGCACTAGCAAAGTTTGCACCAGCAGATATAATTGCCTCATAATAGCTTTGACAAGCCCCCGCAAATATCACTAAATTATCTAAATTATGCTCATATCTTCTAGCTTCCAAGACACCTTGTATATAGTATCTTGAATTCTTATAATTATCAATATTATATATGTCATTTCTTTTTCTCATAAATGCATCATGTCCAGTAAGAATTAATATATTTGGCCTTATTTTCTGAAGCAAAGAATATATTTGCTTATATTGTTCAGACTCAGCAATATTATATGTGTATGCTGTTACTCCCATATTTTTATATATTTCTCTTGATTTACTTGCATATTCGGGGTCTCCGATCAACATGCAATATAACCCCTGGCTTTTTTAATATCTTTTCTTTTGTAAATATATTAGGATTTAGGTCTGTTACTTTTTTTTCACGAATATTCATATACTTTTTATTCATGTTAGAATAGCATCTATTTAATCTAACACGTCTAGATCTTTCTAAATTAGAGATTATTGTATCCGCTTCTTCCTTTGATATGTGCTTTAAGTCATATTCTGGGGCATCTGCTATAATTCGAACTGTTATTCCAACTAAGTCTGCTATTCCTCCATTAATACTGGTTATTCTAAATAACACATCATAATTATATGAACGCCTTGCTACTATATCTCCTACTTTAAATTTTCCCAAAGAAATCACCTCTCAAAATATTATATGAAATACTTTTTAAGAGGTGATTTATATTATATTTCTTTTACATACATTCTTAAATACATTACCCAATAATAATATTTATAACACAACATATATCTCTAGTGTTTTTTCTTAAAATGATAATATATAAATGGGTATAAACAATATTTCGTTTGAAAGATTGTCTTTCTTGTTTCATCAGCAGTAATCAGTTTACTTAAATCATATTTCAATAATAAACGATATGGATACATATTTTTAAGTATTTTAATTTCTTTTTTAAATTCCTTATATGATAATTTATTGTCTATGTGAAAAAAATCTGAATAAAAGTTTAATATGAAATATTCAGCAATTCTACTATAGAAAATATTTGTATATTGAGGATTATTTTTCAAGTCTATTAACTTTTCTAATCGCTCTAAAGTATTTCTAAAGTCTACTTTTACATTTTTATTATGCTTATTTACAGCAGAAGAATAATTTCTTCTGTAATTATACATATAATTATTTAAATAGTATATTTCAGGATCATATTTAAGTAATGAAAGTATGAAAATATGATCTTCTGCACGTCTTAGTTCCGTATCAAAAGTAACATGATTATCTATGAGAAATTTTTTGCTATAAAACTTTGCCCATGATACTCCAATACAATTAAAATTTGGTATATATTCATTACTTCTTTTGAATATAATTTGCCTTCTTAGTTCTTCTATATTACTTTTCGTTAAGATACCATCATCAAACGGAAGAAACTTATTATTATTTTGAACTCCGTCTATTACAGTCATAGAATTAAACATATAAATTTGGCATTTAGGATTTTTTTCTACTAAATTAGATAATATTCTAAATGTATTGTTCTCAATCCAATCATCTGCATCTAAAAACATAATATAGTTATTTGATGCGGATTTTATTCCAATATTTCGCGCATTAGAAACGCCCAAATTTTTATTTAATCTAATATATTTTATCTTATTATCTTTAGCATATTTTTTACATGTTGATACTGTTTCTTTTAAATTGGAATTATCATCTATTAATAATATCTCCAATTTAGGATAGTTTTGAGATAGTAAAGACTGAATCGAATCATTAAGATATTCTTTAGGCGTATTATATATTGGAATAATTACTGAAATATCTACCATAGAATCTCCCCTTATATTTACATTATTATTTATTTAAAATACAAATAGTTTTTACTTTTTTAGCCAAAACTACTAAAGCAAAAATTAAATGAATCATCTCAATTTTAAACATTTTTATTTAGAACTTCTTCTGTTATTAATGATACATAGCATTGTTTAAAATTCCATACGATAATATCATCATGATAATACTTGCCATTAAAACGCCAAGAACGATCGCAAGAAAAGCTTTTTTCTTATTCATTCCCATAACACTTGCTATAAGTGCACCAGTCCAAGCTCCTGTACCCGGAAGTGGAATACCCACAAAAAGTATTAATGCGATAAATTCTCCTTTTTCAAATTTATCTCTTTTTGATTCTGCCTTCTTTTCTAACTTATCTACTATTTTCTTTAAAAACTTCCTTTTCTTCATCCAATTAAAAATTGGTGTTAAAAATAATAAAATAAAGGGGATAGGAAGTAAATTCCCGATAATTGCAATAAAATATGCAATCCAAGGATTAAGGTTTAATGCTCCGGCAGCAAGTAGTCCTCCTCTAAGTTCTAATACTGGTAAAAGTGAAACTACAAAAGTAATTACCTCCTTACCAAATGGAGCAGTTGCAAAACTCCCAAACATATCTATTATACTTGTAACTAAGCTTTCTGTCATAATTTTTCTCCTTTACCTAATATATTATATTTTAGAATTGAAAAAAAATCAATAAAATACAAAAAATGTTCACAATATTGTGAACATTAATTACTATTTTACTGTATATGGTAAAAGTGCAATATGTCTTGCCCTTTGAATAGCTTCAGTAACTTTTCTTTGATGCTTAGCACAAGTTCCTGTAACTCTTCTTGGTAAGATTTTACCTTTATCACTTACATATTTCTTTAATTTTTCTACATCTTTATAATCTATTTCTTCAACTCTATCAACACAAAAGTTACAAACTTTTTTTCTTGGTCTTCTAAAGTTTTTATCGTTCTTAGATCCTTTTTTTGCTTTATTGTCTGCCATTTTATTTTCCTCCTCTCCAATCAAAAATTGAATTAGAATGGTAAATCATCAGTATCATCTATTGTTATAAATTCTCCGTCTATACTTGATGATGGCATATCTGCTCCCATTCCATCACCAGCACCTGGTTCTCTTCTTGAATCAGCAAAATATGCATTTTCAATGATATAATCTGTAGCATATCTTTTTTGACCATTTTGATCTTCCCAAGTTCTGTTTTGTATTCTACCTTCGACCAATACTTGTTGTCCTTTTCTATAATATTTAGCACAAAATTCAGCTAGTTTTCCATAAGCAGTTAAATTAAAAAAATCTGCTTTTCTCTCACCGTTTTGATCTGCAAATCTTCTATTTACAGCAATAGAGAATGTTGTAACGGGTGTATTTGTATTTGGTGTAAATCTAGCTTCAGGGTCTCTTGTTAATCTCCCCATAAATTGAAATTTATTCATATTCTTTTTTCCCCCTATCAAACACTTTACGTGTATTTATTCAAATATTAGTCTTTTTTTATTACTATATGTTTTAAAACAATTTCATCTAGTCTTAAAATTCTTTCAAATTCAGAAATAAATTCTGGCTTTGCTACAAATGTAAATAGTATGTAATATCCTTCTTTTTGCTTTTTAATATCATAAGCTAAAGTTCTTTTTCCCCATTCTTCAACATTTGTAAGTTCGCCATTTTCTGAAATTAAATTCTTCATCTTTTCTCCAAAAGCTACTGTCTCTTCTTCTGTTGCTTTTGTAGAAAGTATTATAACTGATTCATAATTATTCATGACTTAACTCACCTCCTCTTGGCCATCTGACTCTATAACAACTATAGAGTAAGGAAATTAACTGCAAGTATTATACCACAAAATTATGTAACTTGCAATAATTTTAATTTTATTATCAAAATATTTTTATATATTTAATTATTGACTTTGTAACTCTTTAATTATATAATACATATACTTAATGTATAATAATATTAGGAGGTGTACATGAAAGTTGAACTTATAAATAAAAATAAGGTTAAAATAACATTAACATTTGATGAATTAAAGAAAAGGAAACTTTCATTAGATGATATTCAAAAAGATGCAAGTACAATATTAGACCTCATTGAAGAATTAGATTTAACAGATGATTTTTTAATTGACGATACATCAAATCTTATCATAGAAACAAATTCTGATAATAATTCACTTATTGTTACAATAACAAAAATAGATGATTTACCAGAACTAAAAAAATATTCTCTTTTAGAAAATACGAAAAAAAATAAAACCACTTCATTAAAAAATAACAATATAACATATAAAGTTGATAGTAATATATTTTACTTTGATTCTATTGATTCTATACTTGATATGTGTAATCATTCAAAACAGGAAAAATTATTCTTTGGAAAGAACAGCCTTTACAAGTATAACAATTCTTATTTTATTATTTTTAGTCCATATTCTACTAAAAATGTAAAATTTTTAAAGACTTTCGTAATACTTTCTGAATATTGCCATAAGTATTACTCATTAGATATGTTTTCTACATTAGTAAAAGAAAAAGCAAGACTAATTATTGAAAATAATGCTCTACAAACTTTGTCAAAAATTTAAATAAGCCTACCATATAGTAGGCTTATATTTTTACTATATTTTCTTTTTTGGAACTACTATGGTATGATTAATTATATTTTGCTAAATTGCTCTCATAAACTCTCTTAAATTTATTAAATAAATATTCATCACTGCTATATAAATAATACATATTTTTGGTAATATTCACACATTTTATAATATGATCTATGTTTTTGTTTTGTGTTATAATTATTATCTTATCTTTATTTTTTATACTTTTTATATATTTCTGTATCATTAGTATATCATCTGATAATATTACGTATAAGTCATATATAACCTCATTTTCTTTAGCAACTGATATATGAACCTTACTTTTTAACATATAATCTATATAGTTTTTTAAGCGCTCAACTCTTTTATGAAAGCATTCTATTTGTCTATCATACAAAAAAATTATTTTTATATTATCTCCCCCTTTCCATAATGGATAGACTAAAGCTTGACATACTTTTTACATTTTCTATCAACAAAGCAATGTTTTTCTCCACCTCAATGATGATATACCCTTTATTATCCTCGTCTTGATATATTTCAAGTATTTTTTTATTCTCTATAATTTTTACAGTAATAGTGTCATTTTGCTTATTTGTTAAACTAACGTAATGATTCCCCTTTATATTTTCTATATTTTCTTTTTGTGTAGTCATATACACATTAACAAAATCTCCTTTTTTCATACCCTTCACGTTATTAGAAACTGGTATTATAATCTGTTCACTTAATATAGGAACTTCATCTTTTGATATCATCTCATTGCTTAAAATTTGTCCTTTTTTTAAATCAAATGCAGCTACACTACTATATGGTTCTATTAATTCCTCTTGATTAAAATTTTTTATGATTACTTTTTGAATATTATCATATGATAGCTTTTCGCCTTTTGAAATATCTTTTTTTAAGACAAAAACACATTTAGAATTTAACATTAATTTGTTGTAAATAAAACATAAGATTAAAAATAAAAAAATAGAAAATAATAAAATAGACACCTGAACTCTTTTACTGATTAATTTACGAAATAAATACTTTATTGCTGTCACCTCTTTTTGTTAGAAAAAAATTTCTTTTGTTTTCTAGATATAAAAAATAATGAAACTAAATTATAAGAAAATAGAATTGAAAATATAATAAAAATTAATTTATATATTTCATCACCTCCTGTAATAATACTATAACATCCAGGTTTTGTAATGTCAAGAAAAATCGATCGCAAGTTTCGACTATAAAGTTTCATATCTCTTATTGATTATTTATTATAATTTTGATATACTTACTAAAAGTAGGTGAAATATATGGAAGAGGAAAAAATAATAAATGCAAAAATATTAGTAATAGATGATGATGTAAATATGATGGAAATGCTTTCAGTTGTATTAGAGAAATATGGTCATACTGTAAGCACATATACTGAACCTGTATCTGCTATAGAAGAACTAAAAATAAATCAATATGATATATTAATTGTTAATTATTTAATGACTCCTGTAAAAGGAGATAGAATTGTTGAACTTGTAAGAGAATTTAACAAAGATATTTATATTATATTAATGTCTGTTCATAAAGATCTGTCTCCATCAATTGAAGTTATGAAGCAATTAGATATACAAGCTTATTTTGAAAAAAGTAACCGATTTGATCAATTAATCTTAATGATACAAAGTGGTATCAAATATATTGAACAAATTAATAAAATTAAGAATATGGACAAAAAACTAGAACATTACTTAGTAGATTTTGCCCAAATATTACTAAAAATTGTAGGCGCAAAGGATCACTTTACCGAAGAACATTCAAGACGAGTTGCAATGCTTTGTAGTATATTTGCTAAAAAACTAAAACTAGATCCAAAAAGTTTTTCAGACTTACAAATTGCTGCTACATTCCATGATATTGGTAAAATAGGTATTCCAGATAATATATTATTAAATAATGGCAAATTATCTGATGAAGAATACACAACAATAAAGCTTCATCCAGTGATCGGAGCAAACATATTAGCAGTTTCTGATATTTACAAGGATATATGTCCCATTATTTATTGTCATCATGAAAGAATTGATGGTAAAGGATATCCACAAGGAATAAAAGGAGATAAAATTCCTTACCTTGCAAAAGCTTTAACTATATGTGATAGCTTTGATGCAATTGTCTCAAAAAGGCCATATAAAGAAGAAGCTTCTATAGAATTTGCAATATCTGAAATAAAGAAAAATTCAGGTACACAATTTGACAAAGAGCTTGCAGAATCTTTTATAGAGTTAGTTGAAAATAACAAAGATCAAATAGAAAAAATACTAAATGAATATTAATATAGCCCTTTTACTAAGGGCTTTATTCTATAAATATTGCAATTGCTTTTAATATATTCTTGCAATTTTCTTGTTTTTCACAATTCATCATATATCCTATGACATTCATCTTACAATTCATATTGCAAAGTAAATCGATATCTCCGTTCAATTTCGTCTTATCAAACCAAACATAGTTATCATTCAAGATAAAAAATCCATCTTTTGGACTTTCTATAGACTCATTATGATATGAGAGTATGATACCTGTTTCTAAAATAACTCTTGAGTCTTCTTTTTCAACTTCACTATTCATCATTTTGATTAATTTATGGTAAAATGCATTATTTTTCATATTAGATATATCCTCTATATTGATATATCTTTTTTCTGTTTGCACATTATATGAATTATTATGCTCATATGAAACACCTATATGTTCTTTACAAAGATTCCCAGATTTATTTCTTCTATGTTCTTTTTTTTCATTATCTTTATCCATACTACTCTCACAATCGGAAATACTTTCGATACCAGGATCTATTGAGACTTCATTACTTGTACCATAATTTTTTCTTACAGAATATTCTACAACTTCTATATCAAAATTTGTATTTTCCAAAGTACAAAATAGCATTTGTAATAGTTCTTTATCTAAATAGATATAGTATCTCATTTCATCCTCCTTATAGTCAAATATATGAAAATAAAATAGGCTATATGCTTTTCCATATAGCCTATTTTTATTATATACAAATATTATTTTTGATATTATTATATTTACTCTCACCGATACCTGGAACATCCATAATATCTTCTATTTGAACAAATTCTTGTATCTTTCTATATTCAATAATTTTCCTTGCTGTTGACTCTCCTATTCCATTTAACGTCATAAGCTCAGACTCATCAGCAGTATTGATATTTACTTTATCTTCTTCAGTTTCTTCTTCCTCTATATCTTCTTTTATAAAAGGAATATCTATCTTATCAGAATCAGATAATCTTTTTGCAAGATTGATTTGATTAATATCTGCATTATCTAGTACACCACCACAGACATCTAAAAGATTACTTAGTCTACATCCAATATCTAAATAATAAACACCAGGATTTTTGACAGCTCCGGTAATATACACAGCTATCTTATTTTCATCTTTTATAATAGTCTCTGAATTTATATTAATACTTTCATTTCTATGATTCTCTTGCATAATAATTGAGACTATAGATAATAATACTATTATCAAAGTAATTAAATATTTTTTATATTTTGTTATAATATTTTTTAACATTATTTCCTTTCCATAATGTTAGATATTATTATAGTTAAAAGGCACTTTCCATTTCAGACTGCGTCTTTTCAGTATCCATTATAAAATACGAAATGCCATTAACATATTTAGGAGCCCCAATTGCTGTTTTATTAATGATATTATCAACATCTATTTTGATAACATCAAGACCATATCTAAATACATCATCCATTGTAACATTAGTATCAGTATCTTCCAGTATAATGTTTACAACTTTATTGATTTTTAATATATTGTTTGGTCTTAATAAAGATTTAACAAATGCCTTTACAAATTCCTGTTGTGTTTTTACTCTTCCAAGGTCTCCCATAGCATAAGCAACACTCATATCATTATTATGCCTAAATCTAACAAATCCTTCTGCATCTTTTCCATTTAATACCTGGACACCTGGCTCCAAATCTATATGTAGATCTTGTGTTGGATCATCATATTTCATCTCAAAAGGAACTTCTACCTCAACGCCGCCAATCTCATCAACAATTTTAGTAACCAATTCTGTATCAAATATAACATAATAATCAATATCGGTATCTAATAATTTCTGGACTTCTTCTACTAATGGAATAACATATTTTCCTCGATAAATTGCATTAATTTTATTTCCTGCACAATATTCATTTTCAACATATGTATCTCTTGGTATGGACATAATAAAAAGCTTGCCATTTTTAGTATCATATTTCATATACATTATCATATCAGTAAGTTTATCATTTACTCCACAAACTAAAGCAGTAACATATTCCTTTCTTCCCTGCACAATTTCCTTACTTCCATCTGCTTTTACAAAGTGCTGCTCTGATACATTTGCATATAACGCTACAGAAGATATAAAAATAATTGTAAATACCATTAATGCAAAAACAAGTCTTAATATCTTACCTACAAAACTACTCTTTTTCTGTTTTTTACTCATACACAATCTCTTTTCCCACTATAAATTAAGCCCAGCTTTTATTAAACTTACAAAAACATTATTATTATATAAAACGTTTGTAATCATTGTGTCTTTAATTAAAGTATCTAAAAAACTAAACATTGGCAATGGTGCTAAAAATGATACTATTGCTAGTAATATCCAAACTTTTATGATAGCTTTTAATATTCCTACTGCAATACCACCAATTTTATTGATTTGACTAAGTATAGGTAAATCAAATACAATATTTAACATCATCTGAATGATATAGCAGATAATAAATGTTAAAACAAATATTGCGATAAAACTAATTCCTTTTAATATAAATTTTGTTGTTTCCTTTGCAATGGTAGAAATTTCATCTTCACTAGAAATACTTTTTACCATATTAGCATAAAACATATTATTATCAGTTTTTTCATCTATCTTTTTTTGAAAGCTTTCAGTTACATTTTTATGGATGCTTTGTTCTATTGTACTACCAAGACCTGTATCTTGATATAACATTTCTGCAATTGTCCCTTGTAGCATAAAAGCCAACACTATCGAAAGCACCATTCCTACAAGACTAACCAATATTCCAACAAGTCCTTTTTTATATCCTGCAAAAGCAGCACCTGCTATAAATATCAATACTATAATATCAACTAGCATATGATTCCTCCTTATATGTTAACAATATATATCTTATTCGTATATATTAAACCAACACTTTTTTCATTATTAAATATTATTATATTTTTTGGTATATATTCTAATGGTATATTTTTAACTTCAATTCCCCATTTATTAATAACCTGTAAAGAATCCTGATAAAGAAAATAATTTAATAAGCCACTACTATACAATACTTTTGGGGAATTGCTGATTGCTAGTTCACTTATCATAGTTCCATCATATTGACATGTTGTGATCGTATAACCATCACGCTCATCACTTAGTTCTTTAATTAAATATGTATAATAGTTGTCATATATAGATATGAACAGTGGCTGATTATCATCAATTTTTTTTATATCAGATACATTACCATTATTCAAATCTATCTTAGCAATCCTATTATCAAGTAAAATAATAGCATTCTGTCCCTGTACATCTATATCATATAATAAGTTATTATCGAACTTACAAAGTTCTGTTATATTGTCTTCTTCTTTAGTTGCGTCTATCATATTTAAAGTTACACCAACTTTAAAAGAATTGGTATTTGCCTGTACGACTAATAATTTTCTACAGTTATCTATTATTTTCACATCTATAATCGTACTAGAGGATAAATACGCATCAAACTTGCTTTTTCCATTTCTGTCATATACACCAATAATCTTCTTGTACCCTGTTGTAGAATATTCGACTGCTATATTACCATAATCATCAATATATATATCTTGAATTGTCCCGTCTATTTTCTTATTAAATATTTCTTTTTTGCTATCAAACATATATATTGTTCCATTTGAATTATTAGCAATCACCATATATCTATCATTAATATATATATTGGGTGTAAAATTATCAGCTAGTTCGTACTTCCATGTATTCTGACAATAATTATTATATGTATATACTACATTATTTGAATATACAAGAAGCTCCTGATTATACATATCATAAATATCGCTTTCAGTTGTAATAATATCAATCTTACTATCTTCAGATAAATTTGAATTTCTATTTAGATTAATCCCAAAAATAGGTCCATATTCAAATAAGCAATATACTACCAAAATAATAATCACAATGATACTACCAATAAGCGTAGGTTTTATTTTATATCTAACATCATTTTTTTCTTCTAATCTTTCACTTGAATTTTCATATAATCGCTCTTGTCTATCTTCCATTAATTTCTCATTATGTGTGTTAACGATATCAATACCTTTTTCAGACTCTTCATCTAAAACTTCTACTGGTACAATTTCTTCATCATCTAATGTAATTTCTTCAAAATCAATCATTTCTTCGTTTTTCTTTTGTTTATCAGAAGTGTTTTTCCCTATATTTTTATTATTATTCTTTTTCTTCATAAAAACTCTCCCATTTCTTTGGTAAAAAATACTTAGTCCCAAGCAATTTATCAGGCATATACTGTTGTTCTACTTTTGAATTTTCATAGTCATGCGGATATTTATACCCAACTCCATATCCAAACTCTTCCATACCTTGTGCAGTTGAATTTCTAATATGCATTGGAACTTGACCTATATCTTTTTGTAATATATCTTCCATTGCCATATTAATTCCCATATATGAAGTATTCGATTTAGGACTTAATGCAACTGTAAGTGCCGCCTGCGCAAGAGGAATTCTAGCCTCTGGCATTCCCACTTGATGAACTGCATTCATAGCAGCAACTGCAACCATCAAAGCTTCGTTATTTGCCAATCCTACATCTTCTGATGCCTGTATAACAATTCTTCTAGCGATAAACATAGGATCTTCTCCGCCTTCTAACATCCTAGCTAAATAATGTAATGTAGCATCTGGATCTGAACCCCTCATAGATTTTATAAAAGCAGATATCACATCATAGTGTGAGTCATCCGATTTATCATATACAGATTTCTTTTGCCCCATACATTCTTGTACCACTTGCTTATCAATAACAATGCTTCCTTCCTGATTCATATCAGTAGTCAATACTGCAAGCTCTAATGTATTCATTGCACTTCTAACATCTCCATTAGAATTACAAGCTAAATATTTTAATGCATCCTCATCCACTTCTAACTTATAATTTCCAAGTCCTTTATCTTTATCTTTAACACAATTTTCTAATATTTTTAATATATCCTGAGAATCCAGTTCTTTAAATTTAAACACCGTTGATCTTGAAATTAAAGCTTTATTTACAGAAAAATATGGATTCTCTGTCGTTGCACCAATCAAAATGACTGTACCTTTTTCTACATGGGGTAGTAGTGCATCTTGTTGCAATTTGTTAAATCTATGTATTTCATCAATAAAAAGAATTACTTTTCCTGTAGGATTGGTAAATATATTTTGAGCTTCCTCTACTACCCTTTTTATATCAGAAACACCAGCAGTTGTGGCATTTAAAGTAACAAACTTATTTTTAGTTGTACTTGCAATTACTCGAGCAAGTGATGTCTTACCGCAACCAGGTGGTCCCCAAAAGATTGCTGATGTCAACTTATCGGCTTTTATAAGCCTATAAAGTAATTTATTCTTACCTACTATCTCTTCCTGTCCAAAAAATTCATCAAGTGAATTAGGTTTCATTCTATATGCTAATGGTTCCATTCTATTTCCTTCCTTATAATCAGTTTACAAGATAATTATAACTTAAATTGATACGATTATCAAGAAAATTTCTAATATGAAGAAAAGAAGATAGAAATTAATCTATCTTCTACTTGATTTCAAATAGCTTTTCAATTCTTGGCATAATGTTAGTGCCACGAGATAATAATCTTCCATAATCAATTCGGCTAGAAATCCTATCCTTTTTAATATGATATTCATAAGTATCACTATATCTACAAGTAAATATAATAAACACCCACATTTCAATATTTTCCTTAAAGACAATCTGTTTGAGAGCTTTAAGCCAAATATCTAACTTTTCTTTAGAAGGTTCTTCCCAGAGTTGCAAATAGCTTGATTTCACGTTTTTTCCATTATAATTGTAGCTTTTCACACCATGATAGATTATTTCGTCTACACTCATATGAGAAATGTCTGTTAAACATAAACTAATCCTTTCTAAATCGTTAAAAGAAAATCCATATTTTTTCATTAATGATTTAGCTACGATAACTTCTTGGGCTACAGTTTTTTCACTTCTAAAGCCCATAGTATCAACCATCATAGATAATATGATCATTTTCATCTCCAAAACATTCGGTATATACCCAAATTCTTGCATCAATTCGTAAATCAAATAAGATGTTGAACAAGATCTTCTAAAATAGTAATATGGATAAACTATATCACTCTGATTAGGATGGTGATCAATGCAAGCTATAACACTACCAAAATGCTTTGTTTCATAATGATCCACTAAAAATAAATGTCTCTTTTCATCTTCAAAATTACAGTAATAATCTTTTAAGTCAATCTGAAAATTTTCCTTAACTATTTTATAAGTTTCATCTTCTTCAACGGAATCTAAAATCAAAACTTCATTATTAACATTTAAAAAATCAAGTAATTTTGATAGAAGCTTTGCAGATATGAAACTATCAATATCACAACTATCATGGCCAATTATAGTTATTTTTTTTCCGACTAATACTTCTAAAAGCCCCTCTTTCATTTTCTCCTCCATTTTCTACTTTTATAGTTTAAAAAGCATCAATCCTTTAAAGCGAGATTATTATATCACTAAACAATGAATAAGTAAAGAAAAAGAGTAATTTTTCTTATGAACTAAATAAGGTTCATACAATTACTCTTTTTATCCATATTAACCAAACTGATTTATTATATTTTCTACCGTTATACCATATAATTCATATATTTTTTGTGCATTACCAGACTTGCCAAATTGATCATTTACACCAATTTTTACTAATTTTTTTGGATACTCATCTGATAATACGTTTGAAATAATGCTTCCTATCCCTCCAATAATACTATGATCCTCTATAGAAATTAACTTTTCTGTTTCTTTAGCAGATTTTAGTACGGCAAACTTATCTACTGGTTTAATGCAATATAAATCTACCACTCTTACTTCTATTCCTTTTTCTTTTAATAAAGTTTTTGCCTCCAATGCAAGACTTACTGTCATTCCTGTAGCAAATATAGTTCCATCGGCTCCACATCCAAAAGTATGGGAACCTCCAAGCGAAAATTCAAAAATATCACTATAAATATCTGGTGTATCACTTCTTCCAAGTCTTATATATTTTGTGCCATTGATATTTAGACATTGTTTTAGTATTTTCTTTGTTGCCATCTCATCAGCTGGAGAAAATATCTTCATATCTGGAATAACATTCATTAAAGCAATATCTTCTATACATTGATGAGTCGCTCCATCCTCTCCTACTGCAAGGCCTGCATGGGTAGCACAAAGATTTATATCAACATGTGAATAAGCAGCAGTATTCCTAATTTGCTCATAGGCTCTGCCTGCAAGAAACATTGCAAAGCTAGAGGCAAATACTTTCTTACCAGAAAGAGCCATTCCACAAGCAGTTCCAACCATGTCTTGCTCAGCTATTCCTATGTCAAAATGTCTATTTGGAAAATGATCTGCAAATAATTTAGTTTGAGTAGCAGAAGCTAAATCAGCATCAAAGACAACAATATCGTTATTTTTTTCTCCTTCTTCTACTAAAAATTCTCCATAAGCTTTCCTTGTTGATTTCATTTACATACCTCCTAACTCCTGCATCGCTTTTTTATACTCATCTTCTGATAATCCTTTTCCATGCCATTTCACTTCATTTTCCATAAATGAAACTCCTTTTCCCTTAATGGTTTTTGCAATAATACAGTTAGGTTTTTGAGATTTCTTAGCATTTTCTAATGCCTCAATTAATTCATCAAAATCATGTCCATTAACAGTAACAGTATTAAATCCAAACGATTCTATTTTATTAGATAAATGATTTAATTTCTTGACAGTATCGACAGTTCCATCTATTTGTAATCCATTACTATCAATAATTGCCACAACATTTGATAAATTATACTTATTTGAAGTCATAAAAGCTTCCCATACTTGGCCTTCTTCCATTTCGCCATCGCCTAAAAGACAATATACCATTCCTTCTTTATGAGACAGTCTTTTTTCTAAGGCCATACCATTTGCTATTGACATCCCCTGCCCCAAAGATCCGCTTGAAACATCTACACCATTAATTTTATTACTAGGATGTCCCTCTAAATAACTATCATATTTTCTCAGTGTTACTAAATCTTCTTTTTTGATATATTCTTTACTAGCAAGGATCGCATAATATGCTGGTGCCGCATGTCCTTTTGAAAGAATAAATTTATCTTTTCTCATACCATCATCATTATCAGATAAATCCATAATATGATGATATAGTGCTACTAGTATTTCCACACATGATAAACTGCCACCGGGATGTCCAGATCCAGCACTATAAATCATATGAATAATATCTTTTCGAATATTATTTGCAATATTTTTTAAGTCTTCCATAATTCCTCCTATATATTCTTAAATCCGTTTCCAGAAGCTTCATTTGCCGTGGTAACATACATGATAGCATTACTGTCATTTTCTCGTATAATTTCTTTTATTTTAGCCATTTGCGGCCTTGTAATAATACAAGTTATAGTAGTTATCTCTTCACCACTATGAGCTCCAATACTATTGGTAATAGTTGCTCCTCTTTTTAGATCTTTTAATATTGGTTCAATTACTTTATCAGACTTTTTTGTAATGATTGTAACAACTTTAATATAATCTACCCCTGTAAATATGATATCAATTACCTTAGTAGAAATAAAAAGTGCAATAATGGAATACAACCCTATATTCAGATCTTTAAATACAATCATAATAGAAAGAATGATAATCATCTCTATTACAAGTAAAATATTACTTAAACTTTGTATTTTTGTAACTTTATAAATAATTTGCGCAAGTAAATCTGATCCTCCCGTACTTGCTCCAGCTTTCAATACAAGAGACAATCCCAGTCCAACAATTAATCCTCCAAAAACGCAAGAAGTAAATAAATCTATAGGATTATTAAGTATCAGTGCATCATATGAAAATAATTCTAAAAATATAGACATAAGAATTGTAGATATTACAGTTTTAAAACTAAACTTGACACCTAATTTATACAAAGATATTAAAAAGAGTGGTAAATTGATAAACAGTATTGAAATTCCCATTGGAATATCAAATAGATAGTACAAAATAGTAGCAATACCACTTACTCCACCCGTTGTCATTTTATGTGGTAGCAAAAACATATTAATTCCAAGACTTACTAAGTATGCGCCTAATACAATAAATATGGCATCTAATGATTTATTTAAAAACTTACTTTTTATCTTTTCATTTGTTTTATTCATACTAATCCTCCAAGTATTCTTTTAAAATATTCTTTGTAAATTTATCATTTTTATATTTCTTTTCTTAGTTTATCTAGAAAACTTTTATCTGATTTATATTCCTTATTTTTCCTTCTTCTTATTCTTCGTATCATTTTATCAAAATTTTTTTCATCTTTTAAATATAATATAAAGCCATCCTTTTCAAGCTGTTCACAAATTTCTAATTGATGATCATTGATATGTTCTTTATATTTGCTAAGCCTTGGTACAACTAAGACTTTTTTATTTCTTTTAAGTGCAGTAAAAATAGATCCCACACCACCATGACAAATTACAAATTCAGATTCGTCAATATATTCTTCCATTTTTTCAAATGTAATGAAATCTAACACTCTTAACCTATCACTATCATATTTAGTATATCCTGCTTGCACAACAATTTCATCATTTTTTAACTCTGTTGAGTTTTCAAGCATTTCTAAAAGTCGTGTAAATTGTTGTTTCTGAGTTCCAATAGTTACGAAAATCATCTAAATCAACCTTCCTAAATATTCAGCTTTACTGTATTTTTTTTCTAAGCTTTTCCACTGAACGTAAAATTTATCTGCAATTTTATACACATTTTTTCCCGTTTTAGATAAAGTCTGTGTCTTTGCCAGTGACTCTATATAAATAACTTTTGCTCCAAATAATTTTCCCACAAAACACATAAAACCACCTATCTGAGCACCAGTAGACACAATAGTATTAGGTTTAAATTTTAAAATTATTTTTGTGCATTTGACTAAATTACACAATATAATATATACATACTTAAAAATATTCTTATTTGGTCCATATTTTAAATATTCAATATTGTACTTATCCTTTAAGTTTTCTGTAATATCTGTTTTTTCTGTAACAAGTAAGTACTTATATTCATTAAATAATTCTTCTAATTTTAATATTTCTGTAATATGGCCTCCAGAACTTGCAGCAAATATAACCTTTTTCACTCACATAACTCCTTTAACTTTATACTTTAAACCGTATTTTTTCTCAAAATAAATCTTATTACTTTTTTTAGGACCTATAGTTACAGATATATATCTACTAGGCACTAAAATATTTAAATGGATGTTTTTCTTTTTATCTATTCTTTTGTTTAACAATTCTTTTTCTATTCTTTCCTTAATAATATCTGACATCACATATTCAGCAAAGTTATCAGATACTGGTCCTACAATTTCCGAATTCTTTTTACAAATTTCATCTGTAGATTGTAAACCAAGTCTAATGATTTTCACATCTGTTTCTTGACATCGATTAATTATTTTATGACATCTATAAATTGCATCTTCTAATGATAGGGGAACATATTTTCCCAATTTATACATATCATATAATTCACTAGGTTTTATGACATAAACTGGATATATTCGAAGCTCAGTTGGTTTCTGTTTTAAGACATTGGTAATGGTAATAAGCTCTTTTTCTAAATTACTATTAGGTAATCCAACCATAATTTGATGGCCTAAATGAAAGCCAAATAATCTTATCAGCTTGGAAGCTCGTATAACATCCAGTTTGGTATGCCCTCTCCTAGATTCATTTAACACATCATCAACCATAGATTGCACTCCAAGTTCTATTGTTTCTACATGATACCTTTTTAGTACTTTTAAAATAGAGGCAGAAATATAATCTGGTCTAGTAGAAATTCTAATAGAAGAAACTTCTCCAGATTTCACATATTTATTAGCAATTCTTAAATATCTAATTTGATTAGCTAATGGGATTCCCGTAAAGCTTCCACCAAAAAAAGCCACTTCCACTTTTTTAGTATGTCCCATTGAGAATTCTTTCAACCTATTCGATATGATTTGATCAACATCCTTTGCAGTTACATCACTTGTGACACCACTTATTTTTCTTTGATTACAAAATACACATTCATTTTTACATCCTCTATGCGGTATAAAAATTGGAATTGTATATTGTTCTTCTTTATTTATAAAATTCTTTAATTCATATTTTAAATCTAATTCTATATCAATGTTTTCGCAAGTTTTCAAGGGCACATTCTGCGGCATGTTGTTCAGCTTGCTTTTTACTTTTTCCAACTCCATCACCTATCTTTTGATCATTAAAGTATAGTTCAACAGTAAAGGTTTTATCATGCTCGGGACCTTCTTCTTTGACTGGTATATATTCAATCTTCACATTTCCATGCTTTTGCAATTTTTCTTGTAATTTTGTTTTATAATCTATATTTAGCATACCGCCCGAAAGCACAGTTTTAATTTCTCTATCTAATAATCTTAAACAAATTTGTGATGCAATTTCGTATCCAGCATCTAAATATATAGCCCCAAGTATAGCTTCAAATGCATCTGCAATGATAGCATCTTTTAGTTTCCCATTTGTTGTTTTTTCACATTTTCCAAGATAAATATAATCTTGACCATTAATACGTCGAAGTGCAGAACTTAAAGAAGCTTCACATACAATGGCAGCTCTTTTTTTAGTCATATCACCTTCTTTTAAAATTGGTGTATGTAAATATAATTTCTCAGATATTATATGTTCAAGAATTGCATCGCCTAAAAACTCTATTCTCTCATTATAATCATTTCCAGTTGTTGTCCCTTGTTCATAGGCATAAGATTTATGGGTTAATGCCATTTTTAATAGCGATATATCATTAAATACATATTGTAGTTTTGCTTGTAAATGTAAAAGTTTATCCTCTTCTATCATTTTAATTACTCCTTTATATCATATATTATACATAAATTATCTCTCTTTTTCAAGTAAGGGCATAAAAATAGCCCTATTAAGCTAAATAATAGGGACCATAATCAAATTTTATTGATTATTTTTTATATAATCTACAACATCACCCACTGATGTGATTTTTTCAGCTTCGGCTTCAGGAATTTCCATATCAAATTCTTCCTCTAACGCCATTATCAGTTCAACAATATCTAAAGAATCTGCACCTAGATCATCAATAAAAGTTGTCTCCATCGTAATTGTTTCCATTTCCTCTATTCCTAGTTGCTCAGCAATTACTTCTTTTACTCTTTCAAAAATTGATTCCATTTTCGCACCTCCTTGATTCCTCATATATATCACTATTATCTAATATTTACTCAGTATTGTCAATAGTATTCCTAATTTTTTGATAAATTTTATATTTTTAATATATATTTTAATTATAATCAAGTAAAAGTACAGTATAATCAATTGAGATTATACTGTACTCCTAGCTTAACGCCCTGTTCTATAAAAATTGTAACCATAAATATTTCTTCTTAATATCATATACTTACATATTGATTCATAATTTGTATCTAGAAAATCAATTTTTAACACTTCAGCAGTATCAAAACAACACCTTATACCATTAAAAAATTGATTACTATGAATTACTATCTCGAAAAGATACTTGCCATTTTTATCATATAAACAAAATTTTATTCGCTTTATATCTTTATGACTAAAGACAATTCTTTCTAAAAATTTTTTTAATGTCGCTCTCCAAAGTAAAATATCACCTTGATCATCTAAAATTTCAAACTTAAAATTCGAATCATATTTTATAGTAACCGTTCTAGCTTTATTAAATACTATGCACACATGTATCCCTCCTAATTAGTACATACATAAATATAAAGACCGTTATATATTATAACATATCTGCATAATTAATGCAATAAAGAGCCCTAGTCAATGACTAGAGCTCTTAATATTGGATTAGTATTTAATTCACATTACTCTACTATATTAGAAACGTTACCAGCACCAACTGTTCTTCCACCTTCACGTATAGCAAATTTTAATCCTTTTTCTATAGCGATTGGAGTGATAAGTTTAATTTTCATAGTTACATTTTCTCCTGGCATTACCATTTCTTTTTCTTTTGGTAATTCAATAACACCTGTAACATCTGTTGTTCTAAAATAGAATTGTGGTCTATATCCTTGGAAGAATGGAGTATGTCTTCCACCTTCTTCTTTAGTTAAGATATATACTTCAGCTTCAAATTCAGTATGTGGATGTATTGAACCTGGTTTAGAAATAATTTGTCCTCTTTCAATTTCATTTCTTTGAATTCCTCTTAAAAGAACACCAGCATTATCTCCTGCTTCAGCAGATGCAAGTTCTTTTCTAAACATTTCAATACCAGTTACAACTGTTTTCTTCTTTTCTTCAGAAAGACCAACAATTTCAACTTCTTCTCCAAGTTTTAATGTTCCTCTTTCAATTCTTCCTGTAGCAACTGTTCCTCTACCAGTAATTGTAAATACATCTTCAACTGGCATTAAGAAAGGTTTATCAGTTTCTCTTTGTGGAGTTGGTATATATGTATCAACTGCATCAAGAAGTTCTTTTATACATTGATATTCTGGAGCTTCTGGATCTGTTGATGTAGACTCTAAAACTTTAAGAGCTGAACCATGAATGATTGGAGTAGTATCCCCAGGGAATTCATATTTATTTAATAAATCTCTGATATCCATTTCAACTAATTCTAATAGTTCTGGATCATCAACCATATCACATTTGTTCATAAATACAACGATATATGGAACACCAACTTGTCTTGCAAGTAAAATATGTTCTTTTGTTTGTGGCATAGGGCCATCAGCAGCAGATACAACTAGTATTGCACCATCCATTTGTGCAGCACCAGTAATCATGTTCTTTACATAGTCAGCGTGTCCTGGACAGTCAACGTGAGCATAGTGTCTGTTAGCTGTTTCATATTCAACGTGAGCTGTAGAGATAGTGATACCTCTTTGTCTCTCTTCTGGAGCACCATCAATTTGATCATATGCTTTAAATTCTGCTCCACCTAGTAAGCTACAGTATTTAGTAATTGCAGCTGTTAAAGTTGTTTTACCATGGTCAACGTGACCTATAGTACCAATGTTAGCATGTGGTTTGTTTCTTTCAAACTTAGCTTTTGCCATTTTAAATTCCTCCTTAAATTCACTCATAATGCATTATATGCATCTTTTCGTATATTTTACTACACTTTCTCGTATTTTGCAATACATTTAAGTGTAATTAACCTGTTTTTGACATATTAGTCTTTCTTTGTTCTTTGAGCTACTATAGTCTCTAGAACTGATTTTGGAACTTCCTCATAATGAGATGGTTCCATAGAATAAACACCTCTACCTTGTGTTTTTGATCTTAAATCTGTTGCATAACCAAACATTTCAGAAAGTGGTATGTATGAATGAATAGTTGTAGTTCCTTGAACTGTATCCATTCCCTCCATTCTTCCACGTCTAGCATTTACATCACCAATAACATCACCCATGTATTCTTCTGGAACGATAATATCAACTTTCATTATTGGTTCAAGTAATACTGCACCGCCTTGACGACAAGCTTCTTTAAAAGCCATAGAACCTGCTATATGGAATGCAGCTTCTGATGAGTCAACATCATGATAAGATCCATCAACAAGAGCAACTTTTACATCTACAACTGGGTATCCTGCAAGTATACCCGCTTTCATTGCATCTTGAACACCTTCATCAGTTGGCTTAACATATTCCTTAGGAACAACACCACCAACAATTTTTGATTCAAATTCATAACCCTTACCTTGTTCATTAGGTTCAACTTCTAGCCATACATGACCATATTGTCCTTTACCACCAGATTGTCTTATGAATTTACCTTCAACTCTAACTGGTTTTCTAATAGTTTCCTTATAAGCAACTTGTGGCTTACCAACATTTGCTTCCACTTTAAATTCTCTTTTCATTCTATCAACAATAATGTCTAAGTGTAATTCTCCCATACCAGCAATTATTGTTTGACCAGTTTCTTGATTTGTATATGTTTTAAATGAAGGATCTTCTTCTGCTAATTTTTGTAAAGCGATACTCATTTTTTCTTGGTCAGCTTTTGTTTTAGGTTCAATTGATATATCTATAACTGGTTCTGGAAATTCTATAGATTCTAGAATAATTGGATGATTTTCATCACATAGCGAATCACCAGTTACAACATCTTTTAATCCAACAGCACAGGCTATATCTCCAGCGTAAACTTTATCTATGTCTTGTCTTGAGTTAGCATGCATTTGAATCAGTCTTCCAATTCTTTCTTTTTTACCTTTATTAGCATTTAATACATATGACCCACTTTCAAGAGTACCTGAATATACTCTAAAGAAAGTTAATTTACCAACATAAGGATCTGTCATTATTTTAAATGCAAGAGCAGCAAATGGTTCTTCATCAGAAGATTTTCTTTCAGCTTCTGTTCCATCCTCTAATACTCCTTTAATATGTGGAATATCAGTTGGAGCTGGCATATAATCCACGATGTTATCAAGTAACTCTTGAACACCTTTATTTTTATATGAGCTTCCACATGTTACAGGAACCATAGTATTTGCTATTGTAGATTTTCTTATTGCAGCTTTCATTTCGTCAACAGTAAATTCTTCACCATTTAAATATTTTTCCATTAATTCATCATCTTGTTCTGCAATATGTTCAATTAATTCTGCTCTATATTGTTCAGCAATTTCTTTCATATCTTCTGGTATTGCTTCACGTCTAACATCTTTACCAAGATCATCATAGTGAATACAAGCTTCCATTTTTAATAAATCAACGATACCTTTGAATGTATCTTCTTTACCTATTGGAAGTGCAATTGGAACTGCATTAGCTTGTAATCTTTCTCTTAATTGTTTTACACAATTATAAAAATCAGCACCAGTGATATCCATTTTGTTAACATATACCATTCTTGGTACATTGTATTTATTTGCTTGTCTCCAAACAGTTTCAGATTGTGGTTGAACTCCACCCTTAGCACACAATACTGTAACAGAACCATCTAAAACTCTAAGAGATCTTTCAACTTCAATAGTAAAATCAACATGCCCTGGAGTATCTATAATATTGATTCTATTATTATTCCAAAAACATGTAGTTGCAGCTGAAGTTATTGTAATACCTCTTTCTTGCTCTTGAGCCATCCAGTCCATAGTTGCTCCGCCATCATGAACTTCACCTATTTTATGAGTTTTACCTGTATAAAATAGTATTCTTTCAGTAGTAGTTGTTTTACCAGCATCAATATGTGCCATGATACCGATATTTCTAGTCCTCTCAAGAGGATATTCTCTTCCTGCCATAAAAATTTTTTCCTCCTCCCTAAATTACCATCTATAATGTGCAAATGCTTTGTTAGCTTCTGCCATTTTATGTGTATCTTCTTTTTTCTTGAATGCTCCACCTTGACCGTTTATTGCATCCATGATTTCACCTGCAAGTCTTGCTTCCATACTATGCTCGTTTCTTTTTCTAGCATATTCAACTAACCATCTAATTGCAAGTGATTGTTTTCTATCTGCCCTAATTTCCATTGGAACTTGATATGTTGCTCCACCAACACGTCTTGCCTTAACTTCTAAAGCTGGAGTAACATTATCTAATGCTTGTTGGAAAGCATCTAAAGCATCTCTACCAGTTTTCTCAGCAACTATATCAAAAGCACCATAAACTATTTTTTGAGCTGTAACTTTTTTACCATCCCACATTACTTTGTTTATAAGTTTTGTTATAACTTTTGAATTGTATACTGGATCTGGCATTACATCTCTTTTTGCAATATGTCCTTTTCTTGCCACTTTTCTTCCCTCCTTAATTGATTTTTTTGAATCCATATGGATTCTAAGGTACTCAAAAACTTTTAATTTTTGTAAGGGCTATAGGTTTATTATATAAACTTAAGCGCCTAATTTAATTTTATTTTTTCTTTGCTCTTTTTGCACCATATTTTGATTTTGATTGTACTCTATTTGCAACACCTGCAGTATCAAGTACTCCCCTAACAATGTGATAACGAACACCTGGAAGATCTTTAACCCTTCCTCCTCTAATCAACACAACACTATGTTCTTGTAAATTATGACCAATTCCTGGAATATATGCTGTTACTTCCATTGTATTTGTTAATTTTACTCTGGCAACTTTACGTAAAGCAGAATTTGGTTTTTTAGGAGTTTGTGTTTTTACAACAGTACAAACACCTCTCTTTTGTGGTGAAGATTGATTAGTAGCAGCTTTCTTTCTAGAGTTATATCCTCTTTGTAAAGCTGGTGACTTAGATTTTGTTACCTTGTTATCTCTACCTTTTCTTACTAATTGGCTAAATGTAGGCACTTAAATTCACCTCTCTTTCTATTGATATATACTTAAAACTATAAGTACGTATATTATTATACTAAATATACCCTTAAAAGTCAACATATTTGTATGAATTTTACATAAATACTATAATGTTAAATTAAAAAAACATACCCAGTTTTAGGGTATGTTTTTTCACTGATGCATCATAAGTTTGATGCTAAATTTGGTATACTTATAGATACATTTGATTTTATACCTTGATAAGTAAATTTATATTCATATTTGGAATTAATCTCATTATAGTCTTCTGGTTTGGCAATTTTTATTCTTTCTACTTCTATATATTTTATTTGACCGCTATAGTTTGGATCATATACTTCTATTTTTTGTTTATTCATATTGCTAGAGTCAGCCAATAACTTTAAACCAAGGACTGTATATTTATCGTTTAATTTTAACAATACTGGTCTATTATTTTCCATTTCTTCTACTAATTTACTATAAGCTTTATCATTATCATCGATAAAACTAAATTCTTCATCTCTGTATCGATATATATCTAACCTATTTATTAATTGTAATAATCTTACCTCTGATTCAGTTATACTTATTAAATCATACACTAATTCATCATTATTAATTTGTTCTATATCAAGCATATAATTTTCATATTTTTTAAATTTAACTGTATCCTTCGTATAATCTTGTTCATATATAGAAAATAGCATTAATCCTAATGTAGACTTATATTCATCTTTTATTTTCAAAGTTCCGCTTTGAATATCAGTTGACCAAAAATCTTTTGGTAAATCAGCAAAAAATTTTAAATTTTCTGGCGAATATTTATAAAGAGCAGTCTCGTTAATAGGTAAAAATCCTGTTTCAGCAGCTTTTGCTTCTATCACTTGATCACCAACTTTTATAGTGATTGGTTTGTATGAAGGGTCTAAATTATTTTCATAATATAATTTGGCCAAAAGTGACATTCCATAAGAAGCTCCATATACATTAGAAGAATTTGCAAAATTTGAAAAAGAAAGTCCATCTCTTTTAGCAGTAAAGCCAGAATCACTTATTAATACATGTTCATCAACGTTATCTCCATTAGTATCTATTAAATTATAATTTAATTCAGCAGAAATTAAATCAAAAATATTGTCCAAATCGGCTGCAGTGGATGCAAAATAATATTTACCACCTGTAGAAGTAGCAATCTCATTTAGTACTTTCTTATCTATTACGTCTCCCAAACCGATAGTATAAATTTTTACTCCCTTTGCTTTTGCTTCTTTAATAGTATTTTTCAATAATTCACCATTATATCCTTCCACTCCAGTAGTATCCTTACCATCTGTTAAAAGAAGCATATATTTTCTATTAATATTTTCATCATCACTAAATTGCTTCAAAGAATTACTGATAGCATTTCCTATATAAGTACCAGTAAAGTTTTCTATACTAGTTTTTATAGTATTAATACTATTTTTTACTTCTTCTTTATCAGAAGTCATATTAGCTAGATTTGTATACTCAAAGGTAAATTTACCAGCAGAAAATTTATAATTTCCCTTTAATTTATCAATCAATTTATTGGATAGTTCAACTCTTCTAAAATTTACATCATTTTCCTCACTGTCTGCAATTTCTTCTTTTGGATACATAGAACCAGAATTATCAATTACAAAAGCAAGCTCAGTTGTTAAACTTGGTTTTAAAGTTGATTTATCAGCAACAAAATACTTTCCTAGTTCAGTCACTTCTGTACTTACAGTACTTAGTTCAGTATTTACGCTTGTCTCTAGCCTTTCAAAAGAATTATCATTTTCATTTAATTCATAAATAGCTAAATTATTTTCATCTATTCCTAAATCACTCAATTTATTTTTGTCATATGTTATAGTAATATTTGCTTTATTTAAGTCAGCCTTTGTATTTACCGCATACAATTCAGTTACAATCGCATTAACATTTCCCAAAGTTTCTGTTTGATAAGAATCTATTGTTGTTGAAAATAAATTACCTCTTCCATTTAAGTCAACTCTTATCCCAATATTTTTTTCCTCTACCTTATAGCTTAGTTCTCTCTGATTATCTGAAAGACCATCAGATTTTGAATCTGGTTCAAGTGGATTTAAACCAAGCATCACCTCGTCGCCATCATAGATACCATCACCATCTGTATCATTAACATTAGGATCTGTAAGTGATATTGTAGTTTCATAATTATCAGTTAATCCATCATTATCAGTATCCTTCATCAATACTTCTTCTACTTTTAAGGCTAAATCATTAATAAGTGCATTTCCTAACACTGTTATATTTTTACTAGATGATACATTATCATGTTTTGCAGTTATTGTATATGTTCCTTCTTCAATAGGAAGTTCCCATATCAAATTTCCTTCCTCATCTGTATGAATTTGTCCACCTGTAACTTCATACTCTACCTCATAATCACTAGCTTTTCTATTATAAGCAACCGCTGTATAATTTAGGGAACTAGCATTTGTTGCAATAAGATTTATATCTTCTCCAACCCATTTGATTTTTATTGGATCTATTACAATATACGCTGTTACTCCAGCTATAATAGCAATAATAAATGTAATTCCAAAAATTTTTAACTCTCTGGTATGATCATCTATAAAATCTAAAATCCAAAACCAAATATCTTCTAAAAATTCCATAATATCTCTCCCCTTGTTAATATTAGATTATACAATATATCATTATTTTTATCAATATTAATTTCTATTTTTTAAAACTATATATGTATTCAAAATATTATAATAGCTAAACTGTCTATCTTTTAAATATTCTGTCTTATTAGCACTAATAATAGTATTATAAATATTAGACTGAATGTTATTAGTATTTTCTGTATAAAATTCTAATATATCTTTATCTTCATTATCCTCAATAATTGTCTTTAATTTAACTTTAACGTTGTCTTCACTACTTATATATTTATTAGTATAAATATAATAATTATATCTACCATTTAAATTCTCAGATACTGGTAATAATTCTTTATTATCAAAAGTATGCGTTTTATTGATTATCTCATCACTTACATTAAAATAAGTATGAATAACTGTATTTTCTTCTAAATCTAATTGAATAGATTTATTAGAAGTTATATCTAAATTATACCATTTATCATCTAATTTTACCATATTCCAAGCATGAGGTGCTGCTTCTAATTTTCCTAAAACAATAATATTTCTCATGCCGGCATTACTAAGCAAAACTTGTAATGCTTTTGATAGTCCATCACACACAGCAGAATGATTCAAAAAAGCTCCCTCAATCGTATGACAATTAGCAGGAACATTTTCTACATCCGAATATTCATAGTATACCACATTTTTAGCAAGATTATCATGTAAAATTATTTCTGCTTCCATCTGTGACTTTCCTTCTACATCTTCCAAATAGCTATCTATCACGTCATTTATTTTATTTACTTTTGCATTTAGATCATCAATACTTTCTACAGAATAGCTTACTTCTATAGTTATTTTGCTTCCCAATACGGAATTTACCGTAGATACAGTATAACTATTATTTAAGTAAAAGACTTCCGGATGATCTAAACAAAAATAACTAAAAACTAATTCAACATCTTCAAGTGAAGTTTGCCTATCTGTATATTCATAATTTTTTAGTATAATCTCTTTGTTTAGTTCTCTTATCCCATTAGCAAGCGAATGATAAATAGTCTTTTGATTATCACTCAATTTTTTATAATAATAATTATTTGTATTAACTTTTATATTATTTATATCAAATTCTTCTGTATATTCATATTCTGTTATAGTGATAGCTTTAGAATATATTTCAATAGTAGCGACCATATTTTTTACATCTTCTTTATTTACATAAATGTAGCCAATCAAAAAAGAAATCATAGTTAAATACAATACATGTTTTATAAATTTTTTCACTTGCACCTCCATTATACTAATTACCTTTATTTTAATATATATATGTATTTTTTTCAATAAATAAAAGAGGATTTTAAAATAAATCCTCTTTTATAACATTATTCTTCAATTGTTTCTGCAGAAATCTCACTCTCGTATAAATTTCCTTCCTCTTTTTCCTCTTTTGGTACTATAATTTCGGGTTCAACTGTTTCAACTTCAATATCACTATAATTAATAACACCAGTACCTGCTGGAATTAAACGTCCAATAATTACGTTTTCTTTTAGTCCTTGTAATTTATCAACTTTTCCTTTAACAGCAGCATCTGTAAGAACTCTAGCTGTTTCTTGGAATGAAGCTGCAGATAGGAATGAATCTGTAAGAAGTGCTATTTTAGTTATACCAAGTAATGTTTTCTTACCTTGAGCTACTTTCTTACCTTCTTGAAGAGCCTTTTTATTCTCTCTCTTAAATTCTGTCATATCAACAGTAGAACCAGCTATAAGTGAAGTCTCACCAGAATCCTCTATAAATATTTTTCTAAGCATTTGACGTGCAACAATTTCAATATGTTTATCATTAATATGAACACCCTGTGTCCTATATACTTTTTGAACTTCTTCGATTAAATAATTTTGAACTGCTATATCTCCATTAATTCTGATAATGTCATGTGGGTTCAATGAACCTTCAGTTATTCTATCACCAGCTTTAATAACATCTCCATTATTTACAACAAGTCTCATTCCATATGCAATCAAATATTTTTCAACATGTTTATCATCTCTTGTTACAATAACTTCTTTATTAGCACCATGTTCGCCAATTGTTACAGTACCATCAATTTCAGATACCATAGCAACACCTTTTGGCTTTCTAGCTTCGAAAAGCTCTTCAACTCTAGGAAGACCTTGAGTAATATCAGAACCTGCAACACCACCACTATGGATAGTTCTCATAGTAAGCTGAGTTCCTGGCTCACCTATTGATTGAGCAGCTATTATACCAATCGCCTCACCTGGAGTAATTGGTTCACCAGTTGCTAAGTTTTTACCATAGCATTTTGCACAAACACCTCTCATAGATTCACAAGTAAGAGCAGATCTAATTTTTACTTTTTCTATACCCATTTTTACTATTTTATTAGCAACTTCATCATTAACATAGGTATCTCTTTCATAAACAATATTTCCATCTTGGTCTACAATGTCTTGTGCAAGATATCTTCCTTCAATTCTTTCATATAGTTTTTCGATTGGTTCTCCACTTTCCATAATGGCTGATACTTCAAATCCCTCATGTGTTCCACAATCTTCTTCCATAACAATAACATCTTGGTTAACATCAACAAGTCTTCTCGTTAAATAACCAGAGTCTGCTGTTCTTAAAGCTGTATCTGCAAGTCCCTTTCTAGCACCATGAGATGCTATAAAGAATTCAAGAACATCAAGACCTTCTTTAAAGCAAGACTTAATAGGAAGCTCTATTGTTTGACCCATTGTATTAGCCATAAGACCACGCATACCTGATAACTGCCTTATCTGTGTAGGATTACCTCTAGCACCAGTATGAGCCATCATCTGGATTGGATTCATTTTATTTGGATTGCTCATAATTGCAGCTTGAATATCGTCTGTAGCTTTTGACCAAATCTTAATAATTTCATTATATCTTTCTTCATTTGATATAAGTCCACGCTTATAATTTTTTAACACTTTTTCCGCTTCTGTCTCAGCATTTTCAAGAATTTTTGGCTTCTCCTCTGGTATTTCAATATCTGATACAGAAACTGTTGTAGCAGACTTTGTTGAATATTTATATCCATATGATTTTATATCATCTAATACTACTGCAGTCTTTGTTATACCATGTTTAGAAATACACTTATCTATAATTTGTCCTAATTCTTTCTTTCTAACAGGAAAATCAATTTCAAGTTTTAATCTATTTTCTTCTAAACTTCTATCAACAAATCCTATATCTTGAGGAATATAACTATTAAAGATAAGTCTACCAGCTGTTGCATCGATAATTCCTGTCACTTCTTTGCCATCTATCTCTTTGGTTACTCTAACTTTCACAGGAACATGCATTCCTATTACACCCTCATCATAAGCCATCATTACTTCATCAATACTTGAGAATATTTTTCCTTTTCCGGGTTCTTCTTCAATATCTACTGTTAAATAGTAACTTCCTAGTATCATATCCTGTGAAGGTACTGTTACTGGCTTACCATCTTGTAGTTTTAATAAGTTATTTGAAGCAAGCATTAAAAGTTTTGCTTCAGCTACTGCTTCAGGTGATAATGGAACGTGTACAGCCATTTGGTCACCATCAAAGTCTGCATTAAATGCTGGACAAACAAGTGGATGCAACTTTATAGCTCTTCCTTCTACTAAAACTGGCTCAAAAGCTTGTATACCAAGTCTATGTAGTGTAGGGGCACGGTTTAACATAACAGGTCTATCCTTAATAACTTCCTCTAATACATCCCAAACCTCAACAGCTGTTCTCTCTACCATTCTCTTAGCATTTTTGATATTAAATGCCATTTTCCTTTTTACAAGTTCTTTCATGACAAATGGTTTAAATAGTTCAAGAGCCATTTCTCTTGGTAATCCACATTGATATATCTTAAGTTCAGGTCCAACAACTATAACTGAACGTCCCGAATAGTCAACCCTTTTTCCAAGTAAGTTTTGTCTAAATCTACCTTGTTTACCTTTTAGCATATCAGATAAAGATTTCAATGCTCTTCCACCTGCACCAGTAATTGGTCTTCCACGTCTACCATTATCGATAAGAGCATCTACAGATTCTTGTAGCATTCTCTTTTCGTTTCTAACAATAATATCAGGAGCTTCTAATTCTAATAACCTCTTTAACCTATTATTTCTATTAATAACTCTTCTATACAAATCATTTAAATCAGATGTTGCAAATCTTCCACCATCTAATTGAACCATAGGTCTTAACTCTGGAGGTATTACTGGTAATACTTCAAGTATCATCCATTCAGGTCTATTTCCAGATTCAATAAATGCTTCTACCGTCTCTATTCTTTTTATTAATTTTAGTTTTTTTGCTCCAGTAGCCTTTTCTAAGTCTTTCTTAATTTCATTATATAATTTATGCAAATCAACGTTAGCAAGTAGTTCACGAATAGCCTCAGCACCCATTCCAACTCTAATACCATCATTGCCATATTTTTCTAATGCTTCTCTATATTCTCTCTCATTTATAACATCACAAACTTTAAATCCAGATTCTTTCGCATCTAATACAATATATGAAGCAAAATACAATACTTTTTCTAAAGCTTTGGGAGAAATATCTAATATTAAACTCATCCTACTAGGAATTCCTTTAAAAAACCAGATGTGTGATACAGGGCAAGCAAGCTCTACATGCCCTAATCTTTCACGTCTTACTTTCTTTTTAGTAACTTCAACACCACATCTATCACATATAATACCTTTATATCTTACTTTTTTATATTTACCACAATAACATTCCCAATCCTTTGTTGGTCCAAAGATTTTCTCACAAAATAGTCCGTCTCTTTCTGGTTTAAGTGTTCTATAGTTGATAGTTTCAGGTTTCTTTACTTCGCCTTTTGACCATTCTCTGATCTTTTCTGGAGAAGCAAGTCCTATGCTTAATCTATCAAAATTATCCATATCTTGCATTTTATTTCCTCCTTATACCTTACTCATTATTACTTATAAAATCAATATCTTCATCTGATAACTCTGTATCATCTATGTCGTCACCATTTTCATCTTGAAGTGACATACCAGAAAAGTCATCACTAGCAGCACTACTCATAGCTACATCATCTTCAAATGATGGTTCAACTCCATCAGTATCATCTTCCATTGATTCTCTAAGTTCTAATTGTTCATCTTCTCTATACATCTTTAGGTCTAAGCCTAAACTTTGTAACTCTTTTGTAAGAACTCTAAATGATTCTGGTATTCCAGGCTTTGGAATACTTTCTCCTTTTACGATTGCTTCATAAGTTTTTAAACGTCCCACAATATCATCAGATTTTACTGTAAGCATTTCTTGCAATGTATATGATGCTCCATATGCTTCAAGAGCCCAAACTTCCATTTCACCAAATCTTTGTCCACCAAACTGTGCTTTACCACCTAGAGGTTGTTGTGTAACTAAAGAATATGGTCCAATAGAACGAGCATGTATTTTATCCTCAACCATATGGTATAGTTTTAGCATATACATATATCCTACTGTTACTTCTCTATCAAATACTTCACCAGTTCTACCATCATGTAACACAAATTTACCGTTTGGATTTAAGCCTTGTTTTTCAAACAGAGCTCTTATATCAGCTTCTTTTGCTCCATCAAATACTGGTGTAGATATTTTCCATCCAAGTGTCTTTGCAACATATCCTAAATGAACTTCTAAAACCTGACCAACATTCATACGTGATGGTATACCTAGAGGATTTAATACAATTTGTAAAGGTGTTCCATCAGGTAAATATGGCATATCTTCTCTTGGAAGAATACGTGATATAACACCCTTATTACCATGACGTCCTGCAATTTTATCACCAACAGAAATTTTTCTTTTCTGAGCTATATAAATTCTAACAACCTTATGAACTCCTGCTGCAAGTTCATCACAATTATCTCTAGTAAATATTTTTACATCTACAATTGTACCTGCTTCACCATGAGGAACTCTCAAAGATGTATCTCTTACTTCTCTTGCTTTTTCTCCAAAAATTGCTCTTAACAATTTTTCTTCTGCAGTAAGCTCAGTTTCACCTTTTGGTGTAACTTTACCTACTAAAATATCACCAGGAACAACTTCTGCACCTATACGAATTATTCCATTCTCATCCAAATCTTTTAATGCATCATCACCAACATTTGGAACTTCCCTAGTAATTTCCTCAGGTCCAAGTTTTGTATCTCTTGCTTCGCAATCATAATCTTCTATATGAATAGTTGTAAGGACATCATCTTTTACTAAATCTTCAGATATTAATATCGCATCCTCGTAATTATATCCTTCCCAAGTCATAAATCCAACTAGGATATTTTTACCTAATGCAAGTTCCCCATTTTCTGTTGAAGGGCCATCAGCAATTACATCACCCTTTTTAACTTTTTCATTTTTTTGTACTATTGGTTTTTGATTAATACATGTACCTTGGTTAGATCTTTGATATTTTACTAGATGATATTCATCTTTTCCTTTTTTAGTATCAATAATAATCTTATCAGCACTAACATATGATACAACGCCATCATTTTTAGCTATTATAACAATTCCAGAATCTACTGCTGCCTTATACTCTATTCCAGTTCCTACAATAGGACTTTCAGCTTTTATTAATGGAACAGCTTGACGCTGCATGTTTGCACCCATAAGGGCACGTTTTGCATCATCATTTTCAAGGAAAGGAATCATAGCAGTTGCAACTGAAACAAGTTGTTTTGGAGAGACATCCATAAGATCAACTTTTTCTCTTTCAATTTCAACAATTTCATTTTGATGTCTAACTTTAACTCTTTTACGTACAAATTTATTTTCCTCATCTAAAGGTTCATTTGCTTGTGCAACTATATACTTATCTTCTTCATCAGCTGTTAAATAAACAACTTCATCTTTTACAATTCCTGTTTCTTTATCTATTAATCTATATGGAGTTTCTATAAATCCATATCTATTAATTTTGGCAAATGTAGAAAGTGAAGAAATAAGTCCTATATTTGGTCCTTCAGGAGACTCTATTGGACAAAGTCTTCCATAATGAGTATGATGTACATCACGAACTTCAAATCCTGCCCTTTCCCTTGATAAACCGCCAGGTCCTAAAGCAGATATTCTTCTTTTATGTGTAAGCTCTGCAAGTGGATTAATTTGATCCATAAATTGTGATAATTGCGAACTACCAAAAAACTCTCTTAAAGCGCCTACAACAGGTTTAATATTGATTAATGTTTGTGGTGTAGCAACATCCAAGTCTTGAGTTGCCATTCTCTCACGAACAACTCTTTCAAGTCTTGCAAGACCAATTCTAAATTGATTTTGTAGCAATTCTCCTACACATCTTACACGTCTGTTTCCTAGATGATCAATATCATCTGTTGATCCAAGGCCAAATCTAAAGTTTACAAAATAATTTATTGATGCAATAATATCATCTAAAGTTGCACATTTTACGACTAAGCGTTCTCTATTTAAACGAATTTGTTTTCTTAATTCTTTTTCATCTGCATCTCCAACTTTTTCAAGTATTTCTTTTAATACAGGTAAGTAAACTTCTTCTTTGATAATATTTTTATCTATTTCAATTCCCAAATATTTAGAAATATCTACTGTATTATTTCCAATTATTTTAACCCTTTTATCATCTCTTGTAATATATACAACATTGATACCAGCTTGTTTTATTTCGTTTGCCTTTTCTTCTGAAATAACTTCACCAGCATTTACAAATATTTCACCAGTTTCATTATTTATAATATTTTCAGCTGCTATTTGTCCTTCGATTCTATTTGCTATACTCAATTTTTTATTATATTTATATCTTCCAACTCTTGATAAATCATATCTTCTTGGCTCAAAAAGAAGTCCAAAAAGTAATGACTTAGCAGCATCAACATGTAAAGGCTCGCTTGGTCTTATCTTTTTATAAATTTCAAGCAAAGCATCATCTTGTGTTTTAGCTGTATCTTTATAAAGAACATTATTAATTAAATCATCTTCAAATAAATCTATTATTTGTTGATCTGATTCTATTCCAAGAGCTCTTACTAAAGTAGTAATCGGAACCTTTCTAGTTCTATCAACTCTAGCATATATCATATCAGAAGAATCACTTTCATATTCTAACCATGTTCCACGATTAGGCATAACAGTAGCAGAATATAAAAATTTTCCTGTCTTATCTCTTTCAGAGGCATAATAAACGCCCGGTGAACGTACTAATTGTGAAATAATAACTCTTTCAGCTCCATTTATCAAAAATGTACCATTACTAGTCATTATTGGAAGATCGCCTAAGAAAATTTCTTGTTCTTTAATTTCTCCAGTTTCACGATTAATAAGTCTTACTTGAACTTGTAGCCTAGAAGAATAACTTGTATTTCTTTCTTTTGCTTCCTCTATACTATATTTCGTTTCTTCTTCTAATCTATAGTCTACAAATTCTAACAGCAAATTTCCTGAGAAATCCGCTATAGGTGATGCATCAGATAATACATCTCTTAGTCCAGATTTCAAAAACCATTCATATGATTGTTTTTGAATATCAATTAGGTCTGGCATATCAACTACTTCTTTGATATTTGAAAAGCTCATCCTTTTTGCTTTTCCGTTAATAACTTCATGAACTTGACTCATTTTTATACCCCCAAATACCTTCTGAAAAAGACGACAAAAATCCAAATTAGTTTACATAATTTTAACTAATTTGATTTTTATATATCTTATTTTCCTATATTTTTTCATTTTTTCTCAACTATTTCAACCATCCTTTGTATTCAAGTTTACATAGTAATTTCAAAAAGAAACAACATTTTGAGTATTATATCATAATATACAAAATATGTCAATAATTTAAATTTTAAATTCTCTTAAAACTTTCTCTTAAAAATTTAATTAATTTAGAATTTGTTTTTTCCTTTAAAATTAAATTTTCCTCTTCTGTTAAATCAACAGTATACTTATTAAAATATGGCGTAATACTCATAGAATCTAATGGATATCCCTCGTTCCTTTTACTAGATACTTCGCTAACGAATATCTTTTCTACATCAAAACTTAATGAACGTATATCATTTTCAGATTTAGCAATTGCAATTCCTTTTACCCATTTCCCATTAAGCTTTCCATCAACTCCATATTGATTAACAATATCTACATAATGTTCTATAAGCTTCTCATCTGTAGAAGCACTTTTTCCATCAATTCTTCTTACATATGCACCTGGTTGTAACTTATCTGGTATATTCTCAAAAAATAAGCCATCATCAACAGCAATAGTTGGTATCTTAGCTATTTGGTAATATTCTGTTGCTTTTTTGATAGCATTCTCCCTTGTATTCAAACTCACTTCTTTAACATCATAATTGATATTTAAATCATCTAAACTTAAAACATTAATTCCTAATTTTTCTAATTCACTCTTATAATGCTTTAATTTTGATTTATTATGTGTTGCAAACAATACATCCATGATATCCCTCATTTCTATTCTCAAATATTTATTCTAGCAAAGAAGAGGTGACAGTGATAACTGTCACTTCAAAATACATTCATATAATTCTAATTTTCTTTACAAATTTCCTTCTTTTAATCTATCTGCTCTATCAGCGGCAATAAGTGATTCTATCATTTCATCCATATTACCATTTAAAAAACTATCTAATTGATAGATCGTAAAATTAATTCTATGATCAGTAACCCTACTTTGAGGATAATTATATGTTCTTATTTTTTCACTTCTTGCCCCGCTTCCAACTTGTAACCTTCTAGTATTAGCTACTTCTTTATTTTGCTCTTCCTGCATAGTTTCATAAAGCTTTGCTCTTAACATATTCATAGCAGTCTCTTTATTTTGTAATTGTGATCTTTCATTTTGACATGCAACAACTATTCCTGTAGGAATATGTGTAATTCTGATAGCAGACGATGTTTTATTTACATGCTGTCCACCAGCTCCACTTGCTCTATAGGTATCAATTCTCAAATCATCTTGGTTGATTTCCACTTCTATATCTTCAACTTCCGGTAGTACAGCAACTGTCACTGTTGAAGTATGAATTCTTCCACTTGCTTCTGTTTCAGGTACACGCTGAACCCTATGGACACCACTTTCAAATTTTAATCGACTATATGCTCCTTTTCCTTTAATCATAAAAGATACCTCTTTTATTCCACCTATTCCAGTTTCGCTAATATCGAGTACTTCTACTTGCCATCTTTTAAGTTCTGCATACATTGTATACATTCTATACAAATTATACGCAAATAAAGCAGCTTCTTCTCCACCAGCTCCACCACGAATTTCAATGATTACATTGGCATCATCGTTGACATCTTTTGGAAGTAAAAGTATTTTTAGTTCACTTTCCATTTCTTCTAATCTTTTTTTACTTGAATAATATTCTTCTTCAGCTACTTCCTTCATTTCAGGATCATTCATTAATCCTTCAGCTTCTAACATATTACTTTTTACGTTTTTATACTCAATATATTTATCCACTACATCTTTCATACTAGATTGTTCTTTCATTAGCTTTTTCCAAGTATTTTGATCCGATATAATTTCTGGATCGGCTATTTTTTCTGTAAGTTCATTATATTTCTTTTCAATCTCTTCTAATTTATCAAACATATATAATTCTCCATTCTTAAAAAATTTCCTTTCTATTTTAACATATTTTATCCTTACTTTCAAGACATCTATAAAATTTACAAATAACATAAAAAAGCACTAATATCATTAGCGCTTTTTCCGTCCATATACTATCCTATAGATCTTTATCTTCATTTAATATTTTTAATTGAGCCTCTAGCATAGATGTAACCCTTATTTTATATATTTGCATTTGTTTCTTTTTGTCTTCGTAATCAGCCTCAGCTCTTATTATTTGTTTTTGCAAATCTTCTAATTTTCTTTTAGAATCAATTTCTGCTTCTTTTCTGATCGACTCAGCATCCCTTTTAGCAGTTTCTTTTATATCATCTGCACTTGCCTGCGCATTTTCAACTGTTTGTTTTATTCCCTCTTCTATAGATTTGTAATATGATACTGATTCCTGCATTGCATTAACTTTATCTCTAAGTTCTGCATTTTCTTTATAAAGTTTCTCATAGTCACCCATCACAATTAAAAGAAAATTTTCAACATCTTTAACATCATATCCTCCAAGCTTTGTCTTTTTGAAAACTTTATTATCTATATCTATTGGTGTTAACATCAAACCCCTCCTATCTTAAAGCAAAAGCAGACCTACAAAGGCCTGCATAAAACTTACTATTTTAGCCACGAAAAAGATTGCTTTTGCTGTTTATACTGGCTTTTTTCTAAATCATTTTGTATTTCTACAGTTCTTGGAGCCATTAAATATATTAAATTTGAAACTTTTTGTATCGTTCCCTCTATCATAAATGTAGCTCCACTTAAAAAATCTAATATTCTTCTAGCATCATCTTTTCCAACATTTTCTAAATTTATGATTACAGATTTTTTTGCTTTTAAATAATCTCCAACTTCTTGAACATCATCATAACAAGTTGGTTGAGTAATCACCATTCTTGAAGCAGACATTCCATTATTCATTGGAATCACTTTTGTTTGTGCAGTTCTTCCAGAATATGGATTACTATCATCTATATCTTTAAATGATCTTCTTGATCTTGGAGTAGAAGAATATCCTTCCTCATTTTCATATTCCTCATCTACTTCAGTATCATACTCTTCCATTTCTTCATAGTCATCATCTTGTGAGCCAAAACCCATCATATCTTTAAATTTATTTATTATTGCCGCACTCATATACTAACCCCCTACGCTACTTTATAATTTTATTATGCAATAAAACAAAAAATAAGTCAATACTTTTTTGTAAACTTTAACTGTTTTAAGTATTTTTATATCTAGAGTTTCTAATAGAAATAGCTCATTGGATTTACACAAGTACCATTTTCTCTTATTTCAAAATGCAAATGTGCTCCATAAGAATTCCCAGTATTTCCACTATATCCAATAACTTGTCCTTTTCTTACAACTTGTCCACTAGAAACAACAACCGTAGATAAATGTGCATATCTAGTAGAATATTTGATTCCATTAGAACCAGCACCATGGTCTATCAAAACATTATTACCATAACCATAGCCATTTGAAGCAACAAATCTATGGTCTTTTATAGCTAAACCACTTGAATTAGTATAATAAGGTCCGTTTGGATCACTAGTTACAACCGTAGCTGTAACTACTTTTCCATCTTCTGCTGCAAGTACTGGTGTTCCCATACCACACCCAATATCTGTTCCTGAATGCCAAGAACTATATCCATTTGGACTATACCACCCAAAATTAGCGGTAATGATTGTACAACCAGGTGTAGGCCATTGAAATATTCCACTAAATGTTCCACCATAATTATTACCAGAGTTATAGTATTTATTTAATTCTTCCTGTAATTTATCTTCTGCTGCTTCTTGTTGTTCAAGTAATATTTTACTTGCTGCTAAAAGTTTTGTTTTTGAATTACTTAATTCACTTACTTTGGCTTCTTTTTGACTTTTGGTATTTTCTAAAGCAGTAGTAGATTTTTGTACATCATATTCCAATTGTTCTAATTGTAATTTCTGATCACCAATGCTCTTTTTTATACTATCAACATATTCTTTTTGATTTTTCATATTATTAATTAAACTTTGATCATACTCTAATATACTAGTATATACATTCATTTTTGAAAAGAAATCTGATATTCCTTCAGAATTTACTAATATATTAACCATACTAGGCATCCCATTTTCATAGATTGCTCTCAGTCTTGTAGTATACAAGTCCTCAGCGCTATTATATAACTGAGCTGAATTTTGTAAATTATTCTCTAAAGTTTCAATTTCTTTATTTATTTCGTCCTTTTTACTTTGTAAAGTTTCAAGTTCTGATGTATAATTAGATATACTTTCTTCCAACAAGTTAATCTCTTCCAATTTACTTTCAACTTCACTTTCAACACTTTCTATTTGTTGAGAATTTTCTTTTATTTGGTTCTTAATAGAGTTTAGTTCATTTCTAGCATCTGATACTGCATCTGCATATACATGTATTGATAAAGTAGCAATTGAACCAATAATAAAAGTCGAGCATATCATTTTGCCTTTTATTTTCATATTATCAACCCCTTTCTTTTGTATATTATAAATATAAATGATTGAATTCAATAGCCGGATACTGAGCTAATGGATCTGTTAAAATACCATTTATACGTATTTCTAGATGTAAATGAGGACCTGTTGAGTTTCCAGTTGATCCTACATAACCGATTACTTGGCCTTTTTCTACCATATCTCCAGGCTCTACAGTAAGAGAACTACAATGCCCATACAAAGATATATAGTTATTATTATCTGACGTACATCTACCATGATTGATAATAACATAATTTCCATATCCATAATTACTATATGTAGCAGTTGTTACTTTTCCAGACTCTATTGCAAGTATTGGTTTTCCCATTATTGAAGCACCTGCAATATCAGTACCAGTATGTGCACTACCAGCTGGATCAACTAAATTATATATTTGTCCAAATCTAGTAGTTATTGTTACATATCCACTAACTGGCCATACAAAATCTCCCCCAGTAAATGTAGTAGAAGTTCCATTTGCAATATCTTCCTGTGCCTCTCTAATCACCCTTGCAACTTCATCATCAATCTTTGATAATGCTTCTTTTCTTTTCTGAATTAAAGACTCAGAACTAGCAATCAATTCAGATTGAGTACTCTCTAGTTCTTTCATTTTATTTTGCTTTGTTTCTATCGTTAAATTCAAAGCTTCTATTTGCGCATCATTTTCATCTTTTAAATTTTCCAATTGTAATTTTTGTACTTGAATATCTTTTTTTATATAATCTACATAATCTTTTTTGTTTTGAAATCTTCCTATTGTATTTTTATCATATTCCAATATCTGATTATATATCTCCATTTTTAAAAAGAAATCAGACAAAGTTTCAGATTTAATATATATATCTAATATGGATGGTAGACCATTCTCATATAATATTCTAAGCCTATTTGCATAAAGTTCGACAGCTTTTGTATATTCTGCATCTGAGTTTTCTAAAGATTCATCTAATTCATCTAACTTATTACTGATAGCTTCAATTTCCTCCTGAAGTTCTCCTGATTTTTTACTATATTCAAGCATTTGACTATCATAATTTGCAATTTCATATGCATAAAATGCAAGCTCCTTATCTATACCAGTAAGTTTTTCAGAATTTTCTTTTTGTTCTTGCTTTACTTTTTCTAATTCCCTTTCATACTCAGCTAAATTGTCAGTGGCAAATATGTTAGATAAGCTCCATAAAAATATAATTAATGAACAAATTATTAAAATTACTCTACTATTATATTTTTCAGAACATTTTATATATAACATATTCAACCTCCTATACCTTTAAATATTTTTTTATAGATATAGCACTACCAAATAGTCCTATAAATAGTCCTAATACTATATATGCTATTAGTATTTGATACCACAAACTTGAATAAGACATAAAACCAAAAACACCTAAAGAAGATCCGATCTGTGGAAGTCTAGCATACAAAACAACATATCCAAGTGATATAATAACAAATGATATGATAGCAGATAATAATCCCATGATTGATCCTTCAATAATAAATGGCATTTTTATAAATTTATTAGTTGCTCCTATATATCTCATTATAAATATCTCTCTTTTATTTGAATATACTGCAAGTTTTATAGTATTTGATATTATAAATATACTTACAATCAATAAAACTGCACCAATTCCAAGTAGAAATACATTTGCTATCTTTGATAACGCGATTACAGCTTGAATTGTAGATTCATCATATTTTACTTTATAAATTCCATCAATTTTTTCAACTTGTGCTTTTATTTCATCTCCATATTCTATATTGCTAAAAGTTACAACAAAAGATTCTGGAAATATGTTGACATTCTCTAATCCTTCCAAAAAGTATTCTTGATCTTTAAAAAGTTCTTTTGCATCTTCATAAGCCATTTCTTTATCAAGATACTGAACATCTTTTACATGTTCAATTTTTAGTATTTGATCTTTCATATATTCTTTTTCTTCAGCAGTAGCAGTATCAGAAATTAGAGCTTGCAGTCCTTGCTGAACTCTAACAGTTTCGACATTTTTATTCACATTTTGAAGCAAAATAATAAATATTCCTAGTACTAACATTGTTGCACATATGATCAGCATTGTAGAAACAGTTTTTCCTCCATGTTTCTTTAAATTTTCATATCCTTCTTTTATTAAATATGTTTTTGTTGTCATTTTTAGTACCCCCCTCTTTCTTCATCTTTCACAATTTTTCCATGATCAAGGGCGATAACTCTTTTATTCAATTTATTTACGATATCCTTTGCATGTGTTACAACAAGTACCGTTGTACCTCTCGAATTAATTTCAAGTAAAGTTTTAAAAATATCATCAGCTGTTGTTGGATCAAGATTTCCAGTAGGTTCGTCAGCAATGATAATTGGAGGCTTAGTAGCTAAAGCCCTAGCCAAAGCAACCCTTTGCTGTTCCCCGCCAGACAATTGATTAGGATAATATTTTTCTTTGCTAGAAAGGCCTACCATTTCCAATACATTTTTTGTCTGCACTTTTATTTCTCTTTCTGATGCATCTATTATTCTAAGTGCAAAAGCAATGTTTTCAGCTACTGTTCTATCATATAAAAGTCTAAAGTCCTGAAATACAAATCCAATTTTTCTTCTTAAATATGGTATTTCTTTAGGTTTTAATTTTCCTACATCTTTCCCATCAATTAAGATTTTTCCTGAGGTTGAATCTTCTTCTCTGATCATCAGTTTCAAAAATGTTGATTTACCAGAGCCTGATGGTCCTACTAAAAAGGCAAATTCTCCTTTTTCTATTTTTAAATTAATGCTATCTAAAGCTATAACATCATGATTATATTTTTTCACAACGTTTATAAATTCTATCATTTGTTCTTTCCTTTCATATATCAAAATTTATACTATTCCAATTACATAATAGCATAAAATATTTTTTTTGTCTACATATTTTGCATTTCTTTTAGTACTTTCCTTATAATGTTTTCGACAGAATCATCATTTATTGCAATACGATTCATAACCTCTTTCACTTGCTTTTCAGTATAGCCTAATACTTGTAGGGCAGTAATTGCTTCTTTTACATTACTATTAACTAGCATTACCTTTGAAGTCTTAGTTTTAATATCAGTCATCTGATCCTTTAAAATCTTATCTTTCAATTCAAACACAATTTTTTGTGCCATTTTTGGACCTATTCCTGGGACTGATTTCAAAGCAGCAATATTTTCAGTTGCTATTGCAATACACATATCGCTTGCACTAATATTAGAAATAATGCCTAAAGCCACTTTTGGACCAACTCCACTTACACTAATTAATTTTTTAAAAAATTCTAATGTTTCTCTAGACAAAAAACCAAAAAGCTTCATATCATCTTCTCTTACTTGTAAATATGTAAAAATTTTTATCTCTTGATTTTCTTTTAATACTTCTATCTCCGATTCTGGCAAATATATCTCATATCCTATATTATTTACTTCTAAAATAATTCTATCACTCAATTTTTCGTCAATATTTCCTTTAAAACTTGCGTACAAAATAATCACCTCATTTTTATATTTTATACAAAATAGATTCTAAAGTCAATTTATAGCTAATCTTTTTCTATTTTAATATTATCAACAATATCTAATAAATTATTAAATTTCCCATATTTTATAGTTTCCACAAGTTCTTCTATTTCCTCTTCCTCATAATTTTTAATTTTGATTACAAGATCAATTCTTTTCATATCTGAGTTATCCACTCTATATTCATTAACATTACCATAAACTTCATCATAACTCTTTATCGACATATATGTCAAAAAAATTCCAAGTACTGCAACAAAATATATAATTACTTCAATAACACTATTCATAATATCACCTATAGTATTATATAAAGAAATTATTTTTTTGTTAAAAGTACTTGAAATTTTTAATTGTTTATTTTGACAGCTTCCTTTACAAGTTCAAATAAATTATTATATGGTTTTTTATGATAATATTTATCATATACTAAATCAAGATACTCAATCATATAAGCATCATCTGGTCTTCCATATAATATTTTTCCAGAAGAAAGCCAGATTCCAAATTCAACATTAGTTGTAAGTCCAAGCATATCAGGAAAACTTCTAGGAATCCAAAATAGTAGAACTTTAGAATGATTCATTGCTTCCATTTCCCAGTTTGTTTGATCTGCATCTCCTTCTATTATCTGATGATTCCTTTTTTCTGGTATATATACAACACCATCATATTTCAATTCTTTCAAATATTTTAGAACATCATCTTTCCAATTTTTAATTTCTTTTTTTCTAGGTAAAGGTCCTGCTAAAAATATCGATTTTTTGCTATTTATTACTTTTTGATCAGAATAATTTAAAATCATATATCATACCTCCAAATTGATTATATATGTAACCAAATCTATTTTCAAGCCATCTATGCTCTATTTTCATAAATTAATAAACATGAAAGGAGCGCTACTTTAGTAGCGCCCCCTTTACCTGACAGAAAATTAAAGAATCTCTACGTCTTCTTCAGTAAGACGTTCGATCTTGTCCTCTTCTATAACTCTTTGCGGCTCTTTACCACATTTTTCGGTAAGAATATAGTTTGCACCGTCTACGGTTACAACCTGCAGTACTTCAGCGCCTCCGACTTTCATCTTTCTTGCTCTCAAAATATTGCCGGTCACAAACTGGGAATTATCTTCCATTTCCTCATGGAAAAAAACATTCCCGGCAATCACCAAGCCACAACTTTTATCATTGAGAAGAACTCTATCAACCAAAGGCTGACGTTTCATCTCAGAAATATTGAGAATAGTTCCATTAAAAATCACCGGGACGTCAACGTCTATCCAGTGATCACCTTTAAGAAACTCCTTATATTTCCTCGTGGGCTTTCCCAATCGGAACTGTTCTCCCTTATAGGTGAATTCCTTCAGATCCTCTAACGCTTCTTTCATCTGTAATCTGGTTTCACCAGCTACAATCGTAAAGCCAGAACATTCCATCGGGTCGACAAAAAGCTTCATTTCCCCAATTTGACCATAAACTTCGTAATCGTTTAAAACGGTCACTTCATTTTTGGCCGCGGATCTAGTTCTACGCTCAGGTCTACGCTCAGGTGCCGTTGACTCTTTAGCCTCCTTCGGCGCACGAGCGCCATAAAAATCATCTCTACTCATAGATAATTTCAATTTTGACATAATTATGTCCTCCTTTAAAAATTTTTTTCATTATAATTATATCACATTTATAGTTTTATGTCAATTTAGAATCTTTTCTCATAACTTGACTTATCTAAATTTTAATACATTTATTGACATTTTACTATGTTTATAATAGTATATATTTAATAAGGTGATATAATGGCTAAAAGTATTTATGTGATTTTCTCTCATTCTGGTACTATTCCTTCTAAAATTATTAGAAAAGTTACAAGAAAAACATATTCTCATGTATCAATTGCAACTAGTGATGATATCACTACAATGTATAGTTTTGCAAGAAGATATATTTATAATCCATTTAATAGTGGTTTTGTTTTAGAATCAGTAAACAAAGGTCTTTTTGCAAAATTACCAAATATTGCATGCCGAATCTATAAATTAGAAGTATCAGATTTAGAGTATAAAAAAGTTAAGAAAATAATTAATAGATTTAAAAGAAAACAAAATTTATTAAAATACAATTTTATAGGGTTAATTTCTCCTGTATTAAATATCCCATTTACCCCAAAAGATTCTTATTTTTGTAGTCAATTTGTAAGTGAGGTATTAGTAGATAGTGGTATATTAAAATTGGATAAAAATCCTGTTTGTATTAGTCCAGGCGACTTAGAAAACTATATTTCTTCCGATGTCATGTATGAAGGAAATCTAAAAACAGCATTCACAAAAGTAAGTGCATAACGAAAACATTATGCACTTTTTATTAATTTTATTTTCTTCTCTCGATTCAATTTTAAAATATCTATCCAGATCAAATCTTCAACATTTCTTGCTTTTTTGGGATGAACTAAATATCTTATATATAACTCTATATGTCCATCTACAACAGATGTATAAATAATTGGTTGTAAATTATTAAAGTATATTCTATAATCTTCACTTGCTGTACTAATTTGATTTTCCATCTTTTTAGGTATTTCTTTTATCACACTATTCTTTTTTACAATCTTATATAACATATATTTTACTTTTTGAACGTCCGAATCCAAATCTATTACTACTGTTATCTCATTCCATATGTATTTAAAAGCTTTTACATAATTTTTCAATGGATATGCAAAAACAATAGAATTTGGAACATGTACAATTCTTCCAGTACTTTGTTCTCCCTTTACCCTATCCCCAATTTCTAATATATCAAAACTTGTAAGATTTAAATTAACTACATCTCCTTTAAGTCCATTTATTTCAATTCTATCCTCTAAACTAAATGGTTTATTTATCTTTATATATAGTCCTGCAACGAAATTTAACACTATCTCTCGAATAGCAATTACTACACCAGCAGAAAAAAATGATATAAAAGTCATAAAAGATTTTATATTTTCTCCCCATACAATTATCAGCAGCAATAATATGATAATATTAGAAAGCAATTGCGTTTTTCTATTATATAAATAAATCTCTCTTGACTGTTCATGAAACTTCAAATAAATTTCATAAATAATCTTTCTGATAAACTTTACAATCAATATTATGATAATTGAAACAATTATTAAATTTATATACTGACTTGGAATACCAGTAATATCTTCTAAATGCTCACTTATATTCATTAACCAGCTCATTATTTCCTTCTTTCTTTATACTCTATGCATTAGCAAATATAAATTATAACACAACAATGTTATTTTTTCAATTAGAATATTAGAAAAAATAGAGAGTATTGTTACACAATACCCTCTAAGTTATTAATTAATTCTAATACTGGAGTTGGAACATATTTAGAGATATCCCATCCTCCTTCGTCAATTAGTGCCTTAACAAAACTCGAACTAATACAGCCAAATTTTCCAGAGCGAATATAAATGGTATCAATCCCTGAAAGCACCTCATTTTTAGTTGCTAAATCTTCTTCAAACTGGTAATCAGTTAAAGTCCTAATACCTCTTACAAGATTGTTAGCATGATGTTTTTCTGCTTCAGTAACTGTAAATCCATTATAAATAATAACCTCTACATTAAACAATTTTTCCTGCTCCAAAGTTTTTTCAATAGCCTTTTTCATTAAATTGATATCATATCTTCTCCTTTTATTCTCATTTACTCCCATGCCAATGATCAGCTTATCAAATAATATAGAAGCCTTTTTAACAACGAGTAAATGACCATAAGTAAAAACATCAAAAGATCCGGCATAAAAGCCAATATTCATGGTAAGTCTCCTTTCAAATTTGAAAAAATATTATGTGTACATTAATAACAGATTATATCATATTTTAAGCAAATCGACAACTATATTATTCAATGTTAAATCGATTTTCATATAATAGATTTATATAATTTTCAATTATTTTATCTCTACCTGTCAACTTAAAATCTAATCGTTTATATAATTCATTTAATAAACAAATTAAATTTAAAGAAGGCAGTATCTCATATTCTCGATATCTTTCTAATATTAAAGTAGATAATAAAGATACGGATTCAATTTTTAGATTTGCATCAGAAAATTCACTAAAATCACCATTCTTTAATGATATAATTTCAGTAACTTTATTCTTATCAATATATTTAGGTAATATAGATTCCGTTTTGTTGAGTAATATGATGTTATCATCAAACTTCATATTATTTTCAATATCAAGATTTACATTTAATTGATTAAATACTTCTTCGATTTTTTTATTCATTCTTTCATTTAGAAAACATTTAACATCAAAACCAGCAATTATGATAAACTCATAATAAGCATAAGTAGAAATAATACTATCTAAATCCATATCACAAGGTACAATAAAGTATCTCATATAACTTCCCCCAAATAAGCAAAAAAGCTAATACAAAAGTATTAGCTATATATTGGCTCCTCAAGTAGGGCTCGAACCTACGACCCTTCGGTTAACAG
>JAUNGP010000016.1 GCA_030524345.1 Clostridia bacterium | reverse complement strand
CCAGCTCTTTTTGCGTGCGAGTCGCCATAATCATAACAGACAGGAGGAGAAAATGAAACAGGAAAAAAGACCAAAAAAAGTATGTAAGAAGAAAGCAAAAAAGCGACAAATATCAATGATAACAGTAATCCTGTGGCTATTTTTAGTAGCAACAATGATAACAATCACATTCAGTAGTATCAGAAAAAATAATGCAGTAGAGAAAAGTGAACTGTATGATAAGATATATGTAGAAAGTGCAACAATAGAAGAAAGAAAAACAGGAACAGGCCCATTTACAACAAGAGAAGATGGAACAATACCAGATATACCAGAAGATGGAATGGATTATTCAGAAGATGATAACTATGTAAGAACATTTGATACAGTAAATTATACAGTAAGCACAATTATGAGACCTAATACAGATGTAGAGGGAGTAGAGGAAACAAGTGTATTTTATGGAGGAACAATCAAGGTAAAGGCATCAATACCTGCAGTAGATGGACAAAGTCACTTTAAATGGGTACAACAAGCATGGATGCAAAATGTAAGTATGACAGATGATGGAAGAACATTATATGCAGAATACGCGATAGCAGATACACAAAAGAGTGCACCTGGAGTGCAGAATCTAAATTTTGAGATGAAGGCGGAAGGATACGTAACAAAAGAAGGAGAACAAGCACCAAAGCCAACATTTGAAATATATATGGAAGGAAATAAAGAAGAAAATGAAGATTCAACTAAAGAAAAAGTAGAGGTAACTGATGAAGAGGAACTCTATATAACTGGGAGAGCTGCCTTTAATGTGAAATTAATAAAGGGGGATATTAATTATCCTGGAACATACAATGGTAAACAAGGATATTATATGAATTGTGGAATAGGAATAGAATTAAAACAAGATATAGCAGAACTAAGTGATTTAAGGGGGTTGGAGTATCCAAAAGATAGTGTTAGTGCTAAAATAAAATTAGAATATCAATATTATAACAAGAATACAAATGATGGTTGGAAAACGGTAGAAGATGATGATCCATTAGGATATGGAATCGCAAATGGAATAGAAGTTGTTGGATATGAAGTAAATTATAATGAGAATGAGAATTATTGGCCAAGCAAGGATATTAGAATAGGATTACCATATGTTAAACAATCCAGTTGGAGTGTATGGACTATTACTGATTCAGGTAATATGAATTTAGAAAAATATCAGAATATTTTACAAATTAGATTTGATGATTTCAAAGTGGATGGGATTTTTCAGAGTAGCGATAATGGTAATACCATACAAAATGCGTACTTTGTAGTAGGACAAATAGAAATATTTGCACCTAATTATGATAATGATTCGAGTATACCATATCAATATAATATCAATTTTAATATAGAGGAATGTAATGTAAACACTGAGACAAAAAACATAGATATTCCTTTTGAAAATGAAACTTTGCAAGATGTAGTCTTAACAGATAATAAAATTACTTGGTTAAATAATAAATCTGCTGCTGGTGGAATTATTAGTCAAAAGGTTCAAGTGGAGGGAGAAAGTCTCTACTTTTTAGGAGATGCATATGGTGTATTAGGTGAAAAAAAACGTGTAGATTTTTTACTTGATATTAATGGCTACTATATTGGTGGTAGTGAAAGAATTTTTATGTGGAGAACAGATGTATTTACGTTAGAACAATATAATGATAATTCTTGGCAAAATATATTGTCAGAGCATAGATCAGGTCAGAATACAGCTATGTCTTTAGCGCCAACGGAAAATATAATATTGAAATATGGAATATATAAAGCTGATAAAGTAAATGGTTTAACCACTGATGAGATGATAGAAAATGCAGATTTTGATGATTTTGAATGGTACTCTACCCCTAAGGAAGCTATGCAATATGGAAAGATCACATGTATATATATGAATGATCCAGATCATAAGGGATATGGTGTTGCAAGAAGAGTACAGGTATATTTAAGAATTACTGATGATAAAGAGTATTTATATAATAACTATATTATAAAACAAAAAGTAAGAATTTATTCTGATGAGGAAAGAACGAAATATGTTACTGCAGGTTATAACACTTATGTAAAAACGGAATATGATAATAATGGAATCATTCAAAAATATCATGTAGACGAAACAAGAGGAAATAACATATTAGTTATACCTTATCATGTAACAGTAGCAACATCAGTAGAGGATTTGGGAAGTAGTAACAAACCAAAAACAACTTATGATGTAAATGAGAGAATGATAAATTTTAGTGTAACACCAAAGCTTAGTACAGAAAAAGAAGCAACAGACAATGATGCCTATGTGGATAAAGTACAAGTAGTAGATTATCTACCAAAGGGATTAACATACGTAGAGGGAAGTGCTAATAAAGAGCCAGTAAGTGTAACATTAAATGAAGAAACAGGAATCACAGAAATCGTATGGGAATACGAAAATTGGCAGATTAATCATGAAGCACCAGAATACCCAAAGATAACTTTTCAGGCAGAAATGAGTTATACTTTAAAAAACAATGAGAAATTAACAAATAAAGTGGTTATCTCAACAGCAAACGATTGGTCATATGAAAGCGCAAGAACAGGCTCATATGGAATTACAATTGTAAACTTAGCGGGGCTAGGAGTAGAAAAAAGTACAGATACACCAGTAGTAGAAATAAACAGTGATATAAGATTTGAAACAGAAGTAGTAAGTGGAAGTGACAAAGATCTAACTAATATCAGAATGCTGGATATATTACCATATAATGGAGATGAGAATGGGACACATTTTACGGGAGAATATACATTAAAAGAAGTAAATATACCAGATGATATAACAGGATATTATACAACATTACCATTAGATAAGTTGGAAACAGATGGCGGTTTAACAAGAGATCAAAATGGTAAGCTAAGTGCAGTAGGTGTAGACTTAGAAAATAATGATAATTGGACTAAAATAGAAGAAGGAAAAGTAGCAGAAGATACAACAGCATTCATTTTTGTAAAAGAAGTATTAACATCAGGAGAAAGTAGCAAGATAGGATATACCATATTGCCAAGAGGAAATCAAGCAGGAGATGAATATGGAAGTAGTGCAAATGTAACAGTAGATAGTTTCACAGGAGTGATCAAATCCAATATCCAAATAGATAAAGTAATAGAGAGAAAAATAAGTGGAAGAGTATTTGAAGATAAAAATCAAAATGGAATAAAAGAAGAAACAGAAGAGTTATTATCAGGAATCAAAGTCAGATTACTAGATAAACAAGGAAATGAAGCAATAGATGTAGAAGGAAGTAAAGTAGAAAGTGTGACAACAGATGAGAATGGATATTATGAATTTAGTTCATTACCAAAAGGAGAATATATTGTAGAGTTTTTAGTAGATGGAACAAAGTATGAAGCAACCAAGAAATTAGTAGGAGAAGATGAGACAATTAATAGCAATATTAATGCAGTAAAAAACAATAGTGCAAGGACAGATATATTAACAAAACTAAATACAGAAGAAAAACTAGAACTAATAGAAGAAGAAAATATTAATGCAGGACTCATCACATATGTGGATATAGAAGCAATCAAGAAATGGGAAGATAATGCAAATGAGCCACAGAAGAGACCAGATAGTATAAATCTCATATTATATGCAGATGGAATAGAGAATGAAAGAGTAGAAGTAAATGAAGAAAGTAATTGGAGAACTGTATTTAAGAAGAAACTAAAATATGATTCCAATGGAAAAGAAATTATATATACAATAGATGAAGATTATAGCAATAAGTTCTATGAAAAAACAATAGATAAAAATGAAGTAACAAATACATTTAAAGTACCAGATGAGAAAGTAGAAATAGAAGTATTGAAAATATGGGAAGATGAAGAAAATAAAGCAAATAAAAGGCCAGAAAGTATTGAGTTAATCGTAAAAGCAGAAGGAAAAGAAGTAGCAAGAAAAACAGTGACAGAAAACGATAACTGGAGATATACATTTGAGTTACCAAAATATGATAGACTAGGAAATGAAATAGAGTATACAGTAGATGAAGAATTTGAGTCAAAATTCTATGTAAAAGAAATAACAGAAAATGTAATCACAAATCGATTCGTAGTACCAGATGACCAAATAGAGATACCAGTAGAAAAGATATGGAAAGATGAAAATGATAAAGTGGGAAAGCGCCCAGAAAGTATTAAAATAATAGTAAGTGCTAAGGGACAGAAAGTAACAGAATATACATTAAGTGAAGAAAATCATTGGAAATATACATTTAAACTAGCAAAATATGATGAATTAGGAGATGAAATAGAATATACAATCGATGAAGAAATAACAAGTATCTTTTATGAAAAAGAAATTAATGGAAATGAGATAACAAATACATTTAAAGTGCCAGATGAAAAAGTAGAAATGGAAGTATTAAAAGTATGGGATGATAATGATAACGAAGCAGGAAAAAGATCAAATAGTGTAGTGTTACAAATCAAAGCAGATGGAGTTGTAGTAGCAGAGCAAGAAGTAACAGAAGCGGATAATTGGAAATATATATTTGAGTTACCAAAATATGATGAACTAGGAAACGAGATAGAATATAGTGTAGATGAAAAAGAAACAGAAAGTGAGTTCTATATCAAAGAAATCATAGGAAATACAATAATCAATCAATTTGTAGTACCAGATGATAGAATAGAATTAACAGTAGAAAAGGAATGGAACGATCAAAATGATAAATATGGAAAACGTCCTGAAAGTGTAGTAGTACAGATTATAGCGAAAGGAGAAGTAGTAACAGAATATGCAGTAAATAAAAAAGAAAATTGGAAACATACATTTGAGTTACCAAAGTATGATAAACTTGGAAATGAAGTGGAATATAGCATAGTAGAAAAAGAAGTAAGAGATTATGAAAGTAAAATAGAGGGAAATAAAATAATCAATACATGTACATATGAACCGCCAGTAGAAACAAGTGATAAAAATATTTGGATCTATTTTATCATTTTCCTTATAGCAATTGTTGGAGTACTTGTTGGAATATTAATTGTAAGAAAGAATAAAATAGGGTTAAATCAAAAATAAAGTTTTTAAATGACTAGAAATTTCTAGTCATTTTTATGTTATTTTTTGTTTACTTCTTTTAATATGCATGGTATAATATAGGAATAAAAAAGAGGAGAGATGGTTAGTGTTTAATATTTTTAGTCAAAATGGTTTGATATCATTTTTATATACATTACCCGCATTATTACTTTCTTTATCTATTCATGAGTATGCACATGCATATGTTGCATATAAATTGGGAGATAAGAGTCAAAAAGCAATGGGAAGACTTACGCTTGATCCATTTAAACATATTGATTGGATTGGATTTTTATGCATTGCTTTAGTCGGTATAGGTTGGGGAAAGCCTGTAGTAATAGATGATAGAAACTTTAAAAATAGAGCAAAAGGTATTATGCTTGTATCACTTGCAGGGCCTTTGGCCAACCTTATACTTGCAGTAGTTTTAACGATACTTTTAAAGATATTGATTATAACAGGAGTATTATCTGTTGTCGCTACAAATAGTATTGCAAGTATACTATTTAATATGTTAATTTTAACAATTCAGTTTAATGTGGTATTTGCAGTATTTAATATGTTACCAATACCACCATTTGATGGTTCTAAGGTATTACATTATTTTTTACCATATAAATATAAAAATATTATGTATACCTTACAAAAATATTCATTTGTAATATTATTAGTACTTTTTGTAACAAACTTAGGAAGTATTATCATAACTCCATTTATCAATGGAATCATGTATATACTTGGTCTTATAATAGCACTTTAAGGAGAGGAAAAAATGATTTGTTTAGGAATAGAAACTAGTTGTGATGAAACATCAGTATCTGTGATAAGGGATGGAAGAGAAGTTCTTTCAAATATTATTTCTACGCAAATAGAAATACATAAACAATATGGAGGAGTAGTACCAGAAATAGCATCACGTAAACATTTGTCTAATATTGCCTATGTTGTTGAGGAGGCTTTAAATGTGGCAAATATCACATTTGATGATATAGATTATATAGGAGTAACTTATGGACCTGGTCTTGTGGGAGCCTTACTTGTTGGTGTAGCATATGCAAAATCACTTGCATATGCTATCAATAAGCCGATTGTTCCAACGCACCATATCGAGGGACATATTGCAGCAAATTATCTTACATATAATGAGTTAAAACCTCCTTTTATGGCACTTGTAGTATCGGGTGGACATTCACATTTAATATACGTAAAAGATTATACTGAGTTTGAAATCATAGGAAAGACTCGAGATGATGCGGTTGGAGAAGCTTTTGATAAAGTTGCAAGGGTGCTTGGACTTCCTTATCCTGGTGGACCAGAAGTAAGTAGACTTGCAGAAAAAGGTGAATTTACATATAAGCTTCCCAAGACAAAGTTTGATAATTATGACTTTAGTTTTAGTGGAATTAAAACGGCAGTTATCAATATTGCACATAAAGAAGGAGAAAAATTAAGGCGTGAGGATATGGCTTGTTCATTTGAAACCACTGTTTGCGAAGAATTGACGGATAATTGCTTTTTAGCAATGAAAGCGTTAAATATCAATAAAGTTGCACTTGCAGGGGGAGTATCTGCAAATAGACTATTAAGAAAAATGATACAAGAAAAAGCTGATGAACTAGGATATACTGCATATATGCCTGATTTAAAATACTGTACGGATAATGCAGCTATGATAGCAAGTGCTGCTCATTATAATTTTATTTCAGGAAAATATTATGATATAAAAGATAAATTAGATCTAAATGCAAAAGCAAATTTAAGAATTGGTGAGTAAATAACAAAAAATGAGAAGGTTAGGTGATTAAATGGCAGTATATGCAATATCTGATTTACATTTGTCATTTGGAACAAATAAACCAATGAATATATTTGGTGAGATTTGGAATGGATATGAAGAAAAAATTAAGGAAAATTGGATAGCAAAAGTAAAGGAAGAAGATACTGTTATAATTCCAGGAGATATATCTTGGGGAATTGATTTAAAAGAAGCTTTAGAAGATTTTAAATTTATTGATGCTTTACCTGGAAAAAAAATATTCTTAAGAGGAAATCATGATTATTATTTTCCTACAAAAACAAAGCTTGAAAAGTTTTTAGTTGAAAACAATTTAAGTACATTAAAAATTTTACATAATAATGCTTTTGATGTTGAAAATTATATCATATGTGGTGCAAGAGGCTGGGGAAAAACAGAGCATAACGATGCTATCGCAGACAAGAAAATAATTGCTAGAGAGGAAGGAAGACTGATACTTTCTTTAGAGAATGGAATGAGATTAAAAAATGAATTGAATGCCAAGGGAATAGAAAAAGATATTCTTGTGGCACTGCATTTTCCTCCTTTTATTAGTAGATTTGAAAGTATTATGAAAGAGTATGGGGTAAAAATATGTATTTATGGTCACCTTCATGGATACGGTCATAGTATGATCAGAGAAGGTATGATAGATGGGATTGACTATAAAATGGTATCATGTGATTATACCAAATTTGATTTAGTAAAATTATAGTTAAAATGGCTTATTGATTTTTCAATAGGCCATTTGTTTCATTGACATAATAAAAACATTGTTGTATAATATCACAAACTTTATAGCAAACATTAAAATAATTTGATTGGAGGACGTATTATGGCAAAAGAATTTTTAATTGATGAAGTATTACTTAGAAATTTAATGAGTGGCAAAGCAGAAGCTATTGAAGAGGTGAAAGGAATTTTGGGAGAGCGGTATGAATATATAATTGAGAAAGAAATTGTTACTAAGGCATATTCCAAAAATGAGGAAGCGATTCAAAAGATTAAATCTATGTTTGGTACTTCCGAAAGGCCGTTTATCTTCTTTTTATACCATTTATATATGGAAAATGAGGATGTTTTTTTAAGGCCTAATGGAGAGGAAAATGAAAGGTGCATAAGAAGAATACTTAATAAATATAGGCGAATGAGGAAGTATTTGACACGTGAAGAAGTAAAGGAAATGTTAGAAAAAAATAATTTGGTAGAAAATAATAGCCTATATAATTCTAGAGCTTATACAAAACGTCAGTGGGTATCTCAATATATTAAAGAGAGATATTATGATAGGCATGTAATTGAGGTAGTAGCGAAAATATTAAAATATGCCGAAGAAGAAGGAGTATATAAAGATGATATTATAAAGTTTATTGAACTTGGAAGTTTTGGTATTGATACCTATTTTGTATTTAAATTCTTTGGAGAGTTAGAGAAAAAAGTCATTATCATGTATTTTAATGAAGATAGGCTTTTTGAAAATGTATTCGATATTGCTGCATATATTGTTAAAACAAACTATTCTTGTGAAACTGATTTGTCTAAGCTGCCTTTAGAAAAACTCGGCTTTAATACAAGACTGTATAATTTGCTTTTAGAATCAAATGTAAGAAGTATTGGGAATTTGCAGGATATCATCAGAAATGATCAATTATTACGCCTTGAAGGAGTTGGCATTGTTAATGCCAAAACAATTATTGATACTTTATGGAGTTTTTATTTTAAAAGTTGGGATCTGTAGCAAATAAACTGGTGAATTGAGTGATTCACCAGTTTTTATATTATTTAAAAATTTCTTCCTTAAACCTACATTTGTATACATGATTATCTTTACGTATTTGAAAAAGTGGAAGAAGCAGTTCTTTTAAGTTTTCTTTTGAAATATAACAAGAGCCACCAAAAGTTGTAATCATGATGGAGATGTTAAAAATTCTATCCAGACTTCGGGTTACAAATATTGCAGTCATAAGCTCTTTTGCAACAAAACTTTCTAATTCATATTTTCCCATCCGCGGAATATAATAATTTGATATTTCTATTAGTCCCTTTCTTAAAAAGTTATCGGATGGAAAATAGTTTTCATCTAATATATAAGTTTCGTTAGGCTTTGTTACAAAGTAATGTACACCATTTTCATCGATTCCCTCTGAAATGATATTTTCTTCCATATTTTTTCTTGTACAATTGTAGCAGATCATTTCTCTTGCAATTTCTCCCATGAATCATGTCCTCCTTAATGATAAAACACAGTTGCTAAAGTTTTTACAACATTAACATGTAACAATATGTAAAGTAGTATAACATATTATAGCTAAAAATTCAAGAAAATTTGTTGTATTTTGAAATAAAAAAAGCACTATATTGTGCTTTAATTCTTTGAATCTCTTTTAGAAAGAATCTCCTCTATTTTTTGAAGATATTCTTGATACATTTTATAGCGGGTAATTCTACCACCATTGAAAATATCTGGAACATTATTGTCTATGTCTTTTTGCATTTTTATCAATGATTCTTGTAAAGATTTCTTTTTCTGTAGCAATTCTTCGGTTGTACATTTTTCTTGTTGTTTCATGTATAATTCAGGAGACATCATGTCCATAGTTTTCATCCTCCTTACTTAATATAAAAGATTCCAAAATTTGGAATCTTTTATTGTTTGGCAGGGGTACTAGGAATCGAACCTAGCTCTGGAGTTTTGGAGACTCTTATTCTACCGATGAACTATACCCCTATCAGTTTTAACAAATTCATTGTAACATTTTTTTTTAGATAATGCAATAGTTATCTTTAAAATTATTTAAATTTCATGGTAGAGATATTTAAAAAAGAAAAAGTCTTTTTCATTACATTTTAATTGCAAAAAGATAGTTTGTATGAAAAAAAGTAGTAATATTTTTGTAACAAAATATGCTTGAAAGAATTTCTTAAAAAAATTTTTCAATTATAGTAAATCATTTTTGTAATCTCCTTATGTAGTTTTAAAATTTTATAATGATTCTTAAATCTAAAAAGTAAAAAAATTGGAAAATTTACCCAATTTTTTTTGAAAAATATTTCTTTTATTTTTTGTAAAAAATTGTTGACAAGGTATAGTCTTAGTGATATAATCTCAATCAGTAAAAACACAATATATTGTGTGTTGAATATAAGAAGGAACACAAGGGGTGGTATTTTTTATGATAACTAAGATAGTTAAAAGAGATGGAAGAAAGGTAGCATTTAGCGCAGAAAAAATTGCACAAGCAATCTATAAAGCTGCTAATTCAGTAGGAGGTCAAGATTATAAAACTTCAGAAGAACTTGCTGATAAAATATGTCATTATATTGATGAAGAATTGGAATTAAAAGAACCAACTGTAGAACAAGTTCAAGATGCAGTTGAACATATTTTAATTGAAGAAGGTCATGCATCTACTGCAAAAGCTTATATATTGTATAGGGCAGAAAGAACAAGACAAAGAGAAATGAACTCTGAAATAATGAAAACATATGAGCAATTAACATTTAAGGACGCAAAAGATAGTGATGTTAAAAGAGAAAATGCAAATGTAAATGCTGATACAGCGATGGGTACAATGCTAAAATATGGTTCTGAGGGTGCAAAGAAATTTTATCAAATGTTTGTACTAAAAAAAGAACATGCAAAAGCACATGCTGATGGTGATATACATATACATGATTTGGACTTTTTAACTCTTACTACTACATGTTGTCAAATAGATTTGGTAAAACTATTTAAGGATGGCTTCTGTACTGGAGAAGGACATTTAAGAGAACCACAGTCAATTGGAAGCTATGCAGCTCTTGCAGCTATAGCAATCCAATCAAATCAAAATGATCAACATGGTGGTCAAAGTGTACCAAACTTTGAATATGCTATGGCAATTGGTGTTAGAAAAACATATAAAAGGGAATATCTTAAAAATTTAACAAAAGCAATAGAATTATTAACAGATGTAAAAGATCCAGAATTCATTGCAAAAGACATTGTTAAAACGATAAAATATGAAAAGGATTTATTGGCTACATTAGGAGACAGTAATGGATATTTGGCAGTAGAAAGAAAAGAACTTGAGAAAATGTTTGACCCTAAAGTTGTAGAAAAAATACAAGAATTTGCAGTAAAATATACAGAACAAGAAGTAACAAAAGCTACATATCAAGCAATGGAAGGATTTATTCATAATTTAAATACAATGCATTCTAGAGCAGGAGCACAAGTACCATTTAGTAGTATTAACTACGGACTTGATACAACTCCAGAGGGTAGACTTGTAATGGAACAATTGTTACTTGCAACTGATGCAGGTCTTGGTCAAGGCGAAACACCAATTTTCCCAATTCAAATACTAAAAATCAAAGATGGTATTAATTACAATCCTGGTGAACCAAATTATGATATATTTAAACTTGCTTGTAAAGTATCTGCTAAGAGACTATTTCCTAATTTCTCATTCATAGATGCCCCATTTAATTTACCATATTATAGACCAGGTGATTATAATACAGAGGTTGCATATATGGGATGTAGAACAAGAGTTATGGCAAATGTATATGATCCTACAAGAGAAGTTACTTGTGGAAGGGGAAATTTAAGTTTCACATCTATTAATTTACCAAGACTTGGAATACTTGCAAAAGGTGATATCGATAAATTCTTTGAAATGTTAGATGAAAAGTTAGATTTAGTGATTGATCAATTACTTCATAGATTGAAGATTCAATCAGCAAAACATGTATATAATTATCCATTTTTAATGGGACAGCATGTTTGGCTTGATTCTGAGAAATTAAAATTTGATGATGAAGTAGGAGAAGTACTAAAGCATGGAAGTCTTACAGTTGGATTTATAGGTCTTGCAGAAACATTAAAAGCACTTATAGGGAAACATCATGGTGAAAGTGAAGAAGCAAGAGAACTTGGCCTAAGAATTGTTTCTCATATGAGGGCAAGAATGGACGAAGAGGCTAAGAAAAGAAAACTTAATTTTACAGTAATAGCCACTCCAGCAGAAGGCCTTTCTGGAAGATTTGTAAGAATGGATAAGAAGAAATTTGGAATTATACCTGGTGTTACTGATAGAGATTATTATACAAATTCATTCCATGTACCAGTATATTATAAAATAAATGCATTTGATAAGATAAGAATTGAAGCTCCATATCATAATTTAACAAATGGTGGACATATTAGTTATGTTGAATTAGATGGAGATCCAACAAAGAATTTAGAGGCGTTCGAGCAGGTTGTAAGATGTATGAAGGAGTCAGGAATAGGATATGGTTCAGTAAATCATCCAGTAGATAGAGATCCTGTATGCGGATATACTGGAATTATTAAAGATGAATGTCCACATTGTGGAAGACATGAATTTGAAGATAATCAAGTTGGCTTTGAAAGAATCAGAAGAATAACAGGGTATTTAGTAGGAACAGTAGATAGATTTAATAATGCTAAAAGAGCAGAAGAAAAAGATAGAGTAAAGCATGATATTTGTTGTTCATCTGAAAGTTTTGATGACTAAATTTTGTTAAATATTAGACAGATGTAGTTATTTTACATCTTGTCTAATGTTATGATATATTAAAAAGTATAGGGGGAATTTATATGAAAATTAATGTTATGAATGGTGAAATGAAACAAGAGGAAATAGATAGCTATGTTAAGTATTTAGGTGAAAAATTTCCAGATAAGGAAATTGCAACATTAGATTTAAAAATTGATGGTGATTTTGTTGATATGAATTATACTTTTGTAAATAATGTTCCTTTTGAGAGAATTAGAAGGATAACAGGATATTTAGTAGGAACAGTAGATAGATTTAATAACGCTAAAAGAGCAGAAGAAAAAGATAGAGTAAAGCATGATGTTTGTTGTTCTACTCTATAATAGGGGGAAAGATGTATAATTTAAGTAATGATGAAATAAAAATAGCAGGTGTAGTAAAAGAATCAATTGTGGATGGTCCTGGGATAAGATATACAATATTTACACAAGGATGTCCACATCATTGTAATGGATGTCATAATCCTCAGACACATGATTTTAATGCTGGAAGCTTTGTTCGTATTTCAAAAATTGTGGAAGATATCCAAAAAGATCCTTTGCTAAAAGGTATTACAATAAGTGGTGGCGAACCTTTCATGCAGGCAAAAAAGATTGCTACTCTTATTTCAAATTTAGATAGAAAGAAATTAAATGTAATGGTTTATTCTGGATTTGAATATGAATATTTGGTCAAGAATGCAAACGATGAAAATGGATATATGGATTTATTAAGAAGTGCAGATATTCTAATTGATGGAAAATTTGAAATTGATCAAAAAAGTGAAAAATTGCCTTTTAGAGGAAGTTTAAACCAAAGATCAATTGATTTGAATAAAAGCTTAGAAAGTGGTAATACTGTTCTTTATGAATTTTAAATGAGGTGAAATATGCATTGTATAAAATGTGGATGTGAAGAGAGTAAAGTAGTGGACTCTAGAAGTATTGAAGAGGGAAATTCTATTAGAAGAAGAAGAGAATGTTTGAATTGTAAATATAGATTTACAACTTATGAAAAATTAGAGTATACACCAATTATTGTAGTAAAGAAAAATGGATTAAGACAGCAGTTTGATCGAAATAAAATTATAAATGGGATTCTTAGATCATGCGAAAAGAGGCCGGTGACAATTGAACAAGTCGAACAAATTGTTGATGAAATCGAAATGGAACTACATAATTCACTAGAAAAAGAAGTTGAAGCTTCTAAAATTGGGGATATGGTAATTGCAAAATTAAAAGATCTAGATGAAATCGCTTACGTTAGATTTGCATCTGTTTATAGACAATTTAAAGATATCAATGAGTTTAAAAGGGAGCTAAATAAATTGTTAAAATAATCAATTTAGGAGACAAGGTCATAAAGACTTATTATTATATGAAAATGTATAGTAATTCATCATTAAGAAAAATTTTATCAGTAAAATGATAATTTCAGTTTATATGTATATAATAAAAATAGTGGAGTGATTTATATGTTTGATAAGTTAAAAAAAGCAATCAAAAATATGGGAAAAGGATTTGAATACATTTGTGATGTAAATACAATCTTTACATTTATGAAAAAAGAATTAGAATTTTCTATGGAAAATAATCTAGAAGCTGTTGCAAATTTTAATTTATACTATCATGAAGAAAAATATAAGATAGTAGTTTGGAATTTTGCGGCTTCTGATGTGAAATCTGAACAAGAAAAGGGACTAAGTGTTACATTGAATGATGTAGAATATCATTCGATTGATAACTTTATTGATCAAGCAATGCTTGGTTCTACTTTGATAAAAGATATTAAAGAAGAGCTAACAGTTGAACTATTAGATATGGATTCTGATTTCTTAAATAAAAATGCAAAGAGAAAGGAATGAGAATGGGTAAGTATATTACTAAAAGAGATATATGGTAAGAATTTGATATTGAAATTGAGATAGAAGGTAATCCGTTCTAAAAAGAAGTATGAAATGCATTATTAAAGATTCCATATGGAACAGTTACTACATATAAAGAGATAGCTAAAAGTCTTGCCATAGAGTAGTGGGAAGTAATGGTAAATTAACAGGATATATTGCTGGCGTGGAAAGAAAGGAAAAACTGCATCATTCACCAGAAAAAGAAGTTGAAGCTTCTAAAATTGGGGATATGGTAATTGCAAAATTAAAAGATCTAGATGAAATCGCTTACGTTAGATTTGCATCTGTTTATAGACAGTTTAAAGATATCAATGAGTTTAAAAGGGAATTAAATAAGTTGTTAAAATAATAAAGTACACTACATTAAGTAGTGTATTTTTGTGTAATGATATTGAAAAAAATCAAAAAATGATAATATATATGTGTAATCGAGAAAGATTATAGAAAGAGGCAAAGCTATGGAACTAAAATGCATAAAGTGATGAATAGACTACACAAAAAAATGTAGTTTTATAAATAACAAAAAAGTAAATAATGGGTTACCATATTATTGGTTTTGCTTAGAATTATTATAAAATAAGAGATGGCTTGATTAATTCCAAAATATGGAAAAGAATAATATAAATGGGAGGATTTATGCCTCCTATTTTCTTGAAAAGATAAGAAAAATAAAGTATAATTTATTTTATAAGGGGTGAGTTGAATGAATTGTGTTGTAACGGGTGCCAATGGTCATATAGGAAATGTTCTTGTAAGGGATCTTTTAAAAAGGGGTTATCATGTAAAATGCTTTATTCTTCCAAATACAAAAATGCCAGACGATCTTGATGTTGAGATAGCATTTGGTGATGTAAGAGATATAGAAAGCTTAAAGAGGGCTTTTCAAGGGGCAGATGTAGTGTTTCATTTGGCAGGTATGATAGAAATTGGTAGTGGAAATAAAAAAAGAGTATATGACGTCAATGTCAATGGAAGTAAGAATGTAGTTTTGGCATGTAAGGAAATGAAGGTAAGAAAACTAGTTTACACAAGCTCGGTTCACGCAATTGAAGAAAAGCCTAAAAATGAAGTAATCGGTGAAACAAAAATATTTGATCCAAAATTAGTAAAGGGTACATATGCTAAAACAAAGGCAGAGGCAACAAAGTATATTTTAGAAGCCAATTCTGACGAATTAGAAGTAATTATTGTACATCCATCTGGAGTAATTGGTCCATATGAATATGAAATATCTAATTTAGGACAACTGATTATAGATTGTGCAAAGGGAAGGATTGGTGCCTATTTAAGTGGTGGTTATAATTTTGTTGATGTAAGAGATGTTTCAAGTGGAATCATTTTAGCGTTTGAAAAAGGAAGAGCAGGAGAGTGCTATATTTTAGCTGGAGATGTCATATCTGTAAGAGAACTTATGTTACATATAGAAAAAATAACAGGAGTTAAAGCTCCAAAATTTAAGATTGCAAGGTGGTTTGCATATATTACAGGTGTTTTTTCTGAGTTATATTCTAAAATTGTGAGGGAAAAACCACTCTTTACCTCATATGCTGTATATACTTTAGGTACAAATGCTCATTTTAGTATCAGCAAGGCAAAAAAGGAATTAGGATATACAATAAGAGGAATTGATGATACATTAAAAGATACCATAAAATGGTATAGGGAAAGAGGAGAGATTTAAATGATATATACAAGCTATATTGTAACAGAACTGGGGATTATAGAAATTCGAGCAACTAGTAGAAAACTACTTTCTGTGTTATTTGTAGAAGAAGAAAATGAAAATGTTACTGAAAATGAGATCACAAGAAGGTGTGCAAAAGAATTATTAGAATACTTTGAAGGAAAGCGAAAAGAGTTTGATATTTCGTTAGAGATAGATGGTAGTGAATTTCAAAAGTTAGTATGGAATGAGATATTAAAGATTCCATATGGTACGGTTACTACATATAAAGAAATAGCAAGGAGAATTGGAAGAGAGAACTCTGTAAGAGCAGTTGGAAATATCATAGGAAAAAATCCAATACTGATAATGGTACCTTGTCATAGAATAGTAGGAAGTAATGGAAAAATGACTGGCTATGTAGCAGGCATAGAAAAAAAAGAAATGCTTTTAAAATTGGAACAAGACAATAGCTAACAGGAATGGATATTGTTATCAGTAGTGTTTGAAGTTGTTCTAGTAACAGCAATGGTTGTTAGAGAATCTCCTATTTGTGTAAATATTGCAGATAATATATTTAACTCATCAGTTGTTCTTCCTTTGGCTATTGCACATGAGATTGCAGAGATAAGAGAGACTATTTCACACGAATTCATAGAAATCACCTATCGTATTATATGAAAAAATTTGAGTTTAGGTTAAGGAGTTGTTATGAAAGTTTTAACGATAAAACAGCCATGGGCTACATTAATCATGTCTGGATTAAAAAGATTTGAATTTAGAAGTTGGAAAACAAATTATAGAGGAGAATTATTAATACATGCTGGGAAGAGTATAGATAAAGAGGCAATGAAAAGGTTAGCTATTTATCTTCCTGAAAATCTTCCCATTGGAAAAATAATTGGAAAAGTAAGTATGGTAGATTGTATTCTATTAGATAAGAATTTAAAAGAAGAACTTTTAAAGGAGAATCCGGATATTTATAAAAATTCTCAGATTGGCGAGTTTGCTTGGCAAGTTGAAAATATTGAGGCATTTGATTATCCTATAGAAATAAATGGAAAATTAGGACTTTGGAATTATACTGTAAATTAGTGATATCATATAAATATTGACATCCTTTTGAGGAAAAACTGAAAATGTGATATAATATAAGTATGAAACAAATTTATTATATCACCCTCATAATGGAGGAGAGAAAGGATGGTCAAAATTATGACTGAAAAAATGAAAACTATGAAAGACACTATGGTGAATTGTATTAAAAGTAATGAGAAGACTATTGTAGCCATTTTTATTGCTCTTATTCTTGGAATCGGTATTGGATTTCTAGTTCCCAGATCGACTGAGACTGTGATGCCCCAAATCAGTGCAGATAGTCCGGCTCCTATACCTACTTCGATTCCTGAACTCCCTTCGGTAACTAAAGTTACCACATCCAATATTGTAGTAAAGGGACCCTATTTTCTTTCAGAAGGATCGGCAGAAGATATTATGAGAAATGAAAGAGAAGTAAAAGCCGTTATTTGGTACGCGGACACTGAAGAAATTAATATCACAGTGGAAGATCCGGATGATGATTTGCGTTATGTTACTTATCATACTAGTATTCCATTGAACAAGTGGGATGAACTTGTAAGTATATTAAAGCAGGAAAAAATTAACTTTTTGAGCAATTCTACCAACACTGAACCTTCCATAAAGAGGGATTATGTGTTTCCTGACGAGGAATATGCGAGATTTTTATTCATTAATGAAAAAGCTCTGGGATTGCAAATGTTAATCTGGCACGAAATTCCAGATCTCGAAGCAATCAATATAACGGTTGCAGATGGGAATTATCGAACCGATATTCCACGTGGTGAGTGGGAAAGAATTGAGAAATTGATTCTTTTGTCAAAATAGTTATATGGGCCTTGGAAATAGATCTATGAATATTAGATTTATTTGCCAAGGCTCTTGGCTTGCACTTGACTATTTTGTTTTTTTTCTATACAATGAATTAGAATTGAGGGATGTTATGAATCAGAGATTCTATATAAATAGTAAATATTATATTGAAAAAGTAGGAGTAGGAAAGCCACTTTATGTGATTGGAGGTGGACCTGGACTTGATTATTCCTATTTATATAAATTTCTTGTGCCTTTATCAGATACAAGAGAGCTTGTCTTTTATAATCAATATGGGCTATACAAAGAAGAGTGTACTAGTTTAGATATATTATGTGAACAATTACATGATATTTTAACGTTTTGTAATGAGAAAAAAGATGTATTCGTTCATTCGTTTGGATCTCATTTATTATTTAGTGTATTAGAAAAGTATGATGATGTTAATATTGATAAAATCGTTGTTATTAATCCATCACCATTAAAATATGATGACTATGTAAAAAGTAGCAAGGTGTTATTAAAAAGAATACCCAAAGAAGTAATGGAAAAAATTCACTATTTTGAATTAAAAAATAGTGAAGAGGCAGGACTTATGATCATGTCGTTGTTGCTTCCTTATTATTTATATGATTCTGGGAAAAAAGTTGATTTTTCTATATATAATCATCAGATGTGTGATAAAATAAATAGTGAGATTACAAAATTTGATTTTTCAAATTTTTGTCAAACTCTTCAAAATGATATTTTACTGATCAAAGGAGATTATGATTTTATATCAGTTGCAGATACACTAGAACTTCAAATAGTATCGAAGAAAACAATAATGTATGATCATTGTGGACATTTTGCTTTTGCAGAGAAACAGAAATCTTGTCTTAATGAAATAAGGAAATTTTTAGATACATAATTTAGAAAATTGATTAAAAATATGGAGATAGTTTATGATTTCCATATTTTTTTCTATTTTATCGTAATTTATGAAAGCCTTGATATGACTGGATTTCATAAATATTACAAAAATAAACTTAAAAAAATATTAAAAAATTTTCAAAAAAGTGTTGACAAATGATTACGTTTTGAATATAATGTTATTAACAAAAAGATAATAACAAACAAAAAATTTGGTTTGTGAATCTCCTAATTAAGAAATTAGGATGAAGGGAGGAAATCATATGGTATAGTATTAAATGTTTTAACAAAGTAGTTTATGTAGAAAATATGCAAACAAAAAAAGATATAAAATAAATAGCTTAGCTAATTACTTTATATCCTACAGATTTTAGTTTTAAAGAAAATTAAGTTGGCGCTTTCAATTCTTTATCTAAAAATACTGTTATTATATTATAACACTTTTTAGAGAAAAAAACAAATCAAGTTGTTTGTTAACAAGTTAAACCAATCAATTTATAAAATAGGAGGAAAAAACTATGACAAAACTGAAAACACCCTATGAGAGTATTGTATGTGAAGATCGTATCGGCCTGTCCGACAAGCAGTGGTATATGAAGAGACTGAGTGACCTGGCTGTTAAGTATCCTAAAAAAGAAGTATCTGAGCTGATCAGTATGCTTGAGTCAGAAAAGGAGCTTGGATATCAGGATATCCTGGATATGGGACTTTCTGAGGATCTTGAGCCTTCCGAAAATGACATTGTCAAGACTTTGTTCTTGATCATTGATCCGCAGTTTGATTTTGAGGATAACGGTACACTCGCAGTCCCTGGAGCTGCCGAAGACTTTAAACGTCTGTTAAGATTTGCTTACAACAATTTGGATAAGATCACAAGATTTATGATCTCCTTGGATACACATTCACTGTTCCATGTTTTTTCCGCATGCTGCTGGAAAGATAAAAATGGTGAATATGTGAAGCCGTACACGATGATTACCAAGGAAGCTTCTGATGCTGGTGAATACACTCCTACGATGTATCCTCGAATCTTCAAGGAATATCTGGAAGGGCTGGATAATACCAGTAAGCAGAAACTTACAATTTGGACACAGCATTGTCTGGAGTTTACAAAGGGCTGGCTTCCCGAACAGGAGCTGGTTAAGATGATCTATTTCCATGAGGCGGCAAGAAGAAACCGTGCATTAAGTATTCAGAAAGGTCAGAGTCCTTATTCTGAAATGTATGGTATCTTCAAAGAAGAATATTCCAGAGGTGGTACCTCTAAGGTCAACACTACTGCAACCAATAAGATCGCAGAATATGACAGAATTTTGGTTGCTGGTGAGGCAAAGTCTCACTGTGTACTGGAATCTTTGAAACAGTTTCTTGAGGTTTATTCTGATAGGCCTGAGATTACAAGCAAAGTCTATTTCTTGATTGACTGCTGTTCTTGTATTCCGGGTACTGAGGCACAGACTGAAGCCGAACTTTTGAGACTTCAGAAGCAGTACAATATCAACTTGGTTAAGTCTACCGATTTGCAGCTTTAAACTGGTCTACAAAATGAAAGGAGAAACATTATGAGTAAAATTACAACTATTTTTGGTGGAGACGATTATGATCTTGGCAAGAATGTTCAGATCGATGAACTCGAAAGTGAACGTCAGACGGTACTTGCTCTGTATGTCGACAAGTCCGGATCAATGTGGAATTATGACAGTGTTATGCCCGGCTGCATCGAAACAGTAAAGGATGCTATTATTCACAGTAAAAGTGAAGATGAATTCTTGATCAGTTTAACAAAATTTGACCATAATGTAAGCCGTTCCGGATACAAGATGGTAAAAGATGTTGATTCCAGTTATCATTCTAGCGGCGGAACTGCACTTTATGATGCAATCGTAGGTGCACAGGTGTCCCTGGTAACTGATCAAAAAGATGGTTACATTGATGAGTTGAAAAAGAATGGAATTTCTACAAAAGGAATCTTTGTTATCATTACTGATGGCAACGATGAGCATTCCAATCTTTCTGCAAGTGATGCAAGACGTGCTATTGAGTATCTGAACCAGAAAGAAATCATTACAGCATATATCGGCTTTGGTGCAAATGCATGCGGTATTGGAACGGATCTGGGATTTAGGAATGTATTGGAATATGACAAGGCTGATGAGAAGACTTTGAGAAATATTTTTGATATTGTTTCAAAATCTGCTATCTCTGCAAGTAAGAATGCAGTTAATCCATCTGCTGGAGCATTTTTCCAGGTATAACAAAACAATAATTACTATTTGGGGATGGTTAAATTAGCCATCCCCTTTTTTGATTAAGGAGGAAATCTATGTCAGTTTTGATTAATAAAATGGGATCGTTACATGTTTTTGAAGATATTGCCAATCAAGACTACTTCTTGGCAGTAGACAATATTAAGATGGTGCTTGATGGATGCTCTAAAGATGAAAATGGAGAGTGGTTAAAATCTGAGGTAGGTGTTAAGCTCTTTTCACAATTGTTTGAAAGACTACCAAAGGATATAAGAAATAACCCAGAGCTACTTGAAACGTGCGTCAATTTAATATTTGACAAATTGATTTCGCTTGCAACAGATAAAAGTTTTATCTCACAGAACTTTTGCTTTACAATTCTGATTGTATATGAACTTGAAGAAAAATTTGTTGTGAAGTACTGTGGTGATGGATACATTATTACTAGAAAAAAGAATGTAAGCGAAGCTGAAGATGAGCTTGAGTATATTTCTCTTGAATCCGAGTGTAATGAGGGATGTCCAAAATATTATGTGTATAATTATATTTCATCTAAGCTTTATTCTGAGGGAGTTTCTTTTAAAACAAAAGAATTTTCTAAGGAGGAGTATGAAAATGTTGGAATCGCAAGTGATGGACTAAGGTATCTTTTGGATTTAGGATTTCCTGTTAAATCAAAGTTAGATGAAAACTTATTAAATGATAAAGCAGGAAGAATACGAGTTCAAATTGCAAGAAACTATGACAGTATCAAAGATGATATTACGATTTGTTATTAGGAGGAAAGAATATGGGAATTAAAATTAGAAAATCTGAACTGGAAAATGGAACTTATCATTTAATGGCAGAAGGCGGAGAAGCTAAGATTTTTGAATTTGATTCTAAAACTCTTATGAAAATTTTTAAAGATCATGTCATGCTTGACTTGAAGGAACAAAAAGTTTTAGCATGGCTGAAAGCGACCAAAATGCCTTTTGTAGTATCGCCAATAGAGGATGTAAGAGTTGCAAACAAATTTGCAGGCTACACTTTAAAAAAAGTGGAAAATGCATCTCCAATTGGTACATTAGCTAAAAAGAAGTACATTAAGCTTACCGGCTTTACAAACAAGGATGTACTAGAAATTCTTCTTGATTATTCTAAAAAAATGGAAAGAATTCATAAGGAAGGAAAGTGTATTGGTGATATCAACGAACAAAATGTTTTGTTGAAGGGAAAAGATTTGTACTATATTGACACCGATAGCTTTGGCATTGATGCACTGCCGGCCGATGCGTACACAGAAATTTATACTGATCCTAATGCATATCAATACAAGGGAAAAAACTTGATCAGAGTAGAATTAAATGAGAAAACCGATATGTTTGCATTTGCAATTCTTTGCTTTAAACTTTTAACTCGCATTCATCCATTTAATGGAACTTATGAAAAAGATCCAGATATGGATACAAAAACAAGAATTGAAAAACACATCTCTGTACTAGGAAAATATGAGATCAAGATTCCACCAATGATTGAATCATGGGCTTGGATGTCTCCAAAATTGTTAGATAGTTTTTTAGCTATTTTCGAAAAAGGAGAAAGAAAGTACATTACAAATGAACTTGAAGAGCTTTTGAGTCATATGAAGTTTTGTGATAAGCATCAAATGTACTACTATTCTAAGTACTCAGATTGTCCTATTTGCAATGAAAATGCTAAGGTAAGTGTTATGCCTAGTATTGTTCAGAATAATGTTGCCAAGGGACTTAGTATTAAAACGATATTTACAGCAAAAGAGGTGAATTACTTCTTTGACTTTAGTAAGTATTTAAGTAACAATTTTAACTTTGTTCATTTAAAGAGTGGCAATACTTGGAAGGCATCTAATGAGTATAGGGTGGAATTTTCTGAGGATGGTAAGTATGCTTTTGAAGTATATGACAGCGAGATTTTGGTATATCATGCCAGTACCAAAAATTTTATGTTTAAGATTTATAAAACATATAAGTCGTCTGTCTACATTGTGGATAAGTTTATTTATTATATTGATGAAACTTTAAAACTTTGTAGAAGTGAAATCAAGCCTACAGGAAACTTTTATGAGCCTTTACTTCCAGTATATGTAAACACTATATTTGCTGCAAATAGTAAAGATTATTTGGCAATTCTTTTGTATGATAAGAAAATGCTAATCACTTCTAAAAACTATAGTATATTCTTAAATTACAATGATAAAATTACTGAGTATGCCATCAAGTATGATGATGTCACCAAAAATTGGCTTTTTATTTATGAAACTAGAAATGGGGGACACAGAACAGTTGTAATATCTCCTAAAGGCGAAGTAATATTTGATAGTACCATTTATCGATATAGTGCTACTTCTCTAAATAACATTTGTTTTGCCAATAACACCATCTTTTCACCATCTTCTGAAAAAATCGTTGGAATCAATTATGCACAAAATAGAGTTAAAAACTTTGAGTGTCATGTGGTAAATGAAGAGTCAGTATTAAGATTTAGAAATGGTGGTTTTGACATTTTAAGTGAAAATACATTATATAGGTTTGGTGCTTAAAATATACAATAAAGCAGATTCGATATTTTGAATCTGCTTTGTTGTGTTTTATAAAAATATATGTTAAAATAGTGAGAAAAGGAGTGAAAGAATAGATGAATATTTCAAGAGAGGAAGCATTTGATCTTTTAAAAGAATATAATCGTGAACCATTTCATCTAAAACATGCTTTGACCGTTGAGGGAGTAATGAGATATTTTAGTCAGAAACTAGGTTTTGCAGATGAAACAGAATTTTGGGGTATAGTAGGACTTTTACATGATTTAGATTATGAGAGATATCCCAGTGAGCATTGTATAAAATCTCAAGAAATAATGAAAAAGAGAAATCTTGACGAAAGACTGATACATGCAACAGCTAGTCATGGATACGAATTGACTGTTAATATAAAACCTGAACATATCATGGAAAAAGTACTATATGCAACAGATGAATTAACTGGATTAATTGGAGCAGTTGCCATTATGAGACCATCTAAAAGTGTTATGGATTTGGAACTAAAATCTGTGAAGAAAAAATTTAAAGATAAAAAGTTTGCAGCTGGATGTTCTAGAGAAGTGATTCAAAAAGGCGCTGATATGCTTGGATGGGATCTAGATAAATTAATTGAGGAGACAATACTTGCTATGAGAAGTTTTACAATAGAATAAGAAAATCCTTAGTAATTAGTTTGTTATTAGACTTTTATGTAAAAAACATGAGGCTTTGATTTTACATAATATAAATAGAAAATCGTTTTAAATTGATCTTGAAGAAAAAGTAATAAAATATATTGTATTGATTTTTGATTTGAGATATAATATATAATATAAATTTGATGATAAAGAGGGAATTTACAGATGAGTGAAAATATAGAAGAAGTCAAAAAAGAAAAGAAAAACAGTGGTAAAGTTGGAAGAATCATAAAAAACATCATAGCATATTTAATACTTATAGTATGTTTATTTGCTCTATCTTATTCAGGATATGTTTTATTTAACTACTTAAAGACAAATAAGGCAAGTAATGATACGATAAAAAATATTAATAATACTGTAAAAGTAGAACCAAACAGTGACTTAGAAAATATTGGAGCAACTTTTGGAATCGATTTTGAAAAATTAGAAAGCATGAATAGCGATGTTGTAGGATGGATAACAATTAAAGGCACGGCTATAGATTATGCAATATTACAATCTTATGATAATGATTTTTATCTTAGAAGATCAATTGATAAAAATTATAGTTGGTTTGGCTGGCCTTTTATGGATTATAGAAACAGTGGTGATTTTACAGATAGAAATACGATAATTTATGGACATAATATAAAAACTGGCTTGATGTTTGCAGATCTTCAAGATCTTCAAGCAGGAAAATATGGCGACAGTGTAGACATATATATTTATACAAAAGATAAAAATAGAGTGTATAAAGTATTTTCAACTTACATTGTTGATCCAGAGTCATATTATCTTACAACTAATTTTGCTGATGATGAAGCATATAATAATTTTTTAAATACCTTAAAGGAAAGATCTACAATTAACTTTAATGTAGCAGTAGGAGCACCAGATAGAATTCTTACTCTTTCTACATGTACTTCTGATAGTACGAGAAGAATTGTGGTCCATGCAAAGTTATATTTAGAAGAAGATAAAAAATAATCAGTATATAAAATAAATGCGTTAAGATAAAATGCATTTATTTTTTTTATGAAAACGCATTTAAATCGTTTACAAACGTTTGAAATTAGTATATAATAATCTTGTAAAACAAAAGAAGAGGAGGATTAAAACACTCATGCAAAGATTACAATTAAATGCTGATGAAGAAATAACAAGAAAAGAGTACTTAAAAAGAAAAAAGAAAAAGGCTAATAGTTTAAAGAAAAGGAGCAAAATCACTTATTTTATGTTCTTCTTTGTTGCTTTTCTTATTATATATATTTTAACTCAATTTTATGTTTATAGAAAAACAAATAATTTCAAATATACAGCTGCCTTAGAGCTTGAGGCACAAAAGGTATATAATATTTATTATGTTACTGAGGGATATACTTATGATCCAGTATATTCTTTGAGTAGTATTCATTCTGATGGCTTTGATGAAAAAGTAGTTTATTCAAATAGTGGACTTTCCGATATATTTGTCACAAAGGATTTTATTTATGGATTAAAACAAAAAGGTGTATATAGATTAAATAGAGAAACAAATGAATTCGAGTCAATCATAGAAAAGGATGTTTTAAAGTATGTACTAAAAGATGATATGATATACTATATCACTTTAGATGGCAAGCTAAATTCACTTAATATTTCGACTAAGGAAAAAAAGGAATTTGATGTAGATATTGCTACTGAAATACTAGTTGATGATAATAATGTATTTGTGGTAAAAGATGAAAAGATAAAAAAAGTATTAATTGCTTTTGATAGATCTGGTGAAAATAAAAGAGAGCTTACCAAAGACTCTAATGTATCTTATATTATACAAGATAAATCTAAGATATACTATGTCAATAAGCAGGATTCTAATAAAGTTTATTGCATTAATAAAGATGGCTCAAATGAAGAAAAACTGGCAGATATCGTAAGTGTATCTGATAAAGGCGATATAAAAGAGGTAGATGGCTCTAAATATATGTTTGTCAATGATGGTTACCTTTATTATATTAATACAGAGGATGGAAATACTCTATGGAAAGTAAATTTAGAGACAAAAGAAAAAGAAGTAGTTATTTCTGTTGCTGTTGAAATACTTCAAAATGTGGATTCAACAATATTTTACAAGATAAAAAATGAGATGGGGGTATACTTATTTAACTATGATACAAACTTTATGTCCCAAGTTACAAAAAGGAAAGTAAAGGAATTCTATATAGATAACTATACAGAGATAGGAGAGACACAAGTAACAAATAAAAACCAAAGATAAAGAGGATTAGATATGAAAAATTTAATAATACTTGCGCTGCTAATATTAACAAAATCTATTTTTTCAGCTAGTGATGAAGCTTTGTTATATTTAAACAGAAGTAAAATCTCTCAACTGGCTAAAAGAGGAAATAAGAAAGCAAAACTGTTAAATGAATTATTAAAAAGTAGGAATAAGTTCTTTGCTACGATAAAAATAAGCATAACATTATTAGAATTTGCCGCTAGTGGATTTGCAGCAGAAACATTTTTAAAACACTTATGCGAAAAGTTAAAATTTTTGCCACTAGATAATAATGTGATCTATATTATCTCCATGATAATTATTACAATCATTTTATCATATGTTTCATTAATTATTGGAGATTTATTGCCGAAAAGAATCGCTAAAAATTATCCTGAGAGAACTGCAATGTCAGTTGTATATTTAGTATATTTCGTTAGTAAATTAATCTATCCTTTTGAATTAGTCCTAAATGTTTCACTGAAAGCAATCTGTAAGATATTTCATATAAAAGATGAAAAACAAGAAAGACTAACAGAAAAGGAACTAAAAATGATTATTTCAGAGGGAAAAGACGTTGGAGTGATTGATGCCGAAGAGAAAATATTACTTCTTAATGCTTTAAAATTTGATGATTTGTGTATTAAAGATATTTTAATTCAAAGAGATAAAGTAACATTTATTGATATCAATACTAGTTATAATGCAGTATTAGGTGTCATTAGGAAATATGCGTATACAAGAATTCCTGTATACGATAGAACAATTGACAATATTGTAGGAATTTTAAATGTAAAAGATATCATATGTGAATATGGAAAAATTAGAGATAAAAATAAAAAGATTGATATCAAAAAATTGATTAGGCCAGCGTTTTTTGTAGATAAAAATGATAAAGTAGATGATACATTTAGAATTATGCAATTAAATTCTAAAGTGATGGCTATCGTACTGAATAGTGATAACAAAGTTGAGGGAATTGTAACAATATCTGATATGTTATCAAAACTAGTTGGAAATATATTTGATGAATTTAATCATCAGGAAAATGCATAATTTATATAAGATGAACTTCATGTTCATCTTTTTCTATCATTCTAGGCGCAATGGCAATTAAAATCTACATAAAAGAATATAATTTGTTAAAATTTCTTGAAATTTTGGCTATTATATAATATAATATGGTTTATAAAATTACCTTTTGAGAGGGGTTTCAAATGAAAAAAATTAAACTAATATATAATTCAGGGGCCGGACAAAGTAAGTTCAGGTACTTTTTAGACACGATTATTGAAAAATTCATGCAAAATGGAATAGAAGTTTCCGTATTTAGAGCAGGAAACAAAACAAATTTATACGAATATTTAAAAGATGCAGATAAAGAGGATTTATATGGTATCGTAGTGGCTGGTGGAGATGGCACAGTCAATAGAGTTGTAAATGTTATGATGAAAAATGGTATCAAGACTCCGCTTGGAATTATACCTGCAGGTACTTCTAATGATTTTGCAAGACATATTAAAATGCCAAATAATTTTTCTGAATGTATTGATAAAATACTTGCCAGAAATATTCAGCCAATAGATGTGGGGCTTGTAAATGATAAGTATTTTATCAATGTATGTTCTGCAGGACTTTTTACGAATACTTCAATACGTGCAGATAAGAATTTGAAGAATACTTTTGGAAAAGCTTCTTATTTTATGACAGGTGCAAAAGAATTATTTAAGTTTAGACCATTTAGTGTAAAAATCGAGACAGAAACAGACATCATGATTGAAAAAATCAATTTGTTTTTAATATTTAATGGTAGTAGCGTTGGTGGAATAGATAAATTTACTGATAATTCTAGTATTCAAGATGGACTACTAGATATTATGATTATTAAAAATTGTAGTCTTCGTGAAGTAGGAATTATTGTTGGAAAAATATTTGCAGGAAATAGTCTTGATGATGATAATATTATTTATTTAAAAGAGAAATGGATCAAAATAAATAAAATCAAAGGAAAATGTGATAATCCAGATGTAGATGGAGACTTTGGACCGCAATTTCCACTAGAAGTAAAGTGTGTTGAAAAGGGAATCAATTTATTTATGTAGTATGGAGGTGAATGCATGTTAAATTTTAATGAAATAAGAGAAATGGCAATGAAAAGAGAAGAACTATTCAGTCCATTTGCTTGTAAGTCAAATGAGGCTATACGACTGAATAAAGAAGAAAAAGAAAATGATATACGTTTAGATTTTGCAAGAGACACTGATAGAATAGTACATGCATTATCATATACTAGATATATTGATAAAACACAAGTGTATACAGATTCTGGAAATGATAATATTTCTACTAGGATGACTCATGTACAATTTGTTAGTCGTGCTGCAAGAACGATATCTAGAGCTCTGGGATTAAATGAAGATTTAAGTGAGGCAATCGCTTTAGGACATGACATTGGTCATACACCATTTGGACATGTTGGCGAATATATATTAGATGAGTTATCCTTTGAGAAAAATGGAACTCATTTTGCACATAATTTAAATAGTGTTAGGGTTTTTACAAAACTTGAAAATAACGGAAGAGGCTGTAATTTAACACTACAAGTTTTGGATGGTATCATGACACATAATGGTGAGATGGTAAAGGCAGAATATAGACCAATGCCTAAAACATGTGAAAAATTTTTAGAAGAATATCATATGTGTCTTCAAGATAATAGTAAAATAAAAAATATTAGACCTATGACAATGGAAGGTTGTGTTGTAAGACTTTCTGACATTATTGGATATCTTGGAAAAGATATAGAAGATAGTAAAAGACTAAAAGGATTTGATATAGATACACTGCCCCAAAATGTAAAAGAAGTACTTGGAACTTCAAATGCGCAAATCATGAATAATATCATCCTAGATGTGGTAAAAGAAAGCTATCATAAGCCATATATTAGTTTGTCTGACAAAATGTATGAGGCAATTGTTGACTTAAAGAATTTTAATTATGAAAATATATATAAAAAAGCAATTGATGATGATAAAAGAAAAGAGTATAAAACAATTTTATATACATTGTATGATGTCTATGAAAAAGCTTTAAATAGGAAAGACCAAGAAAATCATATCAATAGAATATTTTTAAATAATATGTCAAAAGATTATTTAGAAAATACATCTGATTTTCAAAAAATAATTGATTACTTATCTGGTATGACAGATAACTTTGTAGAAAAAGAATACAGAAAGTATAAATAAAAGGAGAGAAGTATTATGTATGATAAAAGTATAGATGGTAAATGGCAAAAAATATGGGAAGAAAAGAAATGTTTTCATGCAAGTGAAGATAAGTCAAAGAAAAAATTTTATTCACTAATCGAATTTCCATATCCATCAGGCGCAGGTATGCATGTTGGTCATATAAGAGCATATATGGGAATGGATGTAATATCTAGAAAAAGAAGAATGGAAGATTATAATGTATTATTTCCAATAGGATTTGATGCTTTTGGACTTCCTACTGAAAATTATGCTATTAAGACGGGTATTCATCCAAGAAAAGTAACTGATGATAATATTGCTACTTTTACAAAGCAATTAAAATCTGTTGGTTTTTCTTTTGATTGGGATAGAGTAATAGATACAACAGATCCTAATTATTATAAATGGACACAATGGATATTTTTAAAGTTATTTGAGCATGGACTAGCTTATAAGGATAAAACATATGTAAATTACTGTCCAAAATGTAGAGTTATTCTTGCCAATGAAGAGTCTCAAGGTGGAAAATGTGATAGATGTGATAGTGAAATCGTTCAAAAGGAAAAAGAAGTTTGGATGCTTAAAATTACAGATTATGCAGATAAACTACTTGATGGACTAGATGAAGTCAAATTTCATCCTAGGGTAAGACTTGAACAAGAAAACTGGATTGGAAGATCATATGGAGCAGAAATTGACTTTTTAGTAGATGGTACAGATGATAAACTGACTGTCTATACAACAAGACCAGATACAATATTTGGTGTAACTTATATGGCAATTGCACCTGAACATCCTTTACTTGAAAAATATAAAGATAGAATCCAAAATTATGATGAAATTGTTGAATATAAGAAAAAAGCAAATAAAAAATCAGAATTTGAAAGAATTGAACTTGCTAAGGAAAAAACAGGTGTTGAAGTCTATGGATTAAAAGTAGTCAATCCCGTTACTGGAAATGTTGTACCATTATGGGTTACTGACTATGTAATGATGGGATATGGTACAGGTGCTATTATGGCTGTTCCTGCTCATGATACAAGAGATTTTGAATTTGCTAAAAAGTTTGGTATCAATATGATACAAGTCGTTGCACCACATTTTATTGCAACTGGTGAAGATGCAAAAAGAGAGGGAGTAGAAAATACTAAAAGACGTGTTGCTCTTGCAATTATTAAGCATCCAACAGAAGATAAATATTTAATTCAAGATTATAACTCAAAATATGGATGGAAATCTTTTGTCATGGGTGGAATTGAAGAAGGCGAAACAGAAATTGATGCTGCAATTCGTGAGATGAAAGAGGAAACTGGCTATTTTAATGTAAAAAATGCTTACTTATTAAGCTCTATATCTTATGATAGTTTTTACGCTGCTCACAAAAATGTGAATAGAGATATTATTCAGTATCCTGTTTATATAGAACTTGCAGATGAATGTAAAGTGGATGTGAGCCAAGAAGAGCTTGCAATGCATACTTGCAGGTGGGTTAGTAAAGAAAATTTAACTAGTAATATTAATGTGGATAGTCAAAATTTCGTTACTGATATGTTTGTTAATGAGAGAGCATATATTGATATTAATAATGGAAAAATGGTAAACTCTGGTTTCTTAAATGGATTAGATGTGAAAGAGGCAAAAGAGGAAGCAATTAAATATATTGAAGAAAAAAGAATTGGTAGGAGAAAGAAAAACTATCATATGAAAGATTGGGCTTTTGCAAGACAGAGATATTGGGGAGAACCAGTTCCAATTGTAAAATGTGAGAGATGTGGTCTTGTTCCATTATCTGAAAAAGACTTACCTTTAACTTTACCAGAAGTCGACAATTTTGTTCCAGGAGAGGATGGAGAGTCTCCACTTGCTAAAGTAGATTCGTGGGTAAATACAACTTGTCCTCATTGTGGTGGACCTGCTAAAAGAGAAACAGATACAATGCCTCAATGGGCAGGCTCTAGCTGGTATTTCTTAAGATATATGGATCCTAGAAATAATGATGCTTTGGCAAGTAAAGAAAATCTTGATTATTGGAAATGTGTCGATTGGTATAATGGTGGTATGGAACATGTTACTCGTCATTTAATCTATTCTAGATTTTGGCATAGATTCCTATATGATATTGGTGTTGTACCAACTAAAGAACCATATATGAAAAGAACTGCTCAAGGCCTTATTTTAGGACCAGATGGTGAAAAGATGTCAAAATCAAAAGGAAATGTTATCAATCCTGATGAAATTGTAAAAACTTTTGGCGCGGATACTTTAAGGACCTATATATTGTTTATTGGAGAATACTCACTTCCAGCGCCTTGGTCTGAAAATGGTGTTAAGGGAGCTAAGAAATTCCTTGATAGGATTATGAGACTTGAAAATATGGCAACAGATGAAGATATAGAATCAAAGGAATTAGAAAGAGAAATTAATAAGACAATTAAAAAAGTAACAGAAGATTTTGAAGATATGAAGTATAACACTGCAATTGCTGCAATGATGTCATATGTAAATTTATTATACAAACAAGAAAAAGTAAGTAAAAAATATATAAAACCTTTACTTCAAATATTAAATCCTGTTGCACCTCATGTTACGGAAGAATTATGGCAAAGATTAGGATTTGAAGGTTATGTATTTGAAAGCAAGTGGCCAACTTATGATGAAACAAAGATCGTAACAGAAAGTATCGAAATACCGGTGCAAATTAACGGGTCTGTTAAATTTAGAATTAATGTACCTGCTGATGCAGATGAAAAAACTACAGAAAAGATTGTATTAGAAAGTAGTAATTTATCACAATACTTAAATGGCAAGGAAATTAAGAAAGTGATTGTGATTAAATCTAAAATAGTAAACATTGTTTTAGGTTAATATATATGAAAAGGTGTGATATGTTTTGAGTTGGAATAATGAATTATTACTGCCGATAATAGTAAAAATATTTCAGGGCTCTGTATTTATTTTAATAGGGATGCTTCTTTATAGATTACTTACTATTGGTAAATTAAGAGAAACTAAAAGTGTAAAGAAGCAAGCTTTTACTGATCAATTAACAGGAAGAGGAAATAGATATTTACTTTATTCAGTAATGGACAATTTAATTAAGAAAAACAAAAAATTTGCTGTATGTTTTATGGATCTTGATGGATTTAAGCAAATCAATGATACGATGGGACATGATGCAGGGGATGAATTATTAAAAGCGTTATCTAACTTATTTGATGAAAAACTTCCGAAAAATTCTACTGCGTATAGACTTGGTGGAGATGAATTTGCAATTATTATAAAAGACATCAAAACAACAGAAGATGTAACTGTGGTTCTTGATAATTTAAAAAAAGATTTGACAGCACCAGTAGCAGTAGGAAATACTAATATTTCATTGGAATATAGTTTAGGTGTTGCAATATATCCAGAAGATGCAAGTGATAGACAAGAACTTATCATGTATGCCGATGATGCAATGTATTATATTAAAGAACATGGAAAGAATAATTATTATTTCCATAATAAAACTTTAAAAGCCAAATTAGAAAATAAGACAAAAATGGAGTTAGATTTAAAGAGAGCATATGAAAATCATGAATTTGGTGTATATTTGCAACCTAGAATTAATGTAAAAGATACTAGTAAAATATGTTTTGAGGCACTACTTTATTGGAATCATCCAACACTTGGAAAATTACAATCTTCTTATTTTATCAATCAGGCAGAAGAAATGGCACTTATGATTCATCTGGATCAATATGTGTTAAATCTTGTATGCGATAAGATTGTAGAGTTTAAGGAAAAGGGATTTAAAAATATTCAGATGGCTGTGAATATATCTAATAAGCATGCAACAAAAGATGCTTTTGTTGATAGACTATGCGAGATTATATCAAGTCATAACCTAGAGCAGGGTGAAATACAAATTGAGCTTGTGAATCCGTTAGAAGTAAGTAAAATGGAAAGCTATAGAAATATGTTTGATCAACTGAAAAAGAGTGGAGCTGATATTATTATCAATAATTTAGAATTAAAATATGAGTCATTAGAGCTTATTAATTCACTTCCAATTGATGAAATCAAAATAGCCTCTGATTTTATCACAGAAGAAAGTAATTTTAAGCAAGAAGTTTTTGGTGATATTATTAAGCTTTCACATGATCTTAGATACAAGGTAATAGTTGGTCGAATTGACGATGATAAAAAACTAATCAAAACGATCAGTAGTGGTGCTGATAAAATACAAGGAGATTTTTTATTTAAGAAGATGGAACAAGAGCTTGCAGAAGAGGTTCTTAACAATTATGGTACATATCGATTGCGCATAGATGACATAATCTTGAATGCTCAGAAATCTTATTTAAAAAATATATAAAAAACTGTTGACAAAACAAATATTATCAGTTATAATAATACTTGTCAACAGGTAAGTGGGCGCTTAGCTCAGTTGGGAGAGCATCTGCCTTACAAGCAGGGGGTCACAGGTTCGAGCCCTGTAGTGCCCACCACTTATTTTTTTGGCCTGGTAGTTCAGTTGGTTAGAACGCTAGCCTGTCACGCTAGAGGTCGTGGGTTCGAGCCCCATTCAGGTCGCCATTTTTTTTTGGTCAGATAGCTCAGTCGGTAGAGCAGGGGACTGAAAATCCCCGTGTCGG
>JAUNGP010000001.1 GCA_030524345.1 Clostridia bacterium | reverse complement strand
CCTTGCGACGTGTATTATATTACCATTTTTATTTCCTTTTGTCAACACTTTTTTCCTATTTTTTTTAAATTTCTACTAAAATTACATCTTCTCCAATTTTTTTAATCTTTTCCCATGGAATAGTAATATTATTTTTACTACTGATACTACCAAATATTTTTCCCGTTTTTGCTACTATTATTGAATGTATTTCACCATTTTCAAAATCTGCTTGGACATCTACAACAAATCCTAATATTTTTCCTTCATTTAGACTAATAACTTCTTTTTGCTTAAAATCTATTCCTCTTGACATACTATCACCTTACACAATTATATTTGCTTCTAGAAACAAATATGACTAAAACATAAAAAAGTTGCCTACCAAAGTAAGCAACTAGATTAGTTTTGTAAATCTCTTATAATATCTCCAAATCGCATAGCATTTGAAGCTTTAAAATATATTATATCTCCAGGTTTCATATATTTTTTTATTTCCTTTTCCAAAGAATCTTTGGTATCAAAAACTTTTATTTTGTTAATATCCATATATTTTTGGGCAGTCAAAGCTATATTTTCTGCTTCTTTTCCAAGGACAAATAGCATATCATAATTTAAGTCTTTAAATATTTCTCCAACTTCTAAATGAATTTTCTCTGAATATTTTCCAAGTTCCAACATATCGCCAAGAACAGCAATTTTTCTATTAGCTTTTAAATCATTTACAGTGATAAGTCCTGATTTCATTGAATCTATACTAGCATTGTATGTATCATCAATGATTGTAATATTTTCTTTTATTATTTTCGTTTCAAGTCTACCTGTAAAATTTTTATATTTCCCTATTCCAGATATTATCATTTCAGGTTTTAAATTGAAAATTTCTCCAATTTTAATTGCTGATAACGCATTCTGTATATTATGATTACCAATTTGATTAATATTTATTTTATAAGTATCATTATATATTCTAGTGTCAAATTGAATACTTCCATTTTCCACCTTTTTATTATCAATATTCTTAAGTGAATATTTAACTATATCATAACTTGAGCTTTTTAAGTTAGATAAATATTCATCATCTCCATTAACAATAACCTTTTTCATTCCTTTTATATGATTAGTAATTTTTAATTTTTCTTTAAATATATTATCTCTACTTCCCATTATTCCAATATGTGCATTTCCTATATTTGTAATTACACAGATATCTGGAATCAAAATTTCAGATAATATATCCATTTCACCTATATGATTAATTCCTGCTTCTAAAACACATATATCCTGATTTTCTATTTTTAACATCATGATAGGAAGTCCTATAATACTATTATAGTTTCTTTCTGTAACAAGTACATTATATTTTTCAGATAATACACTAGCAATCATTTCTCTTGTACTAGTTTTTCCCACACTTCCTGTTATTGCAATTACAGGAATATTTATATTTTTCCTTCTGTTATATATTGCTATATCACGAAGTGCTTTTTCTACATCTTCAACCTCTATGATGCATATACTGGAATTTATTTTTTTACTATTTTTAATTACTTCTTCTTTATCTATATAATCCTTAGAAATAAAATATCCAATTGCTCCTTTTTTTACAATATCAATAATATATTTATGTCCATCTACATTTTCTCCAATCAATGGTACAAAAAAATCTCCATTTTCAACTTCTCTACTATCTATTTTATAATTTTCAGGTACGATATCAGTATTACCATTTATTAATATTCCATTACTTGCCTCTAAAATTTCATTTATATTTAACAATTTAATCACCACTTTTATTCTAACATAAACTAATCATTTTAACAATAATTAATATAAAATTAAAAGTATCCAAAACAAAGAAAAAATTCTATTGTTTTGGACAGTTATATTATTCATTTATAAAATAATTATCAATCCCCTTAAAAATCGCCTCTGCGATTACTTGTTCATTTTCCATTATCCAAGTGGCATCCAACTCATTATCATGAAAAGCAACTTCTAGTAAAACTGTTGGTGCAAGTGTTTCTCTTACTTCATATAAACTTGTTGTATAAAGAACACCTCTTCCCAATTCTGGTTCTGGATATATTTCTACTATTTGCTCATAAATGTTATGTGCTAAAGTATCTGCCATAGTGCCTTCTCTATTGGTATAAATTTCAGGACCTCTTCCAATACCCGCTCCGCCACTAGCATTACTATGTATGGCCACATGAATATCTGGATTTAAACGATTACTTTCATTTACAATTTCTGCAAGAGAATTCTCTGGATTATTTCTATATACTGTATAACCTCTTTCCTTCAATAACCTTTCGAGTATATCAGTAATTCTATTCATCCTATATTCTTCGCTTCCATAGTCCCCAAAGCCAATATTGTATTCTTGAGCAGATGGACTTAAATATATACTATAATTTTCCATTCAATCCTCCTTTGATACAATAATATGCTTAAATACTTTATTTATTCTTTCGTCGCTTTTCTTTTTAATTTGTTTAAAGCATTTTTTTCTATCCTTGATATTTGTGCTTGAGATACCCCTAATTCTTCTGCAAGTTCAATTTGAGTCACATCTTGGAAATATCTTTTTTTTATAATATCCTTTTCTTTATCATTTAATTTTTCTAACATTTGCTCAATTGCAATTTTATTAATCAATTCTTCAGAATCTTCCTTCTCATTTTTTAGTTGATCCAATAGAAATATTTGATCTCCTCCATCATTATATACTGAATCATATATGGACATTGGAACGATCATACTATCTAATGCAAGTATAACATCCTCCTTTGCAGCTCCTGTAATTTTACAAATTTCATCTACCGTTGGTTCTTCATTTTTCTCATTAATATATTTTTCTCTTTCTTGTGATATAGTATACGCAAGATCACGTAAAGATCTTGTTACTCTAAATGCACTATTATCTCTTAAATATCTTTTTATTTCTCCAATAATCATAGGAACAGCATAAGTGGAAAATTGTACTGGCTGAGTTATGTCAAAATTGTCAATGGCTTTTATTAAACCAACAACTCCAACTTGAAATATATCATTTATATTTTCTCCTCTATTATTAAATTTTTTTATAATACTTAATACTAATCTTAAATTTGCTTCTACAAATTTGTCTTTTAAATATGTCTCACCATTTTTGATTCTTTTTAACATATCCATTTGTTCTTGTTGAGATAATCTAGGCAATTTGGAAGTATCTACACCTTGTATCTCTACTTTAATATTTATATTATTCATATGTATTCTCCTTTTTTATTGTTAATATAATTTACATATGAATTTATATTTATACTGATTCGACAATACTTGATTTTATTAGAACTTTTATTCAAAAATAGTATAATATAACTATATTAACAGTGTATATTATACTACTTAAGTAATAAATATTTTGTAGAAAATGGAAAGCTATTAATTCTTTATTCGTTTTTGCTGATTTTAATATTAAAATGACATATGAATTTTATATAATGTCAAAAATTTAATACAATGTATTTGTTAGCAACTATAATTTTCATATGTATACTTAAATGGTATGTAATAAGGGAATATAGATCGATGATGCATCGTCCTTTCTATTTACCAGAGACTTTTAATAAACACATTAATGCTTTCTTAAAGAAAAATTAAAAGCAGATGAATGAAATAACTTTTTGAGAAAAGAGGTACTTCATAGTGTTTAATACAAAAAATGATATCATCATAGATATAAATACACTTTATGATAAAGGCATGTCAAAGCTTTGCAAGGTTGACTTTAATATTATTTAAAAAATATCCTGAGGGGAAATATCCTCTCAGGTATTATTATTTAAAAAAATCTTTTTTAAGACCATTGATCACTTTTTTCTCTATTCTAGAAATATATGATTGCGAAATTCCTAATTTATCTGCTACTTCTTTTTGAGTAAGTTCTTCTATTCCATCAAATCCATATCTTAGTTGCATAATCGTTTTTTCTCTATTATTTAAATTTTGAATTGCCTCACATAATATTTTTTTATTATCATCATCTTCTATAGATTTAAAGATACTATCATTATCTGTTCCTAATATATCTCCAAGTGATAAATCATTTCCTTCACTATCAATATTGATTGGTTCATCGATTGAAATTTCCGTTTTGATCCTGTTATTTTTCCTTAAGAACATCAATATTTCATTTTCTATACATCTAGAAGCATAAGTTGCAAGTTTTATATTTTTTTCTAAATCGTAACTATTAATAGCTTTCATTAATCCAATGGTTCCTATAGAAATTAAATCTTCTATATTAATTCCTGAATTTTCAAATTTTTTAGCTATATATACAACAAGTCTTAAATTTCTCTCTATTAAAATATTCTTAGCTTCTACATCTTTTTTCATAAGTTTTTCTAACAATTCTTGTTCTTCATCTTGCGTAAGTGGTGCAGGCAATGTATCTGCACCTGCTATATAAAATATTGTATTCTCATCTACTCCAAAAAATTTTAACATGGTCAAATATATATCTTTTATTTTACCAACTATCATATAGTAACCCCCTTTAAATTCTCAATATATGTATTGTAACCAATCAGTGCACTATATTTTTCTGCGTTTTCCATTTCTTGCAATGTAAATGATATTACTATTTTTTTTATTTTTGCTACACGTTTATTATTTTGAAAAAAATCTATATTTTCTACTATATATCCTTTCACCTTTTGCTTTCCAGCTACAGTTTGTATATCAATATATGTTTCTTTGTTTAAAATGTTACTTTTTTTTATTTCTTCATAATATTTACAGTTGATAAATATTACATCTAAGCCTGTTATATTATCTTTAACATTACTACCAGTATCTACAAAACTTTTTATTTTTTGATTACCAATATACATTATATATATTAGATCATTTGACTTAATATTACTTTTAAATATTTTCCAAATGTATTTTGTAAAAATATTTAAAATGATTCCTGAAATCAAGTATAACAACAATTTAAAGATCATATTTTCAAGCGAAATTTTAAAAAGGAGTGCTATAGAAATAACAGTCCCTACATAAAGAAAAGATATTAAATAATATACTATAATTAATTTTATATAATAATTTATTTTTCTTGGTTTATATAGCAAATAAATTGCAATACTGATTACCAATATTTTTACAATATTAGAACTTATCCAAGAATCTGAATAAATATATATAACAGTAGTATATAATGATATCATTGCTGATATTAGTATCTTCTTTATCAATTTAAGTCTATCTTTTACAAAAACTGTTAGCTCTTCAATTACTATTAAATTCACTACTAAATTTTCTAAAAAAATATAGTCTAGGTAGATTTTCATATAATCACCTAGACTTATTATAATAATTTTGGGTTATTTTTTTTGTAAAACTTTGACAGAGAAATGTTATTTTATTACATCCAATGATAAATTCCTAAATCTTGTTTAGATGTATATTCATCATAGGATATTTGAAATCCAACCTGATTATCGATTTCCTTCCATCCAACAATAGCATCAACGTACTTACCTTTTTCATCGTTCCAACAACTAATATATGCTTTCCCATTATAATTGTGCATCAATATTTGCGTTCCCGCAAGCCAAAATTCAAATTCTAATTGCTCTTCTTGCCTTTCTAATTTGATTTGATTCATAATTGCTTGTCTTAAAAATTTCTCTAAATAATCATTCATAGAAATTCCTCCTTAAACTATTAATTGATTGAGAATTATTTTGAAACCATTATAACATATATGTCAAAAAATAGAATGCAAAGTAAGTTATTGCATTCTATTAATATTTTTATTCTCCTTTATTTCTCCTTAAGAATGGAGGTATATCTAAATCAACCATTTTATATTCATTTTGGTTTGATGTTGAAGAAATTGTTGTTCTTGTAGTATTTGAAGTTGATAAACCTAAATCTGCCATTGTAGTAGAAGTTCCAGATATATTACTGTTATTTGTAGCGTTTTTTAATGCTTCCCCAACAATATTATCCAGTTTTAAATCTTGAAAAGCAGTTTTAGAAAATCCTGTTGCTATAACAGTTATTACAATCTCGTTTTCAATATTTTCATCAATTACAGCTCCAAATATAATATTAGCTTCAGGATCAACTGACTTTTGTACCAATTCAGCTGCTTCATTGATTTCTAATAATCCTAAATCTCTACCACCAGTTACATTAATTAATACACCGCCAGCACCTTCAATAGAAGTTTCAAGTAATGGGCTATGAATCGCTTGTCTTGCAGCTTCTTGTGATCTATGTTCTCCAGATGCCCTACCTATTCCTATATGTGCAATACCAGCATCTAACATGATAGTTTTTACATCAGCAAAATCAAGATTTACAAGACCAGGAATTGTAATAAGATCAGATATTCCCTGAACACCTTGTTTTAAAACATCATCAGACATTCTAAAAGCTTCTGTTATTGTAGTTTGTTTTTCAACAACTTGTAATAATTTTTCATTTGGTATCACAATCAATGTATCTACACATTGTTTTAATTCTTCAATACCAGCATCAGCTTGTAACATTCTTCTTTTTCCTTCAAAAGGAAAAGGTTTTGTTACAACAGCTACTGTAAGTACTCCCATTTCTTTAGAAACTTCTGCAACTATAGGAGCAGCACCTGTTCCAGTTCCGCCTCCCATTCCTGCAGTTACAAATACCATGTCAGCACCCTTTAACGCTTCTGCAAGCTCTGCTTTTGATTCTTCAGCACTACATTTTCCTACTTCGGGATTTGCACCAGCACCTAATCCTCTTGTTAATTTTTCACCAATTTGTATTTTTCGGCCTGCCTTAGACATATTTAATGCTTGCCTATCAGTGTTTACAGCAATGAATTCTACACTTTTTATTCCAGCTTCTACCATCCTATTAACTCCGGTTATTACCTGCTCCTCCAACGCCTACTACTTTAATCGTAGCCATTCCTGCTTGCATTTCGTTTTCCATCATTTACTCCCCCTCAAAAAAACTTTATTCTTCATCATCTATTTTTTTCAATCTCTTATTAAATCCAAAAATTTTATTTTTAAAATTATTTAGTCCATCCAATATCTTTTCTTTCAGATTTGGATCAGTTATTATTTCTACATCACTATTTACATGTTTACTAAGACCTAAGCTTGCTATATATCTTACCATTCCAAAGACTGTTGTATGTTGCGGTTTTATGATATTTATCAGTTTTGGACTACAGACTCTTACTTGATCTATCTTTAAAGTAAGCATTGCAAGTTCTTCTGCTCCCACTATATTACTAATTCCTTGTCCTGTTAAAACCATACTTTCAATTTTTCCATTTAAATTATTTTCTATAGTCATCTTTTTAATTATTTGATATATCTCTTTTACTCTAGCTTCAATTACTTGAACTACATCACTACATTTTATTACATTATTTTGTTGATCTATATTTTTACTAGAAAGCTTAATCTCATGATTATTGGTTATCATTGCCATTATTGCAAGATTATACTGTCTTTTTAATTTCTCAGCTTCATCAGTACTAATATTAAAAGTAAGAGCAATATCATTTGTTATATGATCTCCTCCTACTGGGATTGTTGTATAAAACTCTATTCTTGAATTTTTATATACAGATACATCAGTATGTCCTCCACCAATATCAACTAAAAGAACACCTGCTTCCTTTTCTTCTGGCATTAATACAATATTAGATGTTGCTAAAGTTTCTAATATTAATCCATCAATTTTTATACCCGCATATTTTAAAGTCTTTTGTACTCCTTCTATGTAATCGCCTTTAGCAATTACAACTTCAACCTCCATAGCAAATGTTTTACAAAAAGCACCTATCGGCTCCTCTTTGTAAACTCTACCATTAACTATATATTCATATGGTAGTATATCGATTATTTGCTCATCTATTGCAAGTTCAGTAGTAAGCTGAATTTTTGCAAATAAATTATATATATCATTTATTGTCATACCATCATCAGGTCGTGCTACTTCTGACTCCATAACAACTTTTTCTATTCTTACATTCATACCTTTTATATTAACATAGGCAGAATTTACTGACAGCTCTGAAATTTGCTCTGCGGAATTTACTGCATCCTTTACAGATTGTGATACTATCTTTGGATCAATAATTTGGCCTTTTTTTACACCTGAGTTACTAGATAAACCATATCCTATAACTTCAATTTCACTAAATTTGTTGACTTGGCCAATTACGCAACTGACTTTAGATACTCCAATATCTAGTCCAACTATGATATCACCTATAGCCACATTTCACACCTCCAAATTTGAGCTATTTATATGATACTATCTTTTACTAAAAAAATCAAGTATTTTATTTAAAATTTGTAATATTTTTGTCATTTAACTGAAACAATTTTTTAACATGCGTTTTTGCTTAATTTTTCGCTATTTTGAGGCATATTTTGCAAACATTTTTATTAAGAAAATATATACGCTAAAAATCAAAATACTTATACTTTTCAAAAAAAGAATTTGATATATAGAAATTAAAAAAAGAACTATTAAAGTTATATTTCCTATAATATCTAAATATATATTTTTATAATTATTTCCTAACACATTTTTTAAAATGTTATATCCATCAAGTGGATATATGGGTAACAAATTTATCATTCCCAGACAAATATTTATCTCATAAATCATTATATTGCTATGAAATATCATAGCAAGTATGATATTAGATAAAGGCCCAGCAAAATATATTAACATATTATGAAAATATTCATTCTCACTTTTCAAAATATATTTTTCTCTTTCAAATTTTACATTAACTCCTGATAAAGTTAATTTTAATTTCTCCATTTTTTTTCCAAATAATGAGGCTACAAAAATATGAGATAATTCATGAAATAGGATAAATAAATAACACATATAAAAATATGCAAAGTAGTCTCTCATTTTTTCAGAAAAAATGCAAATAAAAGAGAATATCAAAAATAGATACTCAACTTCTACATAAAAAAACGGAGTTCTAAATTTCATATTCTCACCTCTATATTAAAAATTAACTAATTTTTGTGGATCTACAGTTCTTGAATCAATTATTATCTCAAAATGAAGATGGGATCCAGTAGACATTCCTGTACTTCCCATAAGTCCAATAATATCACCTTGTTTTATTTCATCTCCCTCATTAACTTTTATTTCACTTAAATGTGCATATTTAAAAATAACTCCATCTTTTTCTATTTCAATATTATTTCCATAATATTTATCCATTGCTTGTGTTTTATAAACAATACCATCAGTGGCACTCATAATTTTAGTTCCTAATTGATTAGCAATATCTAGCCCTGTATGATAAGAATTGACTCCTTCAAATATTTCATCACGCGCTCCATATTCAGATGTAATTGTCCCAGTAACAGGAGCTATTATACTAATATTTTTACTAAGGATGGTACCAATATCGTCTTGCATCATACTAACTGCACTTGATTCATTTTTAATTTCAATCGGTTCTCCTCCACCAATCCCATTAAAGATTTCCTTAATTTCTTCATCTTTTTGATTATTAATATCAATTGTTTTACTTAAGGTCTCAATTGTCTGACCAGGATAAATCCACGCATATATTTTTTCTTTTAACTGAAACTCTAAAATTTTTGGTTTCACATAATCATATTTTTCTTTTATTTTAATAGCAATGTCTTCAGGTATTATATTTCTCATATTAGGATATACTTCTCCTACAAATTTTTCCATTTTTTCTAATAAATATTGTCTTGAATAATCCTTATTGTACTCAAAAATAATTCTACTGATATATTGATTACCTTTTAATTTATCCGGAATAACCAATTTACCAATTAAACAAACAAAAACTATTAAAACAGCTAAAAAAACTTTTATCATCATTCTTGTCTTAAACTTTATTCTAAATTTTTCTTTATTTTCCTTTTCCCCTTCATTTTCACAAACAGTAGGATAATAGCTGTTATTCAAATTAGGAAATGGATTGTTATACTCATTATTAATTTCTTTTAACATACTTTTTCTAAGCCTTCTTGCAGCTACATTATTTGCCATATATAGCTCCTTTCTCTTATTCTTTTGTTTATTAAAGTATATTTAAAAAAAAATTATTTATTACAAAAAATAGATAGTAAAACCATCTATTCTTCTATAGTACCTTTTAAATACCATAAATGTTCACTATCTATTTTTACATTTACTATTTTACCTATTCTCTTCTCATCCGCTTTAAAAATTACCACTTTATTTTGACTTGTTCGTCCTGTATAAAATTCATCATTATTCTTACTTTTTCCCTCAACTAAAACCTTATAGCATCTACCTATCATTTTTTTATTCAATAAAGGTAATTCATTCTCATATAATCTCTTTAATCGTTCAAGTCTTTCTACCTTTTGAGAATTTGTAATAAAATCTTCCATTTTGGCAGCTTTTGTTCCTTCTCTTTTTGAATAAATAAACATATATATTTGATCAAATTTAATTTGTGAAACCACATCTAAAGTATCTTCAAAATCTTTTTCAGATTCTCCTGGAAAACCTACAATTATATCAGTAGACAGAGAAATTTCTGGATCAGCAGCCTTTAATTTTTTAGCTAGAGTTAAATATTCTTCTTTTGTATATTTTCTATTCATTTCTTTTAATATTTTAGTGCTTCCAGACTGAAGTGGTAAATGAATTTGTCTAGCAATTTTCTTAGAGTTTCTTATTACTTCTATCAAATCATCTTTAAAATCTTTTGGATGTGGAGACATAAACCTTATTATTTCAATTCCATCTATCTTTTCTATATCTTTTAATAAATCTGGAAAAGTATATCTATCTTTAAAATCATTTCCGTAAGAATTTACATTTTGCCCTAAAAGCATTATCTCCTTATATCCATTTTTAGCTAACTTTTCTATATCTTTTAAAATATCCTCTGGTCTTCTACTACGTTCCCTTCCTCTAACATAAGGGACTATACAATAAGAACAAAAATTATTACAACCATAAATTATACTTACGCTTGCTTTATACTTATCTTCATAAATAATAGGGATATCTTCTTCAATTTCATTTCCAGCTTCTATATATTCAATTTCTTTTTTATTTGAAAATAAAACATTATATAATTTTTCAGGAAACAAACTCATACTACCTGTTCCAAGTACAATATCAACAAATTTATATGATTCTTTTATTTTTTCTAGAATATGTCTTTGCTGAGTCATACATCCAACAACCACTATATACACATTTTCCTCATTTAATTTTCTTTTCTTTAAAAAACCAAGTCTTCCAAATAATGTATTCTCAGCATTTTCTCTAACGCAACAAGTATTAAATAATATTAAATTTGCCTTATCGCTGGTAGTTTTTCTAAATCCCATAGACTCTAATATTCCCATATACTTAGAAGAATCATTTTCATTCATTTGACATCCCATAGTATCTATACTATATGTTAAGCTTTTTTCTTGTACTAATTTCTTTATTTTTGTTTCATAACTATTTACAAATCTCATCTTTTTTCTCCTATTAATTTTTACTATAATATTTTAACATCATATTTATGTAATTTCAAGTATTACTCATTAAAAATGCACCTCCAAATATTAGAGTTTTGCCTAACATTTGGGGTGCACTTCATAATTAGATATCATCAAACTATATTAAAAATATTTCCTATCAGTATGCTTAAGTAAAAATCTTAAAAAGCTTATATAAGATAAACCATTTCTAAAATATGTCCTATAATCTGGATAATACCTAAGAAGCCAATTCTTTAAACTGCTTTTCATAATTTCTTCATAATCTGTTTCTTTCTTATCTCCATATAATTCACGATATGAATTGTAATATAGTCCCGTTTTATTACCAAAATTATGTTTTGCCCATACTTTTTCTTCTTCAGCTGTAATTTGACAAAGCCTTTCATACATATTTTTGTAAATATCACATTTATCTACAAAGCCAATTAAATTAAAAAACTTATCTAAATCCTTTTCTTTTTCTAAAATAGGTATATAGTCTCTTAAAATAAATTCATAATACTCCATACAAGTTGGTTTTTCTTTTAATACAATAGGATGCTTCTGTTCTTTTAAATTATCCTCTTCCTCAATTTCTACTTTTAACTTCATTATACCAATTTCATGTAAATATACAATAATATCATATAACAAAGTTGATTCAATTCTAAAAACATACTTTCCTTTCTTCTTAGAAATTAGCGTTCCCATAATTTCATCTGTTTTCAATTCATCTGATTTTACTTTAATAATCATTTTTTCTCCTTTACAATTTTGTATAGATTTATTTTTTAGTATAGTTATTATATATTATTTTACATAAAATGTCAAACATTATATTTTATATTGAATGAAATTAATTATATAATTAAAACCTTCTAAAATATAATAAAAAATAATGATAAGCATATAAAACCTATCATTATTTTTTATTATACTCTTTCCATATATGAACCTGTTCTTGTATCAATTCTTATTTTGTCACCAATTTCAACAAAAATTGGAACATTAAATTGAGCACCAGTTTCAACTGTACAAGGTTTTGTTGTACCAGTTGCTGTACTTCCCTTTATTCCAGGCTCAGTATAAGTTACCTCTAATTCTACAAATGTAGGAGGTTCTACTCCAAATACATTTCCTTTATATGATAATACTTTTACATTCATATTATCTTTTAAGTATGGTAATGTATCTGATATTTGTTCTTTGCTTAATTCAACTTGTTCATATGATGTAGTATCCATAAAAGTATACATATTACCATCATTATATAAGTATTGCATTTCTTGAATTGTGATTTGTGCTTCTTCTACTTTTTCAGATGGATTAAATGTTTTTTCAATATTTTTTCCAGTTATAACATTCTTCAAAGTAGTTCTAACAAAAGCAGCACCCTTTCCAGGTTTTACATGTTGAAATTCTACAACTCTATATACTGAGTTATCCATTTCAAAGGTAACACCATTTCTAAAATCACCTGCTAAAATCATAAAGTACCTCCTAATTTATTATTTTTGAACTTTTTCTACTAAAGCTTTAAATCCATTCATATCATTTACAGCCATTTCAGCTAACATTTTTCTATTTATATTTATATTTGCTTTTTTAAGATCTGACATAAACTTACTATAAGTTGTTCCATTCATTCTTGCTGCTGCATTAATTCTTGCTATCCATAATTTTCTAAAATTTCTCTTGTTTTGTTTTCTTCCAACATATGCATATTTTAAAGATTTCATAACAGCTTGATTAGCCATTCTAAATCTTATTGATTTTGCACCAAAATATCCTTTTGCTCTTTTAAGAACTTTTTTATGTCTTGCTCTTGTTGTAACAGCACCCTTTACTCTTGCCATTTTTAATTCTCCCCTTCCTTAATGTAATTACTATTTATATGGTAATAATTTCTTTACTGCTTTTTGATTTGCACTATCAACATAAGCTGATTGTTTTAGAGACATTTTTCTCTTTGAACTCTTTCCTGTTAATTTATGAGCTCTATTTGCGACATTCTTTTTAACTTTACCAGTTCCTGTAACTGATAATCTTTTTTTAGATGAACTGTGTGTTTTCATTTTTGGCATAATAATCTCTCCTCCCTAAACACTACTATTTTTGCTTTGGTGATAAAAACATAGTTAAATTTTTTCCTTCTATTTTTGCTTCTTTATCTACTTGTGAATTTTCAAGCATATTTTGAAACACATTCATGATTTCTTTTCCTTGATTTACAAAGTTTAGCTCTCTACCTCTAAATCTCATAGAAACTTTTACTTTATTACCAGCTTCTAAAAATTTATTTGCATTTTTCGCCTTTACTTCTAAATCATGTTTATCAATATTTGGAGATAATCTTATTTCTTTAATTTCAACAACCTTTTGTTTTTTCTTAGCTTCTTTAGCTTTTTTAGCCATTTCAAATTTATATTTACTATAATCTAAAATTTTACAAACAGGATTATCAGAATTTGGTGAAACAAGAACTAAATCCATATTGTTCTCTTCAGCAATTTCTATTGCTTTTCTTATTGACATTTTTCCCAATTTTTGGCCGTCAACATTAATTACTTGTACTTCAGAAAATTTAATTTCTTCATTTACTAAAAAATCTTGTTTTATATTAAACACCTCCACAAAAAAACTATATAAAAAAGATTGCTCTTGTAACGGGCAATCCTCTCATAATACATACTAATACTCTTAAATAAATATTTTAATGTATAACCTTACTAAGACAAAACTCGTAAGGTGAGAAGATTTCCTCTACTTACGTACTATATTATACATAATTATTTTTATTTTGTCAACTATTTCCATAAAAAAAGTAAAAAGTGTATATTAAAAAATATTAACATACACTTCAAACATACTATATATCTAGATTATTAACATATTTTGCATTTTTTTCAATGAATTCCCTTCTTGGTTCAACATTTTCACCCATTAATATAGAAAAAATCTCATCAGCAGCGATTGCATCTTCTAATTCCACTCTTACTAATGTTCTCTTTTCTGGATTCATAGTAGTTTCCCATAATTGTTCAGAATCCATCTCACCAAGACCTTTGTATCTTTGAATATTTAAAGACTCTCTTGAAATACCTTTTTGCTCTAATTCTTTTAATTTTACATCTAAATCTGCTTCATTATAACAATAAACATCTTCCATTCCTTTTTTAGCCAATTTAAACAAAGGTGGTTGAGCAGCATATACCATACCATGTTCAATTAATGGTCTCATATATCTAAAGAAAAATGTTAATAACAATGTTCTAATATGAGCACCATCAACATCGGCATCGGCCATCATTATAACTTTATGATATCTTAACTTTTCAATATTAAATTCATTTCCAATACCAGCACCAAGTGCTACTATAACAGGATTTAATTTTTCGTTACCATATATTTTATCTGCTCTTGTTTTTTCAACATTAATCATTTTTCCCCATAATGGTAATATTGCTTGGAATCTTCTATCTCTTCCTTGCTTTGCACTACCACCTGCAGAATCTCCCTCAACAATATATATCTCACATTTACTTGCATCTTTTTCTTGACAATCTGCAAGTTTTCCTGGAAGAGTAGTAGATTCAAGAGCTGACTTTCTTCTAACTAATTCTCTTGCTTTTCTTGCTGCTTCTCTTGCCCTTGCTGCACTCATAGTTTTATCTAAAATAGCTTTTGCAGCCGTAGGATTTTCCTCTAAGAAAATTCCCATTTTCTCAAGCATTGCAGAATTAACAATACCTGTTACTTCACTATTTCCTAGTTTTGTCTTAGTTTGTCCTTCAAATTGTGGTTCTAGTACTCTTACACTAACGATTGCAGTTATTCCTTCACGAATATCTTCTCCTTGTAAATTTTGATCTTTTTCCTTTAATATATTAAACTTTCTTGCATAGTCATTAAATGCTTTTGTAAGACCCCTCTTGAAACCATCAACATGTGTACCACCTTCACCAGTGTGTATATTATTGACAAATGATAATATATTTTCAGAATAAGAAGTAGTATATTGTAATGCAATTTCAACTTGAACATCATTTTTCTCAGTTTCAAACCAAATAATCTCCTTATTAACTGGTTCTCTACTTTTATTTAAATACTCGACAAAAGACTTTAACCCACCTTCATAGTGAAAAGTCATTTGCTCAGTTCCTTCTTCTCTTTTATCCCATAAAGTTATTTTTAATCCTTTATTTAAAAATGCAATTTCTCTAAATCTTTGAATTAAAGTTTCTAAATCATACTCAGTTGTTTCAAAAATTTCACTATCTGCTTTAAATACAACTTTTGTTCCAGGAGTTTTAGAATCTGAAATTTTATATAATTCTTTTGTTACTTTACCTCTTGCAAATTCAATTTTATATAATCCATCTCCATTTGATGCTTCTACATACATCCATTCAGAAAGTGCATTAACAACAGAACCACCAACTCCATGAAGTCCTCCTGAAACTTTGTATCCTCCACCACCAAATTTTCCACCAGCATGAAGAATTGTATAAACAACTTCTATGGCAGGTCTATGCATTTTATGGTGCATTCCAAGTGGAACACCTCTACCATTATCTTTTACACTTATTACATTATCAGGTAATATTTCAACATTAATTTCTGTACAAAATCCTGCTAAAGCCTCATCAACACTATTATCTACTATTTCATATACCAAATGATGCAAACCTCTCTCTGAAACGCTACCAATATACATTCCAGGTCTTTTTCTAACAGCTTCTAGTCCTTCTAATACTTGTATTTGATTCTCGTCATATTTTGCCATTTCATTACCTCTCTCTCAATTTCATTATTGTACTATATACTTATATCATACTTTCATATTAAATTTCAAGTCCCCCATTTGAAACTTTTGAAATTTTTATATTTCGTATATCTTTAACAAAAGTATCATCAGTTGTTGTTATAATACTTTGATAATTTTCTATATATTTTAGTAAAAAAGAAATTCTATCCTTATCTAGTTCAGACATAATATCATCTAGTAACAGAATTGGAACTTCCTGTTTTTCCTCCATCAAAACCTCAAAATCTGCAAGTTTTAATGTTAAAAGAGCAGTTCTATTTTGTCCTTGAGAACCAAATTTACTGACTTCTAAATCATTAATGTTAATAATAATATCATCTCTTTGAATTCCTTTGATAGATGATTTTCTCATTTCATCTATAAATAAATATTTATTTAAATAATTAATAATTTCTTCTTCATTCATATTAAGAAAATCAGTTGTATATATTATGTCTATACTTTCTTTTCCATTTGTGATTTTATTTTCAATTACCTTAGCTTTTTCTAATAATCTATCAATGACATATTTTCTAAACTCAACTATTTTTTTTATATAAACACTCATTTTCTCATGTAAAATAAGGATATATTCTTTATCAATGATATCCTTCTTTAACATCGAATTTTTTAATTTTAAACATTTCATGTATTCTTGATGAGATATTAAATATGATTTAGAAAGTTGACAACAAATCATGTCTATAAAATTTCTTCTTTTACCTGGAGATCCTTTTACAATATCTAAGCTATCTGGAGAGAATATAACAATTAATATCTCACCTACAAAATCAGAAATTTTATTTACTTTCAATCCATTATTTTTGATTACTTTTTTACTTTCTTCTATATATACTTCATTATTGTTATTTAAACCATTTTTAGAATATAGTAACTTTACTCTACAAAAATCCGAATCAAAATTAATAAGTTCATTATCTTTGATCGTCCTATATGATTTTCCAAACGCAGAGACATATATAGACTCTATTATATTAGTTTTTCCTTGAGCATTATTGCCCACAAACAGGTTAATTCCATTAATAAAATCTATTTTTTGACTACTATAATTTCTAAAATTTTCTAATTCCACTTTATCTATATACATCAATAAACCTCTCTATTTGACGAATAAAATTTGATATGTTATAATTTGCCTAAATTTACTTTATAGGAGGGATCATTCTGAACATCCAGAAAAAGACAAAAAATAAGTCTAGTTTTAATTTAGTAGTAAGACTTTTACCATTAAATATCTTACTTTTTTTCTTACTGCCTGCAATTTATTTTGGGAAAACTATCATGAGTCTAAATATCCATATAATAGTAAAATTCCCTCTTATCTACGTATTCTGTTTAACAATACCTCTTCTATTACTATATTTAGCTATTTGTATCTCATTAATTTTTGATGATCTTTTTAATCATCGAAAAATCAATAGGCTTAAATATTACTTTTTTTAGAAGAAACAAAGCATGAAAATTTATATATTTTCATGCTTTTTATTTTAATCTTGTCTTAACTTTATAGGTAATACAACATATATAAATTCATTAGATACAATTGGTTTTATCAAAACAGGTGAAATGCTTGAGTTAAATTCAACATATACTTCAGGATCATCAATTACCTTTAACGCTTCAATCACATATCTAGGATTAAAGCCAATCTCAATCTCTTTTCCCTCTACTAAAGCTGTTATCACTTCTTTAGCATCTCCAGTCTCACTGACACAACTAAGTACAATTCCATCTATACCAATATTCATTTTTACAGGAGATTTTTTATCTTTTTCTTTATTTTCTTTTGCAAATAAAGCTACTCGCTCAAAAGAATCTAACAAACTTTTAGTTTTTACCCTTACTCTAGTTTCACTTGTTTCAGGTATAATAGTATTATAATTTAAAAATTCACCTTCAATAATTCGACTAATAATAATACTATTTCCCATTTCGAATAAAGCTTGATTTTTATTGACCCCTATCTTTACAAATTCATCTTCAGAATCAGATAATATTTTTAATAACTCAGATAGGACCTTACCAGGTATGATTGCTTTAAAATTATTAATATTTTTTTCACTTAAAGATTTTCTTAAAGATAACCTAAATCCATCTATTGCTACTATTGTCAATATGTTATCTTCTACTTTAACTAGTGCACCATTATATATTGGTCTATTTTCATCATTACTAACAGAAAATAATGTTCTCTTAATCATATCTTTAAATACTCTTTGTTCTAATTCCACAGTATTATCCACATCAAAAACAGGTAACTTAGGATATTCATTAGGGTTCATTACAGCTAATTTAAAAATACCGTTTATAGATTTTAATGTAAAAACATTATCAGTAACAGATATTTCTACGGTCTCATCTTCAATTTTTCTAACAATTTCATTTAGCATCTTGATATCAACAACTGTTTTTCCTTCTTCTAATACATTACATTCAAAAAAATGTTCAGAACCAATTTCTAAATCATTTGTAATTAATTTTAAAGTATTTTGATATGCTTCTATCAAAACTCCTTCTAATATTGGCATTGTAGTTTTTGAACTCGTAGTTTTTGAAACAATATTTAGTCCATTTATTAATTCTTTTAAATCACATTTTATATTCATTTTATTTCCTCCATCTAAGTTAAATATAAAAAATAAAATTAACAAATTAATATAAAATATTTTATAATTTCCTTATTATTGTATATTTATATATATAATAATTTTATTTTTTTATATTTTACAACTTACAACAATTTTTAAAGCTGATTTTATTATAATAAAAATAATTTATAAAATCAAGTAAAAAAAGAATTAAATTTTCACAAGTTTTTCTATATTTTATTGATATTTATTTTTTTATGGTAAATAAAAATTGATTAAAAATTTAATATATCAACTTTTTGTAAAAATATAAGAAGGAGTTATCCACACCCCATGTGGATAACTCCTTCTGTTTTTTATTGTAAATAATATAACATTTTTTTATTAAAATACTAATATTTTATTTTTTTTCAAAAAAAGTTATCCACAGTTTTAGTAAAAAAATTTTTGTATTACGCGCGCGCACGCGTATATTAGCATATATGTTATTATATATTATATATATATAATTTAGTAGTAGTAGTAGGGGCTGTGGAAACTGTGGATAACTATCCAAAACCCTTGATATTACTATAAAAACCCCTGTGGATAAGTCTGTGGATAACTTTGCCAGTTATCCACAGGCAAAAAAAAAACTGTGGATAACTTTTTATCCACAAAGTTATCCACATGTTATCCACAGGGTTATCCACAGGTAACTGTGGATAACTTTTTAAACGTAATGCTTTTGAAATATTATTGTAAAAAAAGTGAAATAATTATTTGTAATTCACTATTTTAGCCACTTTCCCGTTTTTTTTTCAATAACTTTTCACAGAAAATAAAACATTAGTCTTCTATTGATAATTCTTTTTTAATATCTTCTATTAAATCGTGTGTTTCCGTATTCTTATCATATTCATCTTTAATTTTAGAATAAGCATGTAATACGGTTGAATGATCCCTTCCTCCAAAATCTCTTCCTATTGCCGGAAAAGATAGGTTTGCTACTTCCCTACATAAATACATTGCAATTTGTCTTGGAAAAGCTACACTATTAGATCTTTTATCACTTACTATGTCACTAACTTTTATATTAAAGAATTTACAAACTACTTGCATTATTAATTTACTTGTTAAAACTTTAGTATTCTTTACAAGTATTGATTCTATAGTATTTTCAACTACTGCATCAGTAAGTTCGTTATTTGTAAATGAGGTATATGCAACGAGTTTATTAAAAACACCTTCTAGCTCTCTAATGTTAGATTTTACTCTTGTTGCAATTTTGACTAATATATCATCATTTATTACATATCTTTCCTTTTCCGCTTTTCGTCTTAAAATTGCTAAACGTGTTTCATAGTCTGGTGTTTGAATATCAACAGACAGTCCCATTTCAAATCTAGTTTTTAATCTATCTTCTAATAGAGCTATTTCTTTAGGAGGTTTTTCGGATGTAAGTACTATTTGCTTACCACTTTCAAATAAAGTATTAAAAGTGTGGAAAAACTCTTCTTGACATTTTTCTTTTCCAGCTAAAAATTGTATATCATCTATTAGTAATAAATCTATATTTCTGTACTTTTTTCTAAAAGATTCATTTTTATCAGTCATTATTGCAGAAACTAGCTCATTTGCAAACAATTCTCCAGTACAATAAAGTATTCTAATATTTGGATTTGCTTTATACATAGCATTACCAATTGCTTGCATCAAGTGAGTTTTACCAAGTCCTACTCCCCCATAAATAAATAACGGATTATATTTTTTTCCAGGATTTTCATAAACTGCAACAGAAGCTGCATGTGCGAATCTATTATTTGAACCTACTATAAAATTTTCAAATGTATATTTAGGATTTAATCCCTCTACTTCAGATAAATTATCATTACTTGTATTAATGATTGGCGTTGGCTTGTCTTCCTGATATAGGTTTTCTTTTACTTCTACTGTTTCTACATCATTTTGAGATGTTTCTGGTATAATTTCCTTTGCTTCAAAAATTATATTATATGATTTCTTTGTTAAAAATGTTAATGTATTTTGTATTAGATCTAAATATCTTTTTTTACAAATATCAATATGATAATTTGAAGGCGATAAAAAGCATAAAGTATTTTCATCTACGAGTCTTGGAATCATGACATCAACATAAGTTTTGTATCCAACTGGAGATATCTCATCTTGTAGTATTTCCAAGGCTTGAGACCATATTTCCATAAAGTTTTCCACTATTAAAAACCACCCTTCGTAAACACATGTTTTAAAAAGTTATCCACAGAGTTATCCACAGGTGTGGATAACTTTTTCATAAATTAGTATAACTGAAGAATAAATTTTACATAAATTCTGTGGATTGTTGTGAAACATGTGAAAATTTTTCCACTTCTAATATATCATAAAATGCTGAAAAATACAATACTTCAGCTATTTTTTATCAAATAAAATTTTTATGCGCAAAATGAAATTACATAAAAAAGTTATCCACACCTACCTGTGGATAACTTTTAAAAAATATCAGGGAAGACAAGTTTCAATTTCAACATTTTTTTTAAATCTAGTAAAATTATTTGACAAACACAAAAAAATATTATATAATGAATACACTTTGGATTATAAAGAATAAATGTTATAAAATATACATAATATTTTACATTTAGTGATTTAGTTTATATAAATATACGATTATTTAGGGGGTGTAGCAATGAAAAGAACATATCAACCAAAAACAAGACAAAGACAAAAAGTTCATGGATTTAGAAAAAGAATGCAAACTGCATCTGGAAGAAAAGTATTAAAGAGCAGAAGATTAAAAGGAAGAAAAGTACTATGTGCTTAATTACTACTTGAAAAAGGAGTGGGTATGTTTGTCATATCCACTTTTATGTTTAAATTGAGGAAAAAAGATATGAAATTTACTTTACGAATAAAAAAAAATTATGTGTTTAAATATGTATTTAAAAAAGGAGAGTATTCTAAAGGTGATGTACTAGTGGTACATATTTGTAAAACAAAAAATGAAAATATGAGAAACTTTTTTGCAGTTTGTGTTTCTAAAAAAAATGGAAAAAGTGTTCATAGAAATAAAATGAAAAGATGGGCAAGAGAAGTATATAAATTGCAAGAAAATCAGCTGAAAAAGAACTATAATATTATTGTTGTTTATAAGAAAAGTGTAGTTTTTGATAATATTAATTATAGTTTAGTTGAAAATGATATTATCAATTGTTTTAAGGAATTAAAATTATATGAATAAATTAAAAGGCATTGTTAAATTTATAATTAATATACCCAAAAATATTGAAATTTTATTAATCAGATTATATCAAAAGCTTATTTCACCAATGTTTGGAGAACATAGATGTATATTTTATCCAACATGTTCTGAATACACAAGGCAAGCAGTTGACAAATATGGTATAATAAAAGGGAATATTTTGGGTATTAAAAGAATACTAAAATGTAATCCATTCTCTAAAGGTGGAGTGGACTACTTAAAATGATTGGAGGATATAGATGATACAAGCTATTGCTAGCTTTCTAGGTATGATAATTAGAGTAATATATAATTTAGTAAATCAAAATTATTTACTATCTATTTTAATATTTACATTACTTACTAAGCTTATATTATTACCGCTTACACTAGGACAAATTAAATTGACAAAGAAATTACAAGAGGTAACTCCACTTGATCAAAAAATAAGAGAAAAATATAAAAATGATCAACAAAAAATGGCAGAAGAGCTTACAAAATTATATAGTGAATATAAAATAAATCCTCTAGGTGGATGTTTACCATTATTGATACAATTTCCAATTATCATTGCGATGTTTTTTATTGTAAGACAGCCTCTTACATATATTACTCAAACACCACATGAAGAAATTGTACAATATACAAAAGACTACTTAGGTAAAGAAGAAGTAGATGAAAATGAAGTCAAAGCAAATGAAATAGTAATTGCACAAGAACAAGGCATTATTAATATGAAATTATTTGGTAATGTTAATTTAGGAGACATTCCTTCAAATTCATTTAGTAAGGATGAAGCAAAAAAGGTTAGTAAATTAACTTTACTTGTACCAATTCTTTCATTCCTATTTTCTTTATTACAAACTAAATTGCAAAAAAATTCAACACAGATGACAGAAGATCAACAAGAAATGCAAAAATCAATGAATATAATGTTACCCTTATTGAATGCTTTCATTGCTTATACTTGGCCAATAACACTTGGTATATATTATTTGTTTAGTAATATTTTAGGTGTTATTCAACAAGAATTTATAAATAAGGTAATATTGAAAAAAGGAAATAATAAGAAAGAAGAAGTATTAAAGCTTGGTAAAGGAGGAAAGTAAATGAAAAAAGTAACTGAACAGATAGGAAAGACAGTAGAAGAGGCTATCAGAAAAGGGCTAGAAGAATTAAAAGTTTCTAGAGATGATGTTAAAATAGAAGTTCTAGAAGAACCATCATCTGGTGGAGTTTTAGGAATTCTTTCAGCTAAGATGGCTAGAGTAAGACTTACGGTTGATAAAAAAATAAGTGATGAGCAAGCAAACGCAACAAAAGCAAAATTAGAAGAAATTTTAAGTAATATGTTTAAAATAACTAAGGAAGACTTTGAATATACTATAGAGAAAAGAAATAATCAGTTATTACTTACAATAAATGGTGATAATGTTGCTCATTTAATTGGTTATAAAGGAAAAACAATTGAATCTTTTCAATCTTTACTAAATTCAATGCTACAAAGAGAAGACGAAGAATATGCAAAAGTTTTTGTTGAAATTAATGATTATAAGAAAAAGAAAGAAGAAAAATTAAAAAGACTTGCAAATAAGATGGCAGATAATGTGATAAGATTTAGAAGACCAATAAAACTTGAACCAATGTCTGCTTATGAAAGACTTATCATTCATACTGAGCTTGCAAATAGAAAGGATGTTGAAACAGAAAGCATTGGAGAAGAACCAAGAAGAAGAGTTGTTATTAAAAAGAAATATTCATAAATAGTGAAAGTCAGCATATTAATTTGCTGACTTTTGTATAGAAAGGAAGAATTGTTATGTTAACACATACGATTGCTGCTATTGCTACTGCACTTTCAAATAGTGGTATTAGTATTATAAGAATTAGTGGTAAAGATAGCTTAAATATAATAAATAAAATATTTAAAACTTCATACAAGATTGAACCAAATCATATTGTTTATGGAAAAATAATGAAAGATCATGAAGTATTAGATCACGTTCTTGTATCATATTTTAAATCACCTAAATCTTATACTGGTGAAGATGTTTGCGAAATAAATTGTCATGGCGGTAATGAGATAACAAAAGAAATATTAGAATTAGTATTAGAATCTGGAGCCATTTTAGCTGAGCCAGGTGAGTTTTCTAAAAGAGCATTTTTAAATGGAAAAATGGACCTTTCTCAGGCAGAAGCTGTCATTAATTTGATTAATGCTAAGACGAAAACAGAGTCTAGAATTGCATCTAAAAATATGGAAGGAAATTTATCTAAAAAAGTGAGAGAACTAAGAGAGGAATTAATTGAACTGTTAGCACATATCGAAGTTAGTGTTGATTATCCTGAATATGATTATGATGAAGTAAAGAATCGTAATGTTATTCATTTAATTGATAAGAAACGTGATGAAATAAATGATATTTTAAAAACTTATGAGCATGGAAGAATTATAAAAGAAGGAGTAAATGTGGCGATTCTTGGTAAGCCGAATGTTGGCAAATCTTCTCTTTTAAATAAACTTGCAAATTATAATAAGGCTATTGTTACTGATATCCCAGGAACTACTAGGGATATTGTTGAGGAAACAATCAATATTGATGATATTGTTTTTAATATTTCTGATACTGCTGGAATTAGGGATACAAACGATATCATAGAGAAAATAGGTGTTGAAAAAAGCTTAAGTATGTTGGATGAAGTTGATTTTGTAATTTATATGCTTAATGCTGAAGAGAAGATAGATAAAGATGACATAGAAATCCTTTCTAAAATTCAAAATAAGGGAATAAAATACATTACAGTGATAAATAAGATGGATAAAATAAAAAAATCAAATTTTGACGCCATTTTGAATGAATTAAAACAAATTGGAGTGGAAGAAACAATAGAAATATCAATTCAAGAAGATAGGGGAATAGATAAATTAAAAAATGCTATTGTAAAGATATTTCATCAAAATGATTTTGATTTTGAACATGAACTTATTATCACAAATTCAAGACATAAAGATTTACTAAAAAAAGCTTTAAATTATCTTGAGGAAGCAAGAAATGAAATTAATAATGGACAACCAATAGATATTGTATCAATATATATAAAAAAAGTTGCAAATACATTGGGTGAAATAATTGGATCAAATGTTTCGCAAGATATTATAGATAAGATATTTGAAAAATTTTGTGTAGGAAAGTAGGGAAGTTTATGGATTATTCATTAGGATATTATGATGTTATTGTAATTGGTGCTGGACATGCTGGTTGTGAAGCAGCCCTTGCTAGTAGTAGACTGGGAAAAAAGACTGCTGTTTTCGTTATTAATTTAGATACTCTTGCCAATATGCCTTGTAATCCAAGTATTGGTGGAACTTCTAAAGGACACCTTGTAAGAGAAATTGACGCTTTAGGTGGTGAAATGGCTAAAAATGCCGATAAAACTTTTTTACAATCAAAGATGTTGAATATGTCTAAAGGTCCTGCTGTTCATTCTTTAAGGGTTCAGTCAGATAGAAGAATGTATCATATAGAAATGAAAAAAACTATGGAAAATCAGAAAAATCTTGATATTTATCAAGCAGAAATTGTTAAGATATTAGTTGAGGATGGAAAAGTAATCGGTGTAAAAACAAAGATTGGTGCTAATGTATATGCAAAATCAATTGTTGTTGCTACTGGTACTTATTTAAAAGGAAAAGTTATTATTGGGGAAGTATCTTATGAAAGTGGCCCAGATGGAGTCTTTCCAGCAAATGATTTATCTCAAAATTTACTAGATATTGGGGTAGAATTAAGACGTTTTAAGACAGGAACTCCTGCACGAGTAAATATTAATACAATGGATTTATCTAAAATGGAGGAACAATTTGGAGATGAAAAAATAGTACCATTTTCTTTTGAAAATGAAGGAAATGAAGAGATTAAGCATAAGAAGCAAATTTCTTGTTATCTAACGTATACAAACAAGGATACTCATAAGATCATCATGGATAATCTTGATAGATCTCCTATTTATACTGATAATAAAGAGATGAAATTGAAGTCTACAGGCCCAAGATATTGTCCTTCAATTGAGGATAAAGTAGTAAGATTTCATGATAAAGAAAGACATCAATTATTTATTGAACCTCTGGGTGCCAAAACTTCAGAAATGTATATTCAAGGAATGTCATCTTCACTTCCAGAGGAAGTTCAAATTCAAATGTATAGAACAGTTCCAGGTCTTGAAAATGCAAAAATGATGAGACCTGCATATGCGATAGAATATGATTGTATTGATTCTACTAATTTAAAGCTTAGTCTAGAGTATAAGGGAATAGAGGGATTATTTTTTGCTGGACAAGTTAATGGAAGCTCTGGATATGAGGAGGCTGCTGCTCAAGGAATTATGGCAGGAATTAATGCAGTAAGGAAAATAGATAACCTAGAGCCTCTAATATTGGATAGATCTGAAGCATATATTGGCGTTTTAATTGATGATTTGGTTACAAAGGGTACGAATGAGCCATATAGAATGATGACATCACGTTCTGAGTATCGACTAATGCTAAGACAAGATAATGCTGATTTAAGACTTACTCCTAAAGGACATGAAATAGGATTGATATCAGATGAAAGATATAAAAAATTTTTAGGGAAGAAGGAGCTTATTAATAGAGAAGTAGAAAGATTAAAGAATACTATTATTAAGCCTTCTGTCGAAGTAAATCAAGTGTTAGAAAGATATCATAGTTCACCACTTTCTACTGGTATTAAGTTATCAGAATTATTAAAGAGAAGTGAGCTAAATTATCAGAACTTGGTTGAAATTGATAAAGATAGACAAGAACTACCTGATTCTGTTGTGGAAGAGGCTGAAATTGAAATTAAATATGAGGGGTATATCAAATTACAATTAGAGCAAATTGAAGAGTTTAAAAAATTGGAAAATAAGAAACTTACAGCGGATATTGACTATGAACAGATAAAAGGGCTTAGTTTAGAAGCACGTCAGAAGCTGAATAGACAAAAACCTTTGTCAGTTGGTCAGGCCTCTAGAATATCAGGTGTTTCCCCAGCTGATATATCAGTATTGTTAATATATTTAACTCAAAGTAAGTAGGGGGTTTTCATATGAAAATAAATTTGAATAAAGAATTTGACTTTAGAAAAGTATTAGAAAAAGAATCAAAAGAAAGGAATATTATACTTACTCCCAAAATGATTGAAAAATTTGAATTATATAAAGATTTATTACTAACGTGGAATAAGAAAATTAACCTTACGGCGATTGTTGATGAATATGAAATAATTATGAAGCATTTTATAGACTGTTTAGAGCTTGTAAAATATATTGGTGCAGAAGATAAAGTAATTGATGTTGGGACTGGCGCTGGGTTTCCTGGAATTGTGATTGCAATATATTTTGATGGAAAAATGAATATAACGTTGCTTGATGCATTAAATAAAAGAATTCAGTTTTTAGATGAAGTTATTAACAAGTTAGAATTGGAAAATGTAACATTGGTACATGGAAGAGCTGAAGAAAGTGCTAAAAAAATAGATTATAGAGAAAAATATGATATCGTTGTGTCAAGAGCTGTAGCCAGTCTTCCAGTTTTACTAGAATATGAAGTACCATATATTAAATTGAATGGAAAATGTTTGATTATGAAGGGGGATAATGTAGAAACTGAAATAAAAAATAGTAAAAGAGCTTTAGATATTTTAAGTTGTAAAATCAATCACACATTTGTATATAGATATCAGGTATATGATGAAGAATATACAAGGACTATTTTAGAGATACAAAAATATAAAAAAACAGATAATAAATATCCTAGAAATAATGGTCAAATTAAAAAAAATCCGCTATAAATCAATTGACATACATGTTATAATAGTTTCAACTATAAAACAGTATGTCTTTTTTTATTAAAGGAGGTAGAAAAATGTATATTATTTCAGTAAGTGGTAAGTCTGGCAGCGGTAAATCTAAGTTCTCTAGAGACTTAGCAATTTCTTTTGCAAATGATGCAATTTATATTGATATGGATGAAATTGAACACAAATCTATGGAACAAAAAACGGTGATTCAGCAAGCAATCCAAATTTGGGGAACAGGAATATTAAATGAAGATGGAACTTTAAACAGAAAAGGATTAGGAAAAATAGTATTTAGTAGTAAAGAAGAGATGGAAAAATTAATTGATATCTCTTATCCTACTATAAAAAAACTATTTTTTGAAATAATAGAAAAGAGTAATAAAAAGATTGCAGTTGTTGACTGGGCTATGATACCGAAAGCACCTGAAATATTTTCCATTTGTAATTTGAAAGTGTTAATCAAGGCAAATATAGAAATTAGAAAGAAGAGAGTATTATTAAGAGATCATATTTCTGAAGAATACTTCACATTTAGAGAAGAAGCATCTATTATATATGATGAGGATGATTTTGATATCGTTATTTTAAATGAGGAAGTAGATAATGATTTAGCTGAGAAAATAGAATTAGTTCACCATATAGTATTTGATCTTAAAATTTAATTGACATGTGTGTTATAATAGTTTCAACTATAAAACAGTATGTCTTTTTTATAATAAAAGGAGGAAAATGATATGATCTTAGAAGAAGATAAGATAAGGGAAGAAATGAGGGTAATTGTTAAGCGGATTTTAAAAGAGATCACAGAATATGAGAAAAAGTATTCTATAGTGTCTGCAAGAGAAATCGATAAACAAGTGTATTTTTATTTATCGAATGCTTATGTAATTAATGGAAAAATACTATGTAGATATTTTGAAGGAGATGGAGTCTTTAAAGGAATGGAGGAATGCGATCTTGAGGAATCTTTCTTTAAAAATATTAGAGAAGCTGTAAAATTAGTATTAGAAAATTATGATGAAAGATTAGCTTCAGATGTTGAAAATATGATAGAAAGACTAAGAAATCATAGTAAAACATTTATGTCAAGCGATATTTTGGAGCAGTTAAAGGTATTTGAACGGAGTATTAAACTTGAAAATTATATTGAAAATCATGAAGAGGTTGCCAAAGTTGAAGAAATATTAAGTCTTATTGAGCGGATAGAAGAAATTCATGATACGGATTTATCATATGTTCATGAAGTTATTGGTGCAAAGTATGTTATTGAGCACTTTGAAGAAGCAATTAAGATGATTCCAAAGATAGAAGATAGACATTTGAAAGCAGCTATTTTGGAATATTTTAGGGAATATTTACTACTTGAGGAATTACTTTAATAAAAGTTTTGCCCAAAAATGATAATAAAAAGAGTTGATAATAAAAATAGTGAAAACAAAATAATTTTGTTTTTACTCTTTTTTTTTTTGAAAGAAATGTAATATAATGAAGGTGAGGTGACATTATGGCAAAGGTAATATCAATAGCAAATCAAAAAGGTGGAGTCGGAAAAACAACTACAGCAGTTAATCTAAGTGCCTGTATTGCCCAAAAAGGAAAGAAAGTATTATTAATAGATATAGATCCACAAGGAAGTGCAACCAGTGGACTTGGAGTAGAGGCACATGATGATACATCAATATATAATGTGTTAGTTGATGATGTTCAGATTAAAAGTACTCTTCAACCAACTGTAGTAAAAAAATTGGATGTTTGTCCATCAAATATAAATTTAGCAGGAGCAGAAATTGAACTAGTATCAATGGTATCAAGGGAAACAAGACTGAAAAATGCAATAGACGAGATTAGAGATGCATATGATTACATATTGATAGATTGTCCTCCTTCTCTTGGACTTATTACATTAAATGCATTTACTGCATCTGATAGTGTGTTAGTACCAATACAATGTGAATATTATGCTTTAGAAGGATTGGGACAACTAATTAATACAATTAAACTTGTTCAAAAGCATCTAAATAAGGAACTTGTAATTGAGGGAGTAGTACTTACCATGTTTGATGCACGTACTAACTTGTCCACTCAAGTTGCTAGGGAAGTAGAAAAATATTTTGGAAATAAGGTTTTTCAGACAATTATTCCAAGAAATATAAGGCTCAGTGAGGCACCAAGTCATGGGTTACCAATTAGTTTATATGATCCTGATTCAAAAGGTGCAGAAACATACAAGAAGCTTGCAAAAGAGCTTATAACTTTAAATGAGAAAGGGGAATAGTGTATGCAAAAAGGATTAGGCAGAGGTTTGAACGCTTTTTTTGGTGAAGATACTGAGGAAATAGAGAAAGTTACCAAAAAAGAGAAAAAGGGAAAAGAATTAGATAAAGTAGTAGAACTTAATATAACCGAAGTAGAGCCAATGTTAAATCAACCAAGGAAGATATTTGATAAAGAAAAACTAGCCGAACTTACTCGCTCTATAAAAGAAAATGGAGTCATTCAACCAATTTTGGTAGTAAAAAATGAAGATGGATATACTATCGTTGCAGGCGAAAGACGTTGGAGAGCTGCAAAAGATGCAGGATTAAAATATATACCAGCAATCATAAAAGATTATACAGATTCCAAGAAAAAACAAGTGGCGTTGATTGAAAATATTCAAAGAGAAGATTTAAATATTGTAGAAGTTGCTAAAGCAATTAAAGAACTTATGGACATTGATGGATATAGTCAAACAGAAGTTGCAAAAATTACAGGGAAGAGTTTACCAACAGTATCCAATATCATGAGACTTTTAAAGTTACCAGATAAGATATTAGATTATGTATTGCAAGGAAAATTGGTAGAAGGACAAGCAAGGGCTTTGCTTGCAATAGAAGATGAAGAGAAACAATTAAAAATCGCCGAAAAGATTATTGAGAAAAAGTTAACTGTTAGAGAAGTAGAAAAATTAATATATGGCGATGATAACTATAAAAGAAAAGCTGATAAAAAACCACCTAGAACTATATATTATCAGAAATTAGAAGAAAAGCTAAAGGATTATTTTGGCTATAAAGTAAAACTTGATACTGATAAAAAACATCAAAGACTTGTAATTGAGTATGATGATGAAGAAGGTCTAGAAAATCTCCTTAACAGATTTAATATAAAAATGTAATATAAAAAGCATTGTTTTAAGTATGAGAAACAGTGCTTTTTATTGATATAATTCAGAGTTATATGTGGTATCAAAAAGACATATTTTACTTTATGTAAAATAACTTTTATAATAATTATAGAATAATTGTATAATTCTCAATAATGGAGGGAATGAATTATGGAGAAAATGAAAAATAATGAGAACAAGTCTATTTGCAGTATTTGTGGAGGACGTTGCTGTAAAAGCATGGGGTGTCATCTATCGCCAGAAGACGTATTTCGGGGAGAAGAGCCTAATGTGATGTCCATTCTTAAATTATTAAAAACTGGATATTTTTCTGTAGATTGGTGGGAAGGAGATCCTCGGGCCGAAATCTCTGAAGATATGGCGTTATATATAACCATGTTTATTAGAGTGATGAATGTCAATGGCAAAGTTATAGATCCGTCTTGGGGTGGAAAATGTAAACTACTTACTTCACACGGATGTGCACTTAGTTTTGAACAAAGACCGAAAGGAGGAAAAGCTTTGATACCGCAAGCAGATTTTAATTGTCAGAGTAGTTATGACAAGAAGGAGGCTGCAATCGAATGGGTTCCATATCAGGATCTCATTAGCAGAGCATTAGATCTGCTTTAACCTTAAAACACAGGAGAGAATCAATATTCTCTTCTTTTTTTATTAAAATTTAAAAACATATATTGACAAACTTAAAAAAAATGATATAATAATAAGCGTACCATATATGGAAGAGTGTCCGAGTGGTTTAAGGAGCCAGTCTTGAAAACTGGTGATATCGAAAGGTACCGTGGGTTCGAATCCTACCTCTTCCGCCAAATAATGAAAAGCGCTTTGATAGAGCGCTTTTTATATTATATTATTCTTTAAATTGGAAAAATTACTTGACATGTAAAAAAAAATATATTATAATTGAAAACAGTTATGGAGAAGTACCCAAGTGGTGAAGGGGACAGTTTGCTAAACTGTTAGGTCTCAATCGGGGCGCGAGGGTTCGAACCCCTCCTTCTCCGCCAAATCAGGACAATAGATCTTAAGGTCTATTGTCTTTTTCTTAAAATATGTACAGATGTTAAAAATCATTATTGAAATAGTTGTAAAGTAATATCAGATAATTATACTGAAAAAGAAATATGTAGCTATGCAATTAATGCTGGAATAGATATTATTTTAATGTCTAATGATTGATGTAATAGAAAATTGAATTGATCATGATATGATAATAGAGGAAAGAATCAATGAGTCTGTTAAAAGAATTTTAGTGATGAAGCATAATAATGAATTATATGAAGAAAAGCAATTAAATAAAAAACAAATTGAAACGCAGGAACATATAAATATAACAAAGAATGATCTTTTGGTATAACCAGAAGATCATTCCTTTCTATAATCTTAATAGTGATATAGATTCAAGAACATTAATAATTTCAGATATCAGTAACATTACACCAGATATTGTTGTGACTGCAACAAGTGTTGCAAATGGATTAAATATAATAATGATTCCAAGTATAAAAGTTACAATTGATAATATAAGCATTAATGACCAGTTTTTATTTTCAATAGCTTTTAAATTAAAAGCAAATTGAAAACGTATAATACTTTGTATGATGATCCATGCACCAACTAAACTAGCTAAAAATTCGTTGATAAGATTAGGTTTAATAATAAATATAATACCTACAGAGATTAGTACAATTCCTTGGATTAGTTCAAAGCTTAAAGATTTAAATTCTTTTGAAGCCGAAAAATAGGAGATTGTATGTATTAAGCCTACAATCGCTAATATAATACCAACAACTATAACTATGAAGTTTAATGATTCTGTTGGTTTAAATATTAGAAATAATGCAAGGATGATCAGAGCTAGTGAAATGACAAGTGAAGATTTTGCAAATTTCTTTAATAATTCTTTCATGATATACCTCCTTTATTTCTATTTATTATAACATAAAATTTGAAAAAGTAACATACAATGTTGTATATTCTTGTTTTTTTGAGAAATTTATGGTAAAATATATAGAAAAAATTTACCAAATTAATAATTTAAGGAGGCGCAATATGCAAAAATTTATTGTAGTGAATAACGATTATGAGCGGACCAAAAAAGTTGTAGATTATATAGTCTATCAATTTGAACAAGCAGGCTTTGTAAGAGTAGAAAAAGATCCGGATTTTGTTTTAATTCTTGGAGGAGACGGAACATTTTTAGATGCATGTAAACAAATTGGCTATAGTTCAGATATTCTTTGTGTGGGCATCAATTTTGGAAATCTGGGATATTTATTGGATATTTCAAATACTCAGATTGAGGAATTAATTAGATATTTGGTTGAAACCTCAGAGGAGGATTTAAATATTGAATATATAAATTTATTAGAGGCCAAATTTCATTTTTATAAGAGAAAAGAAGTATTAACGCTTTATGCTACAAATGAAGTAACGTTTCTTGGAAATAATCTTTCGCGTATTGATCTTAGAATTAGTACTGATAATGGCTTTTCACAGGAAATGTCAGTCTCAAATATGTTTGTTTCTACTTCTACTGGGTCTACAGGCATCAATAAGAGTAACTTTGGACCAATCATGCTTGATGAATACCCATTGTTAATTGCTTCTTTTAATCTTGCAATCAGTAATAGTAAAACTGGTATATTTATTTCTAACCCACTGATTCATTCATGTTTTAACATCGATATATTAAATAGTTTTGGAAAGATGAATGTATTATTCGATTTTAAAGATTTACCAGAAATTGAAGATATAGATGAGATAAAGAGAATTGAATTAAAGATTAGTGATAAAAAGATAAAGAAGCTCAATTTTACTGGTCAGAAAAGAGGAACAAAAATCTGTGCAAAAATGACTAAAGCAAAGTGATATAAGACACCTTTTAAACATATGAATGTGTTTAAGAGGTGTTTTTATGTTTTTCAATGCTTTATTTATGAGTGTTCTTGGAATTTTCAGTAGTTTAATAGGAGGTGCAATACCATTTTTTATCAAAATAAAGAGTGTAAATAGAATTAATTGTTTATATGAATTTGTTTCAGGAATCATGGTAGGAATTGTATGTATTAGCATGATACCAGAGAGTATACAGATATCAGGAATCATGATTACTTTATTAGGAATTATATTAGGAACTTTTTTCATTTTTTTTATAGATTTAGTCATTTTAAAAAGAAGTAAAAACAATAAATTTCATAAGTTAATACTTATTATCTTTTCCATGGCTTTTCACAATATTATCGAAGGAATAGCAGTAGGTGCAAGTTTAGAATATTCGTTTTCATTAGGAATTACGATATTTTTAGCTATGTTTCTACATGATATTCCAGAAGGAATGATAGTCGGAGTGGCCAATTTAGATAGTGGTAAAAGTAAATATGATTTAGTCAAAAATAGTTTTATAGTTGGAATTTTTTCAGGGATTGGAATCTTTATAGGAATCTTTTTTGGCAGTATATCTGATTTATATACAAGTCTTTCTTTGTCAGTTAGTTCTGGAGCAATGTTATATATAGTTACAAAAACATTTATTCCAACTGATGGAGAAAATACAAATTCACACTTGCTTTCTTTTTCTTTTATACTTGGTATATTACTATCTGCAATGATTACAAAACTATAAATTGAATTGACTTTAATATTTAAATATGATAATATTATACACATAATGAAGGAGTTTATTATACGATGAAAAAAATACTGTTTGTTTGCACTGGAAATATTTGTAGAAGTGCTATGGCACATCATTATATGCAAAAAAGAGTAAAAGACTTAGGAGTACAAAATAATTATTTAATTGATTCTTGTGGAATATATGCAAATAATGGAGAGAAATCTACAAGTCATGCAATCACTGTTATGGAAAAATATGGTGTTTCTCTTCAATGTCATAGAGCAACCAATATTTATGATGTAAATATAAAAGATTATGATTTGATTATTTGTATGACTCTGCAACACAAACAAGCTATTTTGTATATTTTTCCTGATATCAAAGAAAAAGTATATACATTAAAAGAGTATATTAATCAAAATACTTCAGATATAGATACTAAAGATCCATGGGGATATGGCTTGGATGAATATGAAAGATGCGCAGAAGAAATAGTTCATTACGTGGATAAGTTACTTGAAAAATTTTAAAGGAAGTGAAAAACTTATGATAATTATTGGTTCAGATCATACTGGTATTGAATTAAAGAAGAAAATTATATCATATCTTTATGAGAACAAAATAGAATATGCAGATGTTACTAATTTTGAAAATCAAGAAGGAGATGATTATCCAGATATTGCAAGAATCATTTGTACAAAAGTTTTGGAAAAAAATAATAATTTAGGAATTGCTATTTGTGGAACAGGTATAGGAATCTCTATTGCAAGTAATAAAATAAGAGGAATCAGAGCTGCCACTTGTACAAACGAATATATGGCTGAAATGGCAAGAAAAGATAACAATGCAAATGTTTTATGCTTAGGCGCAAGATTAAAAAATTCTGAGAGAACTGATAATGTAATATCTATTGTAGATTCTTTTATTAATCATTTTTATGATGGTGGCAGACATGAAAGAAGACTGAAAAAAATAAAAGAACTAGAAAATATATATTTAAAGGATGGTAGATAAGTATGGCAATAGTATATACGATATCAATTATAACTTGTATTTGTTGTTTAATACTTACACCAATAGTGATCCAAATGTGCAAAAAATATAATCTTGTTGATATTCCTAAAGATAGTAGACGAGTACATTCTAAACCCATGCCAAGATGTGGTGGGATTGCAATTGTTATTTCAACTTTGTTAGGGCTCACGATTTATTATCTTATCACAAGAAACATCCCTTCTATCGCTCTAAATAGAAAATTTTTAGGATTTGTGATAGGTGGACTGATTATATTTGTCATGGGACTGATAGATGATATTTGGAACTTAAGGCCAAAATATAAATTCTTTTTTCAACTGGCTGCAGGCATCACAGTATATTATTTTGGGATAAGAATTTCAGTAATTAATGTTCCATTTTTTAATATTGATACTATAAATTTATCAGAATGGGTAGACTTTTTACTCACAATGATTTGGGTAATATCTATTACTAATGCAATGAATCTAATAGATGGATTAGATGGACTTGCAGCAGGAATTTGCTCTATCGCTGCAACAGCACTTTTAATTGTATTTATAGCAACTTCAGCAAGTTTAGAAGCAATTATTATTACAGCAGCCTTAGTTGGCGCAACACTGGGCTTTTTACCTTATAATTTTAATCCAGCAAAAACTTTTATGGGAGATTGTAGTTCAAACTTTTTAGGTTTTACAATGTCCATTGTTTCTATTTTAGGGTTTGCCAAAGGATACACTATGCTTGCTATTGTAGCGCCAGTTCTTGTGCTTGGGGTTCCAATATTTGATACATTATTTGCTATGATTAGAAGAATTTTAAAAGGCCAACCTCCACTGAAACCAGATGGTGCGCATATTCACCATAGATTGATAAAAAGAGGATTTTCACAAAGACAAGCCGTTCTTATACTTTATACGATAACAAGTATGCTATGTATTATAGCAGTGTCAATAATATCTGCAGATTTTTGGAAACTTATTATTTTAATACTTATGTCAGTTTGTTTCATTATATTTGGGCTTATTAGTATTAAACATCAAAAAGAGCATCCAAAAGTTGATGATACTGTAAATAAAAATTTTACACAAGAAGTAGAAAATAAAAAAGAAAATGAGTGAAAGGAATGAATAAGAATGAAAGAGGAATTATTACAAGAATTAAAAGAAGCGATGAGAGATAAAGATATTATTAGGAAAAATACAATTACTCTACTTAGATCAGCAATTCTTCAAGTAGAAAAGGATACACAAAAAGAACTTAGTGATGAAGAGATTGTAGGAATAGTTGCAAAAGAAGTTAAAAAAAGAAAAGATTCCATTGGTGATTATGAAAAAGCGGGAAGAGATGATATTATAGCGGACTTAAATAAAGAAATTGAAATATTAAGTAAATATTTACCAAAGCAATTAACAGTAGAAGAAATACATCAATTAGTTGATGGGGCAATCAAAAATGTTGGTGCTACTTCACCACGAGATATGGGAAAAGTAATGCAAGATTTGAGAGCTAAAATTGCTGGAAAAGCTGATGGAAAAGTAGTTAGTGAGATAGTAAAAGAAAAGCTCAATCAATAAATGATAACCAAGTTTAACTTGGTTATTTTTTTACGAATTTTGTAGATGAAAAGCCGGTAAATTAAAGAAAAAAATATTTACAGATAATTTATTAGATGATATAATTAGATTGCTTTAAAATAATTGATTGTATTAGGAGGTATGAAATGTCAAATATTTATAAGATTAATGATGAAAAGTTTAAGAGTGTATATTTATCTTATAACTTTATAATGCCTGTAAATAGAGTAGAGAATTCACAAAATTCAGTACTTGGATCAGTACTAGGTAAGGCGTGTGATAAATATCGATCTCAAAAAGAAATAGAGAGACATTTATATAGTCTCTATGGAGCAGATTTTAATGTAAATATTGAAAAGTTAGGAGATCTATATAATATCGAATTTAGAATAGAGTTTGTTAATAAGAAATTCTTACCTAAAAATATTGATGTGTCAAAAGATTGTATTCATTTTTTATATGATATTATTTATCATCCATATTTAGTGAATGGAAAGTTTGATGAGAGTATTGTTTTAAGGGAAAAACTAGCAATCTTAGATATTATAAAAACAAGAAAAGATGATAAACTAAGATATTCTGTACAAAGAATGGAAGAAATTTTATGTCCAGACGAAGCGTTTGGCTTTAATTTATATGGAGATGAAGACATTATTGAACAAATAACTGCTGAGGCATTATATAAAAGATATCATGAAGTTATCAATCAATCATGTGTTGTCGTGTTATTATCAGGAAATTTGGATGGATATGATAATCTAGAGGATGAAGTAAAAAGCGTGTTTGCTGAAAAATTAAATCATGATATTTTATTAAAGAACTTAAATTATGATGTATGTACAAATCATATATTTAATAGAATTGAAGAAATCAAAGAAACTCAAGATACAGCACAAAGTGTTTTATCACTTGGAATGAGAATAAAGGATTTTAAAATAGAGGAATATTTTGCATTTAATGTATATAATACAATACTTGGAGGGACACCATCATCTAAACTATTTCAAAATGTTAGAGAAAAAGAATCTTTAGCTTATACAGTAAGATCAAGATATTATAGATTTAAGCCCATATTTGTTATTTATGCTGGAATACAACTTGAAAATTATGAAAAGGCGAAGAATTTGATATTAAAGCAAGTAGAAGATATGAAGCAAGGAAATATAACGGATGTAGAATTTGAATCTGCAAAAGAGAGTTTATTGGCTGATTTATTAGAGTGGAATGACTCTAAAATAGCTATTTCTAAGATGAAAATGTCAAATACAATTTCTTTTGGAAAAGAGAATATGACGATTGAAGATATGAGAGAAAAAATTAGAAAGGTGACAATGCAAGATGTAGTTGATGTTGCTCAAAGAGTAGAACCTGAAAAAATATTTTTACTTGGAGGTGAAATTAATGTATAAATTTGAAATACAGGAGTCTTTAGAACTTGGAGAAAAAACATATGTTACGAAACTAAAAAATGGTTTAACTGTTTATATATGTAAAAAAGATGGATTTAGTAAAAAAATAGGAATGTATGGAACTAAATATGGATCATTAATGAATGAATTTGTTGATATAAAGACTAATAAAAGAATTAAAGTTCCAGATGGAATAGCTCATTTTTTAGAACATAAATTATTTGAGAAAGAGGGAGCTAATGCTCTAGATTTATTTTCTAAGATGGGTGTATCTTCCAATGCTTATACTTCTTTTGATCATACAGTATATTATTTTGAAACAATAGAAAAATTTAATGACTCGATAGATATGTTAGTTAAGCTCATAAAGGAACCTTATTTTACTGACGAGAATGTTGAAAAAGAGCAAGGAATTATTGGTCAGGAAATTAGCATGTATGATGATGATCCTGGTTTTATGGTATATTTTAATGCTCTTAGAGCAATGTATAAAACACATCCTATCAGAATCGATATCGCAGGAACAATAGATTCTATATCTCATATAACCAAAGAGTTGTTATATACTTGCTATAATACTTTCTATAGCCCTCAAAATATGTTTTTTCTAGTAGTTGGTGATGTGGATGTAGAAAAAACTGTTCAAAGAATTGAGAATAATATTAAAAAATATGAGAAAGATTATGATAATTTAGCAGAAAAGAGCCAAATAGAAAAGTATATTGAATTGGAAGATAGACAAATATGTGAGAAGAGAATAGAACAAAAAATGGATATACATATGCCACAGCTTTGTATTGGCTATAAATTGGATGTGGTAACAAAAGAAGAAATATTAAAAAGAGAAGTCATATGTAATATGATATCCGATATGTTTTTTTCAAAACTAACTCCGTTTTTTGAGAAGGAGTATAATGATGGAAAAATTGTAGAACCAATTTCTTTTGATTATGAAGGAAGTAAATATTTTTCACATATCATAATAAGTTCTTATACGACTAAAATAAATGAATTGGAGAAAGACATTATTAAGTATATAAATGAAATAAAAAATTTGGATATTGATGAAGAATTATTTGAACTTATCAAAAGAAAAAAAATAGGTAGTATTGTTTCATCTGCCGATAATTTAAATATTAGTTATAGAAGAATCATAGAATCAATATTAGATGATACTCCTATTTATCAGGATATTAAATCTTTAAATGAAATCAGTGTAAAAGATATAAAAGAATTTTTAAACTTACTTGATGATAAATTTATGGTAGTATCCAGAGTGATATCGAAATAAATAGAAAAACAGCATATAATGAATACGAATGTATATAATTTTTTATGTTAGTGTATAATAGTCATATACTAGTGTTGAGGGCATTTTGTCGAAATTTGCGATCGAATTATATATTACAAATATTGACAACCTTATACAAAGATGGTATAAGTTTAGTATAAAAGGAAGTTGATTATATGTTGTTAGATGATATAGATAAATTAAAATTAAAGTTAGAAAAACAAATTCAGGATAATGAACCTTATGAGGTAATATATAAAACAAGTGTTGAAATAGATAAATTGCTAGTCAAATATTATAGCAGTTTAAAGGATACTAAAAAAGATTTAAACTGCTAAAATCAATATTTAATAATATTAGACCAAGAATAATAATTATGATATAGTCTGTTTCTGATTGAAAGAGTAGTAAGAGAATAAGACCTATTATGATAAGATCATCTATTGCAATATTAAATCCAAAGAGATTTATAGAATTGTCATTGATTGAAAAAGGTCCTAATCGAAATTGTTTTTTAGAAGAAGAATCAAAATCATTTTTTGGAACTTATTCTTTTTTTTCTTCTTTTTTTACATATGTCTCTTGATTTTCTTCAGCAGGATTTTGTATAGAAGAATCTGAATGTTTTTCACTTTCTACTTTATAATCTTTATTAGGATAGTAGGTAGGAATAAAACTGTTATTATATCGATAATAGTTACTATAACGATAATTTCTATAATATGGATTTTCATTAAACATTTTTATCACTACCTTTATCACTAAAAACTTCTATTGCATTAACAATTGTAAGCATAGATATGTATTCATTAATTTTGTCTTGTCTAGATTTCCTAAGAAATGGCTTTAAGGAAAGCAGTAAATTTTTTTTAGGATCTTCCTTTGACATTGATGACATGATTTTTTGAATTTTGAATAATAAATTTGGATCTATTCCAGAAAAACTATGGTTATTATTACTATTATTACTATTTTCACTTGTATTATTGCCAAACGCACTTAAAAGAGAAGAAATATCTAAATTACTTAGAATCGAATTTAAATTATTGTTTTCTTCTTTTGGCTCTTCCTGTATACTTTTTATTTCTTCAGGTTCCATTTTTGCTTGGATACTTTGAATTAAATCAGATAATGCTTTTGAATTGTCTGTAGATGAATTTTCTACATTGTTATTTTCATTATTCATAATTTTTATTTATTATTTGAATTTTTTCCAAGCATTCTAACTAAATTGTTTAAATCTTCACTAGACATATTTTGAACCATCTTTGTTACTTGTTCGATTTTATTTTTATCAATTGTAGATAGTAATTCTATAAGTTTTGAATTTAGCATTGTATTCATTTCTTTAGAATCATTATTCATATAATCATCTCCTTCTTATATTTAAATTATATGCAATACATTCATTATTGTGAATAGAAAAATATATTTCAAAATACGACAAAAAAACAACTATTTGTCGAAACTTGCGACGAAAATATATTACATAACTATTGACTTATGAAAAATAAAATGATAATCTATTTTTGGGAATTTTGTATCTTTAAGAAAGATTGGAGGGAAAAATACACTGAAATTTAAAGATATCAAAGAAATTTATAAAATCAATAATATTAATGATGAATATATTTTAACAAAAAGTGATAATAAGTTTTATAAGAAATATATTTATGAAGTGATACCAGTTACATTACTTGATTTTTCTATAGAAGTACAAAATAGCATATATATGGTATATAACGAATTTTTAAGAGAAATGAATTTGGATATACAAATTTATATACAAAATAGAAAAATGAATGTTGAAAATTATATTACAAACCTAAAAGAAAGCATTTTAACACAGAATAACGAGAAATTTAAGAAGTTTTTAAGTGACTATTTGATTGATATAAAAGAAAAATTAAATAATGAAAAAATATATATCACAAAATACTATGTTATATTAAGTATGGAGCAAAAAAATATGAATATAGAGGAAATTGATTTAACTTTTCAAAAATTAAATAAACTTGGATGTGTGGTAAATAGATTAATTGGAAAGCAAAATATTGAAAAACTATTATATGAAAGCTTTCATAAAGAATGTTTAATATAGATGAACAAGATAATTTAAATATTTTACCATCATATATTGAAAATATTGATTTTAAATATATTAAAGTTGATAATAAATATATATCAAGTTTAATTATAAAAGAATATCCTAAAAAATCATTTTTTTTAGATTTAATAGAGACAATTCCTAAAAATTTTTCATATGATATATCCATGTTCCTTCAAAAACAAGACATTATGAAATTTCTTAAAGAGTTGACTTATTATATTTCCTCTTCTTCAGCAGAAATTAATACTATAAGTAAAAATCAGGTAGATATTGATATTTTAAACAAATCAAAAGATGATGCTAAGAATTTAAGGCGAGAGATCCAAATTAACAATGAAGAAATATATAATCTTTCTTTTATTATAACATTTTATTCTATCGATAAGTCAGAGCTATTACAAATTTTAAAATCATTTCAAACAAAACTTTTTTCTAAACAGATTGTTTCAATTATAAGTAATTTTAGGCATTTAGATGCTTATCTTTTAAATCTTCCATTAAATGATAATAAAAATAGAATACTAAAAACGAATTATAGAAGTATGACAACATCTTGCGTTACTAACTTTTTCCCATTTTATACGAAAAATGTTTTTGATGAGAATGGCATTATATTTGGGATGACAAAAAATGATAATAAACTGTTTAATATAGATATTTTTAGTAATAAATATTTTAATTCTAATATGTGTATATTTGGAAGTAGTGGCTCGGGTAAATCTTTTTTTACAAAACTTATGATATTTAAAGAATATATGAATTCCAAAGTACAATATATATTTGATCCTGAAGGAGAATATAATCATTTTATCAAAATGATTAATGGAGAAGTATTTTCTTTGAGTGAAAATACTTATATTAATATCATGCAAATTTTTGATTTAGACATCAATAGATTTGGAAGTAATGTAGTAAAACAAAAAATCAATGAAGTATTAGAAATATTGAAGAAAATAATTAATATAGAAAGTGATGAAGATATAAGCTATTTACATAGTGCAATCATAAATGCATATAAAAGTAAAAATATTACCTTTGATATACGATCATTATATAAGATTAGCGATAAAAATAGCATATATATAGATAAGGTTATTAAAGATACAAATGATTTTCCCATTCTTACAGATATTTTAAATTATGAAATGCCAGAAGAGTTAACAATTAAACTAAGACAAGTATTTACAACAAAATTAAAGTGCTTTTCTACATATACAAATGTGGATATTCATAATAAACTTATTTTATTTGATACCAGAAATATTAATAATTTAGTTATAAAATTCATACTAGAGAAGATGGCATCCTATTTAAAGAATCATTCTAATAAAAATAAAACAATAATTTATATAGATGAAGTATGGAGATATGTAAATAATACTAGTGATGAAAATATTTCAAGTGTTATATTCATGCTATTTAAAACGATAAGGAAAAATAATGCAGGTATCGTTACAATTACTCAAGATATTACGGATTTTTTTGCATTTGAAAATGGAAATTATGGGAAAAGTATTTTAAATAATTGTTGCTTTAAAATGTTTTTTAAGGTTGATTATTTGGGAAGTGAAATATTAAAAAAACTTGGTGTTATCAATAGTGTTGAAATTAATGAACTAATGAAATTAGATAAAGGAGAGGCAGTCATTAGTTTTAAGAATAATATTACGACACTTAATATTAAAGCTAGTGAATATGAAAGAAATTTAATAGAAGGTGATAGTTATTAAAATATTATTGGCAATAGGTAATAAAGAAATAAAGTTAAGATTAGATAGAAGATATAAAAATAGGGTATATATTCATGACATTAATTGTATGGAGAATGTGATTGAATTTTTAAGTAGTAAAAAAGAGGCTTTTATTGTGATTACAAAAGACACATTACAAGGAAATATAGATAAGAAGCTATATATAAAACAGTTAAGACTTGCAAGTGAAAAGTCTAAAATTGTATATATTGTAGATAAATTAACCCAAGAATATAAGGAGTTCCTTTTTGCAAATGAAGTATTTAATATAATTGAGGGAAATACAATAGATTTTGAAATATTAACACATTATATTGATAATCCACAAAGTATAGTATATAGAAATATTGATCATATTGATATAAATGATAAAAAAAGAAGGGTCATTGGAATATGTGGGACAAGCAGTGTAGGAAAATCCTTGACTAGTACTCTTCTTGCAAAAGATCTAGTAAAAAATATAGGTGAAAATGTAGTATTACTAGATATGAATATGGAAAATCCAAGTATTGATATATTAAATAATTTAGATAGTAACAATAAGGCATTTCATCAATATATTCAAAATGATAATAGTGGCATTAGTAATTTTCTAATAAAAAAATTAGGTGTAACTTATGTTATTAATAAGCCATGTAAAAATTTAAAATTTAGTAAGAAAAAGATAGATTGCTTATATAAATTTTTATTAAAGAATTATCAATATTTGATAATTGATTTATCTTCTGATTTATTTGACGAATACACTAAATTTTGGTTAGAGAGAGTAACAGATATTTTTTTTATTGTAAAACCTAATTACTTAAGTGTAAGAAGAAGTTTAAATTATTTAGAAAAATTGGGCAATAAAAATCTATCTATTATTGTAAATGAAATAAAAATGGGATCATTAGAGATTTCTCAAATGAAATCTTTGCTATCTGAATATAAAATTGTTGGAAAAATTTATTATGGAAAAAATATTGAAAGTTATATTAATGGAGCAATATCAGAATTTGCATTAGATTATGAGTTTGAAGAAATATCTAAAATGTTTCATATAAAAAGTAAGTTAAATACGTATCTGGAAAAATATAAAAGACTGAAAGAAAGTTTAGAAAGGATTTGATAATATTGGAAAATATAATAGAACTTAGTACATATAATAAAGTAGATAAAAATTTGGATTTAGATTCCAAAATAGATTTAGATTTAGTAAAAAATAGAAATGAATTCGCAAATATTGTGGAAAATGTTATTGATAAAGGTGCAAATTATGTTATAAGGGGAATGCCTATCAATAATCATATTAAAGATATATTAATAGATGTTAAGGATTCACTGAAAACAAAAGATGTCAAAGAGATTTTAAAAACTGCTGTAAATAGTAGTATTAGAGAGGGTTTAGAAGTTTTATCACTTCCTAAAGAAATATTAAAAGACATATCTAAAATAAAAGATATAGCAGTTTCTGGAGGACTAAGAGAAGGAATTAATGCAAGTATAGAAATTATATCGAAAAAGTATCTTGGTGAAAATGTATATTCAGTATATATAAAGGATTTCTTTGATAAGGTAAAAGACTTTATAATGAGTAATGAATTTTTAAATAAAATTAATGCGGGATTAACAAAGTGTGTGAAAAAAATTGATGATTTCAAAAATGCATGCAATGAATGGTATCAAGCATATGATAAATTTGACTTAGAATCAATTAATCATATTGCTAATGTCTTAAATAAAAAGAAAAGTAATATAAATTTTGATAGTGAGTGCATGAATCAAAACAATGTCATACAAAATATGACACAACTTATTAACAATAAAAAAGATAAACTCTCTGAATTACAAATGCAAATATGTAGTAGTATATAGAAGATTTATAAAAATAAAAAAAGTTATTTGCTTTTACATTGTTTTGTTATATAATATTCTTTAAAGGATGTGATGATATGAATTTTCATGATAAGATACATGAGTTAATTAAAGCCTTAAAAGAAACAAATGAGTATAAAACATTTTTAAGCTTAAAAGAAGAAATAAAAAAAGATGATGTAACTTATGAAAAATTAAAGAAATTTAAGACGAAACAGCAAGAACATCATATGAAATATCTAGAAGGAAAAGAAATTCCTGAAAATGAATTACAGCAGATGCAAGACTTGTATGCTGAACTTACTAAAAATGAAGCTTGTAGGCAATTATTAGAATCTGAGATTAGAATCAATGTATTACTAGCTGATATGCAGAAAATAATTGCAAATGGAATAAAGGATATAGCAGAATTCTAAATGAAAGTAAAAGAAAAATTCAGTTCTTTTAATAAAAATTCAGTATTATCTCAAAAAATAAATGAGCAGATTCGTAAATTGCCTATTAACGAAGAAGTCACTCATGAAATTTTAGAAAAACTCGATAATCATAAAACGAAGATTGTACTAGATTCTGATATCAAAAATAGCTATTATGTTTATCTAAATGATACTATTTATTTATCAAATAGAGAAAAAGTGATAAAAGATTCTTCGAGAATCGTGTTGATTGCACATGAGGCTAGACACTCTGTTCAATCAAAGATATTACAAAAATTAAATTTTATTTTATCAAATATTGAATTAATTATCTTTTGTATTAATATCATATTATGGCTTTTGAAAAAAGTTAGTTATATCAACATATATTTATATATATTGGTAGTAATCATTTCAGCGATTTTAAGAATGATTTTAGAATTTGATGCTGTTATAGGCTCTATCAAAATAGCAAAAGAATATTTACAAGATAAAGTTGATAATAAAAATATGGAATTCATAATGAGTATTTATCAATTTAAAATAAAGTGTTTAATGCCTCTATTTGTAATTAATTTATTATGGAGTAAAGTTATAAGGCTCATAGTACTTGTTATTTTAAAAACAATTTGACATAGAAATATTCGCATGATATAATCCTAAAAAAATTTTATATTATTTAAGAACTTTTAAATAGGAGGATATGAATTATGTGGATATTGGATAATAAAATTAGAGATGTGAAATATACATTAAGTGGAATAGATATTATATTCTATTCTGATACAATGTATCAATTAAAAGATATTTTTAAAATTGAATATCATAAGAAGAATTACTATTTTGAGGTAACAGGGATAGAAACTCTTACAGATAACCATGATGCAACAAGTGTGCATCTAAAATTTACAGCACGCGAAATTGGATATTGGACTAAGAAACTAGATAAACTCTATGAAAGGAATTGTGAAAGTCGTTCAGAGCTTGATATCAGAGAATTGATCAATATTACAGTAGAAAAAGTAATAGATGAAGAAGAGAGGATTAGCATTGTTCAGGAGGATAGTTGGTTATAAAAGTTACAAGGTTATGAGAAAAACTCATAACCTTTTGTCGTATTATATGAAAATTTAATTCATATAAATGGAATAGGTGATTGTATGAATAGAAATATATTAGTAAAACAAATAATGATGGTATCTTTTTTCGTTTGCTTTTCTTTGATATTATATGGTATAATCAATATACGACAAAAGCAAAACCAGGCTTTTCAGGTAAATGCTATGCCAATATCAAATAAAATAATTGTCGTAGATGCTGGTCATGGTTTACCAGATGAAGGAGCTAAGGGGTTTTTTGGAATAACTGAACAGGCCATCAATTTAAGTATTGCTTTAAAGCTTCAGAAGCTAATTGAGCAAAGTGGAGCTAAAGTAATCCTTACTAGAAGTGATGAAAATGGTATTTATTCCATAGATAGTCAAAGTATCAAAAGTAAAAAGGTTAGTGATATTAAAAATAGAGTGGATATTGCAAATCATTCTGAAGCAGATATATTTGTATCAATTCATTTGAATAAGTATCCGGATTCTAGTCAATATAGAGGATGGCAGACTTTTTATCAAAATGGCAGTGCTCAAAGTAAAATTATTGCTGAAAATATTCAAGAGTATCTTAATAATAATATTGAATATGATAATAATAGAAAGGTATTACCAATATCTAATGTATATATTATGGAACACGTAAAAATTCCGAGTGTCATTGTAGAATGTGGATTTTTATCAAATGAGGAGGAGGCACAGTTATTGAATACAGATGAATATCAAAATAAGATTGCATGGGGAATATTTATAGCAATACAAAATTATTTTTATGAGGAAGGAAAATAAAAAATGAATGAATATATGAAAGAAGCATATAAAGAAGCTAAAAAAGCATATAAAAAATTAGAAGTTCCAGTGGGTGCAGTATTGGTAAAAGACGGAAAAATTATCGCTAAAGCACATAATTTAAGAGAAAAAAAGAATAGTAGTTTAGCGCATGCAGAAATACTTTGCATTGAGAAAGCATGTAAAAAATTAAATAGCTGGAGACTTGATGGATCAGAATTATATGTTACTTTAGAACCATGTTCAATGTGCGCAGGTGCAATTATACAATCTAGGATAAAGAAAGTTTATATGGGTGCAAAAGATACAAAAAATGGTTGTGTAGGATCTATTGCTAATATATTTGACATACAGACAACGCATCAAGTAGATTATGAATATATGGAAAAATGTGATGAGTGCTCAGAAATTATAAGTACTTTTTTTAAAGAGTTAAGAAAAGTAAAAAGTAAAATGTAGAATAATACCAAGAAATAGAACAAATTAATATTTCTTGGTATTATTTTAATAAAACAACAAATTTTATTTATAATTATAATATTTTTTTACTTCGTCACAAAAATCTATAATAGCTTTATATTGTTCTAATGATAGACTATCCAAAAACCCTACAATATTGCTACTGTTGCTTTGTTTAATATGGAAGAAGTCATTAATATCCATTTTAAATTTAGTACATAAACTGAATATAAAGCTAATTGAGCATGTATATTTGCAGTTTTCAATTCTAGATATATGCTCGACAGAAACATCTAACATTTCAGCTAATTGTTCTTGAGTTAATTTGTTGTCTTTTCTAATTTTTAGCACATTTTTTGAAATGCATTCCCTAATTTCATTTTCATTTTTAAAATATGATAAATAATTCATAAAAATATCCTTTCAACGTATATATTAGTATGATATGTAAATAATTAATATTAATACTATTATGATACATTATTTTTGAATTATTTATAATGGCTTAATATGCAAAAAATGTAAACAATAAGTATAATATGTATGAGGATTGGGTGGTTATGAAAAAAGAAGAAGACTATAATGCACTAAGGATAAAAAGTGATGAAATTTATAATATGTTAAATTTAGATCAGTATACAGATGATTTAGAAAGTGAAATCATATCAAAAAATAACTTTTTCTATATTATTTTAAAGATATATAGTTCAATTATAAATAATACGAGTTTATCATTTTCTTCTCAAGAGGTAAATTTTATTTTAGATTTTGAAATATATAAAAATATTCCCAGAATCATAGAAGCATTACAAAAGTTTAATAAAAAATAGACAGGATGAAATAATTCCTGTCTTTGTTGATTAGGTTTATTTTTCACATAAAATTAGAGGATATTTTATTGCGATGTATTAGAAAGATATCTCTTTGTTATTTTTGTATTCCAGCTCATTAAAATAAGTGTTTCGTATATAAAAAGATAATAAGAATTCTTTTACACTTAAAAAATTTTTTCTAAGATATAGATGTTTAATATTCATTTAATGATTGTATTATATAATTTTCCTATGTAAAACTATAATAGCATAGAAGGGAGAAAAATGGCTATCTATCAGAAAGTATTTAAAAGAGTAGAAGAAAAATATATGTTAACTGATAAAATATATGATATTTTAATGAAAAGAATAGAATCTGAACTGGTGGAAAATGAATATCCACATAGTAAAATATTAAATATATATTATGACACAGATTCTTATGAATTGGCAATAAAATCTATTCAAAAGCCTACATATAAAGAAAAGATTAGGATTAGAAGCTATGATATTCCAAATGAGAACTCAAAAGTTTTTTTAGAATTAAAAAGAAAATGTCTTGGTGTTGTCACTAAGAGGAGGATAGCAGTTAAGCTAAAAACTTTTCAAAAATATATAGCAAAGGGAAAACTAGATAATATAGAAAATCTTCAAATATATAATGAAATAGATTATGCTTTTAAGAAATATCAACTGGTTCCTAAAATTATGGTTGCATATGATAGAGATTCATATTATTTAAGAGAATCAGAAGACATTAGAATTACTTTTGATAAAAATCTTAGAAGTAGATTAAATGATTTAGATTTAACATATGGGGATGAAGGAGAACTTTTTTTTGAAGAAGATATAAGAATTATGGAAATAAAATCTTGTAGTGCTATTCCAATATGGTTTGTTAAGATTTTAAATGAATTAAAGATATATCCGGTTTCCTTTTCAAAGTATGGAGAAATATATAAAAAAATTAATAGTAAAAAGTAAATAGGGGGAATGTTTATGTTCGATAGTATTTTAGAAAATGTGACAAGTACACTTAGTATTACAAATTTAATGATATGTATGTTAGTATCATTGATTTTAGGTATGATTATTGCTTTGGTTCATATGTATACAAGTAAGTATACAAAGAATTTTATAATATCTCTTGCAATATTGCCAGCCTTAGTGCAAGTGGTGATTATGATGGTAAATGGAAATTTAGGGACATCTGTTGCTGTATTAGGCGCTTTTGGACTTGTTAGATTTAGGAGTATACCTGGAAATTCTAAGGAAATAGTAAGTGTATTCTTTGCAATGGCGATTGGACTTGCAATAGGTATGGGGTATATTGTCTTTTCTATTGGTATTACACTTATTATTTCTTTTATCTTAATCCTATTATATAAAACTAATTTTGGTGCACAAAGAGGAAATGAAAAGAAATTGAAAATTGTTATACCTGAAGAATTGGACTATACTTCTGTTTTTGAAGATATTATGGAAGAGTATACTAAAAATTCAATGCTTGAAAAAGTAAAAACTATTAATATGGGAAGTATGTATGAAATAACATATAATATAATATTAAAAAATGATAAAAATGAAAAAGATTTTTTAGATAAGATAAGAATAAGAAATGGGAACTTAAATGTTACACTTATGCATGCTCAAGAAGGAGTGATGGAATTATAATGAAAAAAATAAATAAAAAAAACGTAGTGGTTGTAATCATTATAATAGTATTATTAATTACTGCTGTTATTGTTAGCGTGTCTTTAGTAAAAAATAAGAATATAAGTGAAAATAACACTGGCTTTGATCTACTTTCAAATTATGATGAAAATGATCCTACATATGATGAGTCCGTTGCTATTAGTATTGAACTTAATGGAGATAGTATAAATGTAGATAGTTCAAATGTAAATGTAAATGGAAATATGGCTACAATAAAATCAAGTGGAATATATATTTTGACAGGACATTTAGCTGGAAGTATAAATATAGAAACAGAAGAAATAGTACGACTTATCTTTAAAAACGTTACAATTGAAAGTACGGATGGACCAGCTATATATGTAAAGAATGCAGATAAAGTGATTATAACATTAGATGAGAATACTAATAATAGTTTAAAAGATTCTCTAACCTATTCTGATTTAGAAGCTTCTGCAACCATTTATGCAAAAGATGACCTTACTTTTAACGGATATGGTTCTTTAAATATTGAGGGCATATATCAAGATGGTATTGTTTCAAAAGATGATTTAAAGATTATATCAGGAACTTATACCGTAACAGCTATGAATAATGGAATAAAAGGAAAAGATAGTATTAAAATAAAAGATGGTAACATTGCTATTGAAGCTCAAAATGATTGTATCAAATCAACCAATTCAGTAGAAACTGAAAAAGGTTATATTGAAATAGAAAATGGCACACTCAATTTAACCTCTGAACATGATGGCATTCAAGCGGAGAATTATATTTTAATTGAGAATGGAAATATTAATATTTTATCAGGAGGTGGAAGTGAAAATTCTACAAAAATAGGAACTACAACTGATATTTTTGTAAGAGGTAAATTTATAAATCCAAGAAATTCAAACTTTCAAAATGAAGATACAACAGAAGATACAGGAAGTTACAAAGGTATCAAAGCTCAAAAAAGTATAAGTATAAAGAGTGGTGAAATTAATATTAATTCAGCAGATGATTCAATACATTCTAATGGAACAATAGAAATTACTAATCCAAACATAAAAATAGAATCAGGGGATGATGGAATTCATGCTGATGACACTGTTACAATTCATGGTGGGAAAATTGATATTACTAAATCTTATGAAGGTATTGAAGCAAATAATATAACAATAAATAATGGCGAATTTAATATTGTTTCCTCAGATGATGGTATAAATGTTGCAGGCGGAAATGATAGTTCTTCTACCATGGGAAGACCAGGACAAAATAATTTTAGTAATAATTCTAATATTAAACTTGAAATTAATGGTGGGAAAATTTATATCAATGCATCTGGCGATGGACTTGATTCAAATGGTGCTATCTATATAAATGATGGTATAATCTACGTTGACGGTCCATCCGATGGCGGAAATGGTGCATTAGATTATGAAAATGAATTAGTTATGAATGGAGGAGAAATGATTGCAGTTGGCAGTTCTCAAATGGCACAATGTATTAGCAATACTTCAACAGTTAATTGTTTAAATTTGAATATTTCAAGTACACAAAATGCAAAATCAAAGTTTAGTATCATAGATTCTAACAATAATGAGATAATATCATATACACCATCAAAAAGTTATCAGTCTGTAGTTTTTGCATCATCAAAACTTGAAACAGGTAAAACATATACTATTAATATCAATGATAATCAATACTCAACATTTACAGTATCCTCTATTATTTCAAATATAGGTAATAGTGCTGATGTAGAAAAAATGATGAGGCCAAGAATGTAAAATAATATTAATAATCCAATGGTGTTATAACTAACCCATTGGATTTTCTTTTACTTTGGATCATTTCCATCTGTAAATACAATATAATAAACTGTATTCATTGAAGTATAAAATTTTTTGGCTAAATCAATCATCTCTTCTGTGATGCCATTATTCCTTAAAGCCTCTTCTATTTCCAAAAAACTTTTAGCTGCTACTTTTTTTTCTCCTCTATATATTCTTTCATGTTCCATAGCAGCATAAACTGAGGCAGTCTTTAAAATAAGTGCAATATTATTAGGATATTTTCTTTTAGGAATTGCAATAATTGCTTCCTTAATTTCATCAGTTAAAAAAATTCCTTGACTTTCAGCCATTTGTACTGAATATTCACCAAATGTCTCATTTAAAGAAATTGCATCTTTATGTTCTTTCCAGTTATAATTTTCTTCATAAATATATGAAATATTCGGATGACTTTGACCAATTTCCATAACATATGCTGCTAATTTAATCGTATTCTTGGATATATTCTTGCCAAATTGCTGATTAAATAATTCTGTAAATTTTATTGCAACCTCCACAATCCTTTCTATTTTTTTGAGATCCCGTAAATGCGTCTTCAAGTATACTTCTTGTTCTAAATTTAAATCCATAATAAACTCCTTTCTATAATTATAAGAAAAAATATATACAATATTCTTGCATTATATCATATTTAAATCATTATGCAAACTCTTCTAACTTACTTTTTATATTTTCATACTAATATTCAAAATTCTAATAGTAAATTATTAGAATAAAAAAATACCAAGCCCTTTAGGAAAATAAGCTTGGTATTTAATAATGGTGCGGTATTCTTACAGGTTACGAACTTTTTATTCTCTTTCTAAATTGTGAATTTATTATACATAACTTAATATAAAATTGTAACAGCTTAATTAAATATTTGCATAAAAATCTATTGAAAATTATCCATTTTTCATGCTATAATCTCTAGTAGAAATAGTAATTTGTCGAGGAGGTAGTTATGAATAAAAAAAGGATAATTATAGTAACAATAATATTGATTTTGGTCGCTATTTTTGGGTTATGGATTAGTGGAATAATTCCTAAACAAATAGCAAGAGTTTCTGCAACTAATTATTTAAAAAAGAACTTTCCAAAAATACAATTAGAATATGTAGATATAGAATGGAGTTCGAGTTTTGGAGGATACTCAATAAAATTTAAAGATGAAAACAATGAAGTATATGGTTTTATAATGAATAATAAATATTTTCCAATAACACTTGGACAAGGATTATTTGGATTTGAAGAAAAATATAGGGAAAAATACGAAAAGCAAGAAATTGAAAATATTAATGAAGTTACACAGATAAGTTTGGGAGAAAAAACTTGGATAAATTCTCTTACTAAAATAAATATAAAAAATACAAATGATTACTTTGAAATAACTGAAAAAGTTAAATGGAAAGTTCCAGAATATTCAGAAGGTACAACAATTAGTTTCTCTATTTCTGTTCCATATACATTTGTAGTAAATGGAGTATCATACAATGGAATTTATGAATTAGGAGATTCAATAGGGAGTAAAAAAGCAGAAGGATTAGACTATAATTTAAAAGTTATTAATTTAACAGAAGATGGGAAAATAGAAATTGAAGTAACGAAAGATAATAAGTAAAGTTTTAGTTATGAAGATTTAGGCAATATGGCATTAGAATACTTTTTTAAAAATACCACAAACTTACTACCTAAAGAAGAATATCATGTAGGTATGGATAACAAAGTTATTCTCCAATATGAAAATCAAGATTTTAAGATTTCTAATAGTTCAGTATTTGGTTCTAATTTTTGTATTACTTCAAATTCAAGCAAAAAAATCCTCCTCCTTTCTGGAAAGAGAACATTTTAGTTTGATATATAAAAAACAACTTACAAACTTTTTAGTTCGTAAGTTGTTTTTATTTGGTGCTCCTGAGACGAATCGAACGTCCGACCAACGACTTAGGAGGTCGCTGCTCTATCCACTGAGCTACAGAAGCAATAACAAGATTATTATAACATATAGAATGTCTAAATTCAATGGAATCATACAATAATTTATAAATATTAGTTTTTTATATCTACTTGAAGATCACTTACTAATATTATGTAAAATATTATAGTGAAATGCTCATAGAAAAGCCAATTATATTTGACTTTTATGTAGAACTATGATATCATTAAAGTGTATCATGTTTTATAATCTAAAATCTTAATAGTAGAAGGAGAGAAAGTGTATGAAAAGACGGAGAAGTTTATTATTTATGGTGATGGCGTTTATGTTGCTGTTCAGTATGCATGTTACGGCATTTGCGGCTGAATCTGTGAAAAAAGTTACAGTTAAGTTTAATGTAAATGAGGAAGGTGAAGAACCGGAAATTAGCGTGAGTGGTGATTCTCATAGTCATATTACTGAAATATTGTGGTATGATTCTGGCGAAAAAGAGTGGTATGATCATTTTAGTGATGATTTAAAACCAGATGATACGGTAAAATGTGCAATAAAAATAGAGCCAGATGATGGATATGTATTTAATAATCTTGATCGGAGAAATGCCTGGAAATTTACAGGCGATAAATCAAGAGTAACCTACAGGTCTTCTGATTATAACGCGAGTCAAGCTGTTGTTAACTTATCTTATGGCCCTATTGGTGGAAAAATTGAGTTAGAAGACATTTATTGGGATAATACAATTGCAAAGTGGGATGGTATAGATAATGCCAAATCATATACATTGCTTTTGTATAAAGGAAATAATAAAAAATATACATTTGAAAATATTACCAATACCTCAATTGATCTGTCTTCTTATCTTACTGAGAAGGGAACTTATTATTTTAAAGTTAAACCCATTTTTGAGGATAACAGAATTAAAGGTGAATATGTAGAATCCTATAATTCATTACAGGTGAATACACCTTATACTGGAAGTAGTAATTATAATGATTGTAGTAGTTATAATTACGATTATTCCTTAAGAAACACTTGGAAATTGTGTCCTGACTCGAAATGGCGTTACTATGATGCTAATGGATACAGTATAACATTAGGGTGGCATAAGATAAATCATGTTTATTATTACTTTGCTAATGGATACATGAAAACCGGATGGATACAGGACGGGACAGATTGGTATTTCTGTGATCGGAGTAATGGTGCTATGTTAACCAATCAACTTATTCAGGATAATGGTAAGATTTATTATTTGTGTCCTGATGGGCGTATGGTTAAAGGATGGGCAACAATTAATGCTAAATGGTATTATTTTAATTATCCTAATGGCGAAATGTTAGCAAATACTTATATTAAGGTTGATGGCAAGGAGTATTATTTATATCCTGATGGACATATGGCTCAAAATGAGTATATTGGAAGTCGGTATGCAGGACCTGATGGTTCTCTAAAATAATGGATAACTCGAGGAAGAAATTCCTCGAGTTTTCAATTAATATTATTGATAGAATTGAAGTAAGTTAAATTTTTATAAAAAAGGATATGGCTATGATTTGACATTTTAGTATGTTTGTTATATAATTGGTGAGAAATGATTGCTATAGCTTGGTTAGATAGATAGGTTATAAGCCAGACTACTTTCAGTTATGAATATTGATATTTTGAGTTTTCAGTGGAGTGTATGAAAATTTTTCTTCTGAAAATCTCTTCAAATATATATTTTTTATATGCACCAGTAGCTTAGCTGGATAGAGCACTCGGCTACGAACCGAGAGGTCGGGGATTCGAATTCCTCCTGGTGCACCAAACTCTCAAATGTGTTTGAGAGTTTTAATTTTTTCCTATGTTAAAAAATTTTTATACTTTAGAGTTTTTTCTCTTGAAATTATGAAATTTACTCCTTTAAACTTTTTTATTCTTCCAATATGCCATCACTTTCGAAAAATAGGAGAGTTTTTGATTTTTTATTTTAAATTAAATTTATTAATTAATTCATATACTTTTTTAAAACAGTCTGATATAATCTAGTAAAACAATAGTAATTCACAAAAAAGGAGAGTGTGTAGAAATGAAAATAATAACTGTATGTGGTAGTTATAAATTTAAAAAAGAGATGACAGAAATAACAGAGAAAATGACATTAAAGGGAAATTGTATGATAACCCCAAATGAGCTAACAAAAACTGATAAAAATGCCTATACGGAAGATGAGATTTTAATGATTGATAAAATGCATAAAGAAAAAATAAGACTGTCAGATGCTATATTAGTTATGAATGTAAATGGTTATATTGGCAATAGTACAAGTAGTGAAATTGAATATGCTAAATCATTAAATAAAGAAGTTTTGTATTTTACAGATGTGGTGGGGGAAGTTTATGAATAATGGAGTATTTGCAATTGTTGAAATAGGAAGTAATAATACAAAAACACATATTTATGAGGATGGAAAATTAATATATGAAAATAATGCTACAATAGAATTTAAGAAAAATTATCAACTTGAAAATAAAATCAATAAGAATGATTTGGATCAATTATTTGCAGTCATTAAAAAAGGATTTGAATATACAAAAAATATACATATATATGGATGTAGTATATTTAGAAATATTAAACCGGAAGAATTAAGTCAAATTAATAAAAAATTAAAAAGTGAGTTTGAGCTAGAAATAAAAGTTGTATCTCAAGAAGATGAGGCCATCTTTACAGCATTGGGATGTTATAATCATATAGATTATGATGGACATATTTGTGTATTTATTGGTGGTGGAGGCTCTATAGAACTTTTACTTATTGATCATAAAAAAGTTATTGAGAAAAAATATTATAATTTTGGAGTAGTAGATATTACCAAAAGGTTTGCTAGTTTAAAAAATGATATTCCAGATTGTACCTTTGATGAAGTTTCTAATTATGTTGAAGATTTGATTGGAAATTTGGAAATGAAAGCAGATATTTTAATTTTAGCTGGTGGCGATCATTTATATTGGTACAATCATGCAGGTTATGAATTGTTAGAAAATACTTTATATAGCTGTGATAATCAAAAATATATGATAACTAGAAAAATGAGTGATGAATATGATCAAAATGCACTGATCACTTCTTTGGATAGAATAAGACAAAATAGTGATAATCCATTATGGTTTGATGGATCGAGAGCAATGAAAGTAATCACTAATTTAGTATCACATAAAATAGGTGCTAAATATATAGTTCCAACAAAAGTGAATATGGAAGATGGACTAAAGGAAACTTTAAACTGTAATGAAAATAGTTACTTTTAATACTCTTTACTAAAATAGAAAAGTATCTAAGGATGTATAATCTTAGATACTTTTTGTCGTTAATCATTATTTCTCTCTTCAAGTGGTATAAATAATTTACACTTACAAATCCCTTTTTCTATAAATTCATCACAAGGACATAGCGTAGTTTCATCTAATTTTATTCTACATGGACAATGTCCATCCTTTTTTTCTGTTCCTTGAATGATTTTATAAACAAAGTTAATGTCTGGATTTAGTCTGTAACCTTTCATAAAATCCCTCCTATATGATTATATCATATAAATATAAAATAGTTGTTATTAAAATGTGTAAATAGCCATATAATTTAATATACTTATTTTTGGGGTGAAATATGTCTAAAATATGGTCATTTATTATAATATTTGGAATAACGGTAGCTATCATTATAGGAAATGTAGATTTAGTTATAAACAGTGTAATGGATGGAAGTAAAGCAAGTATTGAAAATGTTATTAGCTTTGCTGGTATGATGTGCTTTTGGAGTGGAATGTTTAAAATTTTATCAGAAACTAAAATAATAAAAATATTTGCTAGAAAATTTTCTAAAATATTATATTTATTTTTTGATAAAAATGATTTAAGCGATGAAGCAGTAGAATATATGAGTTTAAATATTACTTCTAATATGATTGGTGTTGGAAATGCTGCAACTATAAATGGTATTAAGTCAATAAAGGAACTTCAAAAATTAAATAAAAGGAAAGAAATACCAAATAATAATATGACAACATTTATTGTTTTGAATACCGCATCTTTACAAATAATACCAACGAATATGATAGCATTAAGGGCATTATATAATTCTGAAAATCCTGCATCAATTATAGTACCAATTTGGATTGTTACCATATGTTCTTTAATAGTTGGTATAGTGGCTATTAAAATCTTAAATAAAAGGGTGATATAATGTTAAATAGATGTGTGTCGTATATTGTTCCCTTAATGATAATATTGATTATTATTTGTGGCCTAAAGGATAAAAAAGATGTATTTAAGTTATTTGTTGATGGAGCATTAGAGGGACTGAAAATAGTTTATTCTATATTTCCGTATATACTTGCCATTACAATTGCAATGTATGTATTGAAAGATACAGGAGCTTTAAATATATTGTTATATCCACTAAAACCGATTCTTACTTTTTTTAAGATACCAGATGATATTATTCCACTTTGCATTATGCGCCCTCTATCAGGTGGAGCATCAACTTCTATTGTCATGGAAATATTTAAAAATAGCGGACCAGATTCTGTATCAGGAAAAATGGCATCCATTATTATGGGGGCAACTGAAACCACTTTTTATACAGTTACAATATTACTGGGTGCTGTAAATATAAAAAAGACAAGAGGAATTTTAATAGCAGGGATACTTGCGGATATATGTGCCATAGTAGTAGGAATAATTTTAGTGAATTTAAATATTTTATAATTTTTCCTTGAAAATAAAAGAATAAGATGATATACTTTATACAGTTAAATAGAAGATTTAAATAATTTCCTTTAAGAAAGTATATTTTTAAAGTGTGAAGGTTTAGTCCAATATTAACAGATTTCTTAAAGGAGGAAAAAAATGGAAGATAAAATAATTGTATGCAAAGATTGTGGCAATGAATTTACTTTTTCTGTCTCAGAGCAAGAATTCTATCATGAAAAACAATTCTCTGATCCAGTAAGATGTAAAGCTTGTAGAGATGCTAAAAAAGCAAGAAACAACACAAGAAGTTATTAATTTAATACCACCATTTGGTGGTGTTTTTTTTTCTTGTAATTTAATGTCTTTTTTGGTATAATTAAGTCGTATAATAGGTCAAGTTATAGAGGGGGAGAAAAAGATGGCACTTACACCGATGATGCAAATGTATCTAGATACTAAGGAAAAATACAATGATTGTATATTATTTTATAGATTAGGAGACTTTTATGAAATGTTTTTTGATGACGCAAAAACATGTAGTAAAGAGTTAGAACTTACACTTACTGGAAAAGACTGTGGATTAGAAGAAAGGGCTCCTATGTGTGGAATTCCATACCATGCTGTGAATACATATATACCTAAGCTAGTTGAAAAGGGATATAAAGTAGCAATATGTGAACAATTAGAAGATCCTAAGGAAGCAAAAGGACTTGTGAAGCGAGATGTGGTAAAAATAGTAACACCTGGAACTATTACAGAGCTTACAATGTTAGATGAGAAGAAAAATAATTATATTGCTTCTATTATTTATGAAAAAAGAGAATGTGCGATTGCTTTTTGCGATGTTTCAACAGGTGAGTTCTTTGTATCTAGTGTTGGAGGATTTGATGTTAATATCAAAATTATAAATGAAATATCAAGAATTTCACCTTCTGAGATTGTTTTACCTGATTCGATCACCGTAAATACTTTCTTTTTAAAAGATTTAAAGAAACATTTTGATATTTATACCAGTTCTTATGGGGATATGAGTGATAATGTATTTTTGGATAATATGTTAAGGAAGTCAAAAGATAGATTTTCTGATTTAGAAGTCAATGCAGCTAAATTATTACTAAATTATGTTGAAGATACCCAAAAATCTAATATTAACCAGTTAAATTGTATTAATAGATATGAGATTGAAAAATATATGCAACTTGATACTAGTACTAGAAAAAATTTGGAAATATTAGAAGCCAATCGTGAAAAGACAAAAAAGGGTAGTCTTTTGTGGGTTTTAGATGAAACAGTAACAGCAATGGGAGGAAGAGCATTAAGGCATTGGCTTGAAGCTCCATTACTTGATAAATCCGAAATTATTAAAAGGCAGAATGCAGTAGAAATTTTAACGAAGGATAATATATTAAAAGATGATTTACAAGATACTTTAAAAACTGTATATGATATTGAAAGATTAATAGCCAAAATTGTTGGTTCAAGCGCTAATGCCAGAGAAATGATTTCATTGAAAAATTCACTAAAAAGACTTCCTGAGTTAAAGAATTTAATAGCACGAGTTGTAAAACAAAGTAATGATGGATATTTTACTGAATTATATAATAATTTAGATGTATTAGAAGATGTTTATGATCTCATTGATAAATCCATTATTGAAGATGTAGGAATTAATATCAAAGAAGGTGGAATTATCAAGTCTGGATTTGACGAAAGGGTAGATGAATATAGAAAAGCATCTACGGACGGTCAAGACTGGCTTATGGAACTTGAAGCAAAGGAAAAAGAAAGAACTGGAATAAAGGGAAAATGGCTAAGGGTTGGATATAATAGAGTTTTTGGATATTATATTGAAGTTACTAATTCTTATAAGAATTTGGTACCAGAAGATAGATATATTCGAAAACAGACTCTTGCTGGTGCAGAGAGATATATTACAGAAGAATTAAAAGAAATTGAAGATAAACTTTTGGGAGCAAAGGGAAAACTGATAGACGTTGAATATGATATTTTCTGCGACATTCGAAAAAAAGTTGCAGATCAAGTGATTAGAATTCAAAGAACTGCAAATGTAATATCTATTTTAGATGTACTTTCTTCTTTTGCAACTGTGGCAGTCAACAATAACTATGTAAAACCTGAAATTATAGAAACAGGTGAAATTAATATAGTCAATGGTAGGCATGCAGTAGTAGAAAAAGCCTTAAAGGATGAAGACTTTATACCTAATGATACGATCTTAAATAATACAACAGATAGATTTTTAATTATTACGGGACCTAATATGGCAGGTAAGTCTACCTATATGAGGCAAGTAGCAATCATTTCTTATATGGCGCAACTTGGATCATTTGTACCAGCAGATAGTGCAAGACTTTCTATTGTGGATAGAATATTTACAAGAATTGGTGCATCGGATGACTTAGCTATGGGCCAATCAACTTTTATGGTGGAAATGCAGGAATTATCAAATATTTTAAATAATGCTACAAAGAATAGTTTAATTATACTTGATGAAATTGGTAGAGGAACATCTACATACGATGGACTTGCTATTGCTTGGGCTACTGTAGAATATGTTACAGATTTGGAAAAAATTGGAGCTAAAACTTTATTTGCAACACATTATCATGAATTAATAGAGCTTGAACAAAAAATAGAAGGAGTTAAGAATTACTCTGTAGAAGTAAAAGAAAAAGGTGATGATGTAATATTCTTAAGAAAAATTAAACCTGGTGGAGCAGATGAATCTTATGGAATATATGTAGCAAAACTTGCAGGGGTGGCAAAGCCAGTTATTACAAGGGCAAAACAAATATTAAAGTATTTAGAAAATGTAGATCTTGCTAAGAAAACGATTCAAGAAAAGAAGAAAAAGATAACAACTGAGGAAATTCAGGTAGATATGTTTAATTATAAAATGGCTGAGATATCCAAAATTCTTGAAAAAACTGATTTAGATGAATTAACTCCAAAAGATGCATTAGAAATTTTATATAAATTGAAAGAAAAACTAAAATAAGACTAGAAAATAAAGAAGAAGACATTTATATAATGTGTCTTCTTTTTTAGATTTTAAATTTAAATATTTATTGATAAATTAGTAAAATGATAGTATAATTTATATAAATTAGTTTTGGAGGCAATATGGGTTCTTTATTAATGCATGTTTGTGTTTCAAAGATAGTCAAAGAGAAATTAGATTTGTCAAATAAATTTTTATTTGGGACTGTTATGCCAGACTTTATAAAATTAAAGACGGGACAAAGGAATGAATCTCATTATATTAAAAAAGTTATATATAACAATGGTGTAAAAGAATTACCAGATATTGAAAGATTTATATTGGAAAATAGAAAAGATTTGAAAAATGAAGAAACAAGGGGATATTTAGCACACTTAATTGAAGATAAAATTTGGTTTGACAAATATATTTCCAAATATGTCAAGAGAGTAAAAAATAATGACGAATTAGTGATTTGTTTAAAAAATGGATGCTTTAAAGATAATAAAAAGTTTACAGATGAATTATATTCGGACTATCGAAAAATGGGAGGTTACCTGGTTAACAAGTATAATATTGATATCAAAAATTTAAAGAGAGATTTAAGTATTTACTTAAATGATGAGGTATATTTTAAATTTTTACAAAAATATTGTACTAATAATATCATTTCAAATGATAATCCTATTTATTTTATTACAAAACAGGATATGAATTATTATATAAAAGAAACTGTAGAAGAAGTATTGAAAGTATTAAATGGAATTTAAGGAGTGTGAGTATGGGAAATATAGTATTATTAGATGAACAAACTATAAATAAGATTGCAGCTGGTGAAGTTGTGGATAGGCCATCATCGATTGTAAAAGAGCTTGTGGAAAACTCTATAGATGCTAAGGCCACGGCAGTTACTGTGGAAATCAGAAAAGGTGGTATCAGCTATATCAGAATAACAGATAATGGAATTGGTTTTGCAGCAGATGATGTAGAAATGGCATTTGAGAGGCATGCTACAAGTAAAATTAGAAAAGAAGAAGATTTAGCACATATCACTTCTATGGGATTTAGAGGTGAGGCTTTAGCCTCTATTGCTGCAATATCTAAAGTAACTCTTACGACTAAGAGTATCAACGAAGATGTTGGAGTGAAAGTTCGAGTAGAAGCAGGTAAAATCTTATCGGTCGAAAGTGCGCCTGCTGTTACTGGAACCAAAATTGAAATCAATGATGTATTTTTTAATGTCCCAGCAAGATTTAAATTTTTAAAGAAAGATTATACAGAAGCTGGATATATAGAAGATGTTATGATAAGAATTGCACTTGCAAATCCTGCGGTTAGTTTTAAATATATTAATAATGGAAAAACAATTTTACAAACTTCTGGAAATAATGATTTAAGATCAATTATATATGATTTGTTTGGAAAAGAAATTTATCAAAATGTAATACCAATAGAATATGAATCAAATGATATCAAAGTAAGTGGAATGATTGGGTTGCCTTCTATTTCTAGGTCTACTAGAATGCACCAGTTTACTTTTATTAATTCAAGATATATAAAAGATAAAACAATCAATACTGCAATAGATAAGGCGTGTGAACAGAAATTTGCAATTAATAAATTTGCTTTTATTGTCTTAAATATGCAGATAGATCCATCACATATTGATGTAAACGTTCACCCAGCTAAGTTGGAAGTGAAATTTGATGATGAAGCTCGTGTATTTGATTGTATATATTATGCTGTAAGGACTTCACTTGAAAGGAATAATAAAGAGATGAGCCCATTTACAAATATAAAGCAAGAGGTAGTAGAAAGAAATGTTGATCAAATTTCGAAAGATTTAATTAATAATGGTGTTATTAGGAATAATTTTATTGAACCAAAAAAGAAATATGATTTCGATAGGGCAAATGAGAAAGTTTCTCATAATATTTCATCAGATATAAAAATGGAATCTATATCTAAAAATTCTTCAAATATAGTTGAATCGGTACCGTACGATATGAATGAAAATAAAGCGGAGGAATTTAATGAGAATAAGCTACCAGATGTTACTGATTTAAAGGAAGAAATTATGGAAGAAAATTTGTATGATACTACATCTCAAACTTCAAATTTTCTTGATCATGAGAAAAATATTGAAGAATATACATCAGAAGATAATGTAACTTTAGAGGAAAAACCAAAAGATGAGTTATTATATAAATATATAGGACAAGTTTTTGATACTTATATCATCATTCAAATAAAAGAAAAAATGTATATTATAGATCAACATGCAGCTCATGAAAGATTGTTATATGAGCAAATAAAGCGAGCGTATTATTCTAAAGATAAACAAAGTCAACTGCTTCTTATTCCTATTCTTGTAGAACTTACTTCAAAAGAAAAAGAAGTGGTAGATGCTAATTTAGAAATGTTTGAAAAGAGTGGATTTATTATTGAAGATTTTGGTGATACTACGATAAAAATATCAGGAGTCCCTAATATAGGGTATGATATTGAATATAAATCTATGTTTAAAGATATTATTGATGAACTTCTTGGCGCTTACAAGACTGAAAAATCAGAAAAAGAATTTAGATTTATTGCAACGCTTGCATGTAAAGCCGCTGTTAAAGGAAATATGAAACTAGATAGAGAAGAACAAATATCGTTGATAGATGATATGGTAAAACTTGATAATCCTTTTACTTGCCCACATGGAAGGCCAACTGCTTATGAAATTACTAAGTATGAAATAGAGCGTAGATTTTTAAGGAAGTAGAATGTAGATGAAAAAGAAAATTATATGTATTGTAGGGCCAACAGCTTCTGGAAAGACTGGACTTTCCATTGAACTTGCTAAAAGGATTGATGCAGAGATTATTTCAGCAGATTCTATGCAAATATATAAAGGATTGGATATTGGCACTGCTAAGGTTACAAAAGAAGAAATGCAAGGGATAAAACATCACTTAATAGATATTTGTGAAATAACTGATAAATTTAGTGTTGCAGATTTTAAAAGTATATGCTATGATAAAATAAATGAAATTCTATCTAGGAATAAAAATGTTATCATTTGTGGTGGAACCGGATTATATATTAGTGCTATTGTAGATGATATGAATTTTGATGAAGAAGAGGTAGATATAGAATATAGAAAATATCTTGAAAATCTTGCTAAGGAAAATTCAAATGAATATGTACATGATTTATTAAAAAAGATTGATCCAGTATCTGCAAGTGAAATACATCCTAATAATTTAAAAAGAGTTATTCGAGCTCTTGAGTTTGTAAGAAACTCAGATAAGTTAAAATCTACCCATATGAGAGAAGAAAAAGAAAGAATCTTATCGAAATCTTCTAAATATGAATTTTTAATTTATTATATTAATCATGACAGAGAATATTTATATGAAAGAATTAATAAGCGTGTTGATATGATGATAAAAGATGGAGTAGTAGAGGAAGCTTTAAAAGTATATCATATGAATTTGGGAAAAGATAATACATGTATGCAAGCAATAGGTTATAAAGAGTTTTTTCCGTATTTTAAAGGTGAAGATACATTAGATAACTGTATTTTGAAGTTAAAACAAGAAACAAGAAGATATGCTAAAAGACAAATTACATGGTTTAAAAATAAGCTTGATGTCTGTTATCTTGATGGTAAAAAAGATACAAATGAACTTGTTAATGATATAATTGAATCAGCAAATTATTAATAAGGAGAAATAAACTTATGAAGGAAAAAAGCATAGAAAAAAAGACTATGATTCAACGTATAAGAGAAAATAAACATAATATATTGGTCACTATAATGATTTTTGCTATTTTACTTAGTATTTTTATATATAGGAAATATTTGAATGTAAAAACAACATATACAGTAGTAAATGGATATATTGAAAAAACAACTGACTCAGTAGGTATCGTTTTAAAGAATGAAAAAGTATTAGAATTAAATAATACTGAAGTAGCTATACCAATAGTAGAACAAAACAAAAGAGTTGCTAAAGGGGAAACAATCGCAATTTATAAAAATGAAAGATATGATGAATATCTTAAAACAATAGAAGAGCTTGATAAAAGCATACAATCCCTAATACTTGATTTACCAGCATCTTACTCTAATGATGTTTCTTCAATAGATGCTCAAATTACTAATTTAGCAAAAGAAGCAAGGAAAGAGACTTCATACATAAAGATGCAAGAGTATAAGACTAAAATTGATGAACTTGCTTATAAGAAAGTAATTATACTAGGAGAACGTAGTCCAGAAGGTTCAAAAGTTAGAGAATTAATTGAGGAGAGAGAAGTAGTAGAAAAAAATAGTTTATCTGCAGAAACAGATAATATTATAGCACCTGTATCTGGTGTTGCTACTTATAAAATTGATAATTTGGAGAACTTCGTAAATGTTGAGGATATTTTGAATTTTGATATAGAAAAATTAGAAGATATTATTTCTAAATATAAAGAAAATAATGCTAGTAATTTTGGTATTAAAATTGTGGATAATTATCAGGCGTATATATTAATTAAAGAAGAAAAAGATAAAAATAGCGAATATATTACAATTGGTAAAAGCTATACCTTAAAATTTGGAGAGAAAGATGTTGATAGTATTACAGCAAAATTAGTAAAATCGATAGAAGGTAATGAATATAATTACAATATTTTTCAACTAAATAATGGAATTGAAGAATTAGTGGATTTAAGGACCATCAGTACTGAAGTGGTTTGGAAAAAAGTGAGTGGAATGGCTGTTCCTAAAACTGCAATTCAAAGAAATGAAGAAAAAGGATATAGCTATGTAACGCTTGTTTATGGTACTCAATATATAGAAGTTCCTATAAAGGTTTCTATAGAAAGTGATAATGTATGTATTGTTGAAAATCTTTCGAAAGAAGAAAAAGAAAAACTTGGTATTACAACTACATTTATACTAGAATTATATGATAAGTTATTAATAGAGTAAAAATAGCTAGTAAATAGAACCCCAAATGTTAATCTTTTTATCTAACATTTGGGGTTCGTCTCATAGCCGCTATTTTTTTTCGTATATATTTTATTACTAATAAGATCTGTATAGATTTTTAGATTATGATCTATTTTCTCAGATTTAAAGATATTTTTTTGTTCACCTAAAAGTAATAATGTTTGATATAATTCAAATTTAGTGAATTTGTCATTTTCAATTAAATCGTTTACACACTTATCATAAAAATATTCTTTAGAGTTTTCAACAATCAGTGGTAGATCAAGAAGTTTATTGTATAAGAATATATTCTCTGGTAATATTGTGGAATAGATTATTCCAATTGGGTCTTCATAATCTGCTAATTGATAATCATGACAATTACAAAAAGATTTGTTTAAAAAATCTTTATTATTTTCAAATACTCTATTATAAATAATTGCATTTAACTTACTTGTTGAAATTCTTAAACAAGTGAAAAGATTATTATCATACAAATCACTATCTTTTGGCGTAAGATATGCAGTAATTCCTTTCTTTTCTATATTATTTATTTCAATTATTTTATTGGCATATTCAGATAATTTCATTCCATATTTTAAGCAATCTTGGGCTTTTTCATTTTCTACGTATATAAATAAATTCTCCAAACTGGACACACTCCTAAAATATCTGGTGTATATTATACCATATATTTTATAAAAAGTTAAGTATTTGTATTAAATTGGCATTAATTGCAAGTAGATATTTAGAAAAAAATCTAAATAGATAGAAAGGAAGATGATTTTATGGGGATATCTGAAACTTTAAAAACAATATCTGATCCTGTAAGAAGAGATATATTGGAAATGATAAAATATGAAAAAAATCGGAAGAAGAAATTGCTGAAAAGTTTAATTTGACAGGAGCTACTGTTTCATATTATTTATCACAATTAAAAAAGGCAGATCTAGTTATTGAGAGCAAATATAAAATTAAAATACAGAATGTAATATCCATAATTTTATTTTTATAAATAAAGAGATCGATAAAAATTATAAAAAAATATTATTACAATTTACGAATTAATTTTTAATTAAAATAATGCCTAAGAAATTTTTAGGCACTATTTTTATATTTTAGATGTATCAATTCCCATTTTTTCAAAATTAGTATTAATTTTTTTCATATCGCGATACATACCGTTTTTGATCTCAAACTCATAGTTTTCTTTTTCTAAGTTTTTATCAACATCTTCTAATTCTTTTTCGATATTATATGGTAATTTGATAAATTGATATGAAATATCATCAGTATAAGTTGTACTACCATATTTCCCTTCAATAATTAAATAATATGCTTTAGTAGTCTCTAGAACATTTGCATCTTTTTTAGGATTTCTAATAACATCAAATGAATTTCCAACACTTCCTGCATTGATTAAAGTCCTATTGTATAGGCGATCCATATATTGATGATGGATATGTCCATAAATTACAATATCTGCAATTTTATCAGAAACTATAAATTTACTTGGTAAAAACATATTATATTTTGTTTCGAAATTGTCCTGTAATATGACAGCCGTATGATCAGATACAGGTGTCGCATGAAATAATCTTACTAAGCTACCACTCATATAAAATTCATAATAAAATGGAAGAGAACTTAAAAATGCTTTATCACTCTCTGTTAAAAAACTTTGGTTCCATTGCAATCTTTTTTTATCAATTTCAGTTGGTTCTCCATAAAAAATGCCAGTTGAGAAAACTTTATCGCAATTTCCTTGTATGATAATATCACAATTTTTACGAATTAGCTCTAAACATTCTTTAGGATGGTGTCCTTTTGCAATAATATCACCAAGACAAATAATTTTATCTACATTTCTTCTTCTTATATCATTTAATGTAGTTTTTAGTGCTTCCAGATTTCCATGAATATCAGAAATAATTGCAATTCTCATAATTTTCCTCCTTTATTTAGATGTACTACCAAATCCACCTTTTCTTATACCAGTTGCATGATCATTGTCTACCTTTAAAAATTTTTGAAAATAAGCTTGTCCACATGGCTCCCCTTTCTTGATAATAGTATCTGTTGGAAAAAAGTTGTAATAATTATACATTAGGTGACCATCATTGGATTCATTTTCATAATAGTCACTTTCAATAATCCCAATACCATTTGCAGCAATTAGTCCTTTCTTAATTGGAAAGGAGCTTTTATTGGCAAGAAATAATACTTCATCTTCTAAAAAATAGGATTTTAATCCTGTTGGAATAAAAGTAGGTTTTATTTCTTTAAAGTCGTGAGACCCTGATAAAAATATTTTAAAATTTTCAAAAATTGTTTTCCAAATAGAAGGAATAACAGTGTCTTCAGCTGCTTCTATGTCATAGCAAACCGCATTTTTAGTTTTTCTTTCTGGTAAATTGATCCCTTTGTTTTCAAAACCTTTACATATTTCAAATCCTCTAATTTTCATGATTTCCTCCTCAAATATTTTTAAAGCAATTATAACATGAAATAAATGTAATTACAATAAAAAATAAAATAATAAAAATTGATTCTATTTTTGAATTAATTTACTGTCATAGATTCTCTGACATACCTGTTATATGAATATTCCATTCATTATTAGAAAAATCAGACTCATAAAGATAAGTAGTAAAGCTATGTCCCTGATGAATTTCTTTTACGGTAAAATTAGTGCTATTGATATTATAATTATTAAAGTTAATTTCTATTCCAGAACAATTTAGATTTTCGAATAGATAATTTTTTTCAACCAATTGCAAGTTGATATTAAAATCTTTACAATATGATATAATATCTGCAATTTGTTTGTCCGTTAATTTTTCTGCAGTATTTAAATTAATAAAACAGTCTTCATTGATAAAAAGAGTTTCTATATTATTTTGGTTTTGTGTTATATAAGTGTATAATACCTTTTTATAAAATAAAATAGAACGGGCGGTATCACTTGTTTTATTATTAATAGAATGAAACAATAATCCTAAAATAATAAAAATAATCATGAATAAGATTAAAGTAATTAAAAATATATTTTTCTTTTTCATATTTTTCACCTTAAAATGATTACAATTAATATATCAAAAAAATAAAAGTACTTTTGTGAAAAAGTACTTATTAAATTTAAAATTTTATATTAATATTTTCTTTTTTGTTTTTCTCATTTAATTCAAAAAATTCTATTTCTTTAAAACCTAAGATTTTGGCAAATAAATTAGATGGAAACCTTAAAATTGCAGTATTATAAATTTGAACTGTATCATTATAAAATTGTCTTGAATATGCAATTTTATCTTCAGTATTTGATAACTCAGTTTGTAAAGATAAAAAGTTTTGATTTGCTTTTAAATCCGGATAAGCTTCTGCAAGGGCAAATAGATTTTTTAAGTTATTGGTAAGTTCAATATTTGCTTTTGTTTTATCCTCAATTTCATTTGAATTTATATATGAATTTCTTGCTTGAATAATTTTTTCTAAAGTTTCTTTTTCGTGAATAGAATAGCCTTTTACTGTTTCAATTAAATTAGGGATTAAATCAAATCTTCTTGCAAGTTGCGTGTCTATTTGTGCCCAAGCATTTTTAACTTTCATTTTTAAATTCACTAGGTTATTATATAATGCAATAATTAATATTATAATAATTACAATAATTGCTAAAATAATCCAAAAAATATAATCCATAGAATCATCCTTTCTTATATTAATTATTTTATCATGCAATATCATTATATGCAATATTTGAAATATTAAATAAATTATTTTTTAAATTCATAAATTTGTAATATAAAAACTGTAATCGAAATAATATATTGAATAAGAAGTGTTGATTTACTAAGGAAAACTGACACTTTTAACTTAATTTTTAAATAATATATAGTAATAGAAAAATTGACAATGCATAAGAATTATAGTATAATTAGTACTGTCAAAGGATTAGGAGGAATTTTTGTGAAGGACAACATAGTGCATATATTAAGAAAGTCACTTACAATCGTATGTATGATATTAGTATTTGCAACAATAGGATTATTATCTATAACAACACAAGTAAAAACAGTAACCTTGAACTACTATGGTAGTACAAAAACTGTTAGAACACTTGCGTCTTCTATAGATACCTTTTTATTACAAAACAAAATATATGTAAATGAAGAAACACAAGTATTACCAAATAAAACTGATAAAATAGTAGATGGGATGGAAATTACTATATCTTCTGAAAAAGAATTAGCAAAAATTGATATTGATAGTATGAAGGCTGATTATTCACCAATGGTTGCTAAATTTGAAGAAGTAATTGAATCTATTCCATTTGAAGAAGAAACAAAAGATAATCCTGAAATTGATAAAGGAACTACCCAAACTGTTCAAGAGGGAGTAGAAGGACAGAAAACAACTAGTTATATAGTTAGATATAACAATAATGAAGAAATAGAAAGAGCAGAAGTAAATTCTGAAATCTTAGCAGAAGCTAGAAATAAAGTTGTAGAAGTTGGTACTAGAGTTACTGTTTCAAGAAGTGCATTAGTAAATTCAGTAGTGTCAGCACCAGTAGATGGTGGCTTTAGAGCATATAATATAGCATTACCAGTAGAACAACAACAATATGCATATAATTTATGTAATAGATATGGAATTGATTATGAAACTTTTCTTGCAATTATGTATAAAGAAAGTGGGTATAATCCAAATGCATTAGGTGGAGGAAATTCATATGGGCTTTGCCAGATTCATATTTCAAATCATACTAATTTAATGTATAAATTAGGAATTAGTAATTTCTTCGACCCTTATGATAATATGGCAGCGGGAGCTTATTTATTTTCATATTATATGGGAACATATGGAGATACAGTTACTGCATTAAATGCATATAATGGTAGAATAGCTAACAATTCCTATGGGGATTCAGTATTGTATTATAGATCAATATTAATTTCTAATGGTGGTTTATAAATTAAAAATTCATTAATTGCTGGTTTAAAAAACTAGCAATTATTTTCTTAGGAGTAAAAATGAAAATGAATACACTTAATATTACAAAAAAAATAATGAATCAGTATCATATAAGGGCTAATAAAAGGTTTGGACAGAATTTTTTAATTGATGATAATATTTTGAAAAATATTATAGAAATATCTAATATTGGTAAAAATGATTTAGTAATTGAAATAGGTCCTGGTCTTGGTAATTTATCAGAATATATTATCAATAATTCTAAATTTTCTATATTAATAGAAATAGATAAGAATATGGAAAAAATATTAAATGATAGATTAGGAAAATATGATAATTATTTGTTATTAAATGAAGATGTTTTAAAAATAAATATAGACGAATTAATTAAAAAGGTAGAATTAAAAAATAATACAAAATATGAACAAATAAAGGTAGTTGCAAATTTACCTTATTATATAACTACACCAATTATATTTCAGCTATTACAAGAATCAGAGAGAATAGATGAGATAATTGTTATGGTGCAAAAAGAAGTAGCAGAAAGAATGATAGCAAAACCAAAAACAAAAGCTTATGGAATACTGACTATTATGGTTGACTATTTATCCGATGCAGATATCAAATTCATTGTTCCAAATTCTAGTTTTATTCCAGCTCCAGATGTTACTTCAGCAGTTATTAAATTGATTAAAAATAAAAAATACCAAGTAGATAATGAAGAAGTATTTTTTAAATTAATACATTCAGCATTTGCTCAAAGAAGGAAAAAACTATCAAATTCCTTAGAATCTACACATTTTATGGGATTCAATAAATCCCAAATAGAAAATATATTATTAAAAAATAATATTAGTTTAAATGTTAGAGCAGAAGAATTAACTATCCAGGATTATATCAATATTGTAAATGGTCTGTGATATTGAAAAAAATATATATTTATTATAAAATATAAATATAAGGTGATTTTATGGATATAGATAAATATAGATTTGTAGCACATAGGGGAATACATCAAAATGATGCTAATAATGTGGAAAACTCAATACCTGCTTTTAGAGCTGCTGTGGAAAAAAATATTGGTATTGAATTAGATGTTCATTTGACAAAAGACCATTATTTAGTAGTAGTCCATGATCATAATCTAGAAAAAATAACAGGTGTTAACAAAATAGTAGAAGAGCTCTCTTTAAAAGAAATTAAAGAGTTAAAATTATTGGGTACGAATAATCAGATACCAACATTTGAGGAAGTATTAAAAGTAGTGGATGGAAAAGTACCAATTATTATAGAAATTAAAAATAGAGGAACTGTTGGTGCTTTAGAAAGCAAACTATTCGAAGTATTAAAAAAGTATGATGGAGAATATGCGATAGAATCTTTTAATCCATTATCACTGCTATGGTTTAAAAAACATGATAAAAGTATGATAAGAGGTCAGCTTTCTGCCAAAAAAATAGATACAATTTCTCCTTTTTTAAATTTCTTTTTAAGTAAAATGTTATTTAATGTTTTTGTAAAGCCCGATTTTATTGCATATAAAATAGAAGATATTACAGAAAAAATGTATAACAAATACCATAAAAATGGGATATACTTAATTGGATGGACTTTAACGAGTAAAGATGAATATGATAGGTACAATAAATTGTGTGATGGAATGATTTTTGATCATTATGAAAAACTAATGGGAATCATAAACGCTAAGGAGAATATTTATGATAATGAAAAAAATTGATGATTTCGAATGGGTAGAATTATGTAGATATAAAGTAAATTCATATAGTAATAGATATAATAATGAGTATTGTTATACTTTAAAAAACAATAATATAGAATATTTGGGTCAGTTAGATTTTTATTTTGCTGGTAATATGGAAAATTTATTTAATTGTTCTATATTTGTAAAAAGAGAAGATTATGAAAAGGGAATGAAATTAATAGAGAAAAATAAAAATTAAAATTGCGATTATCAATTATCTTGTATAATCGTATTTTTTATTTTATGCAGTATATAAAAGATTAATCTAAATTTAATTAACAATCAAAATAATATTTCAAAACTGGGCGGTTTAACACTATTTGTTATCAAACATTTTTGGTATTTAAGTTATATTAAATTATGATTGCAAAAAGAATCTTTCAATGATACAATTTTTGTGGTGATAGATTATGGCAAAGTTATATTTTAGGTATGGAGCTATGGGGTCAGGAAAAACAATAGATTTGTTGAAGGTAGCATATAATTATGAAGAAAGAGATCAAAAAGTAATTATATTAACATCAGGAATTGACGACAGATATGGTCTTGGAAAAGTAACTACTAGAATTGGTCTTCAAAAAGATGCGGAAATTTTTAAGCAAGATACAAATATTTATAATTTGGTTAGGGATTATGGATATATAGCAGATTGTATTTTGATAGATGAAGCTCAATTTTTGAATAAAAAACAAGTGGAAGAAATTAGTGATATTGTTGATAAATTAGATATACCAGTAATTTGTTATGGACTTAGGGCTGATTTTAGATTGAATTTTTTTGAAGGATCAAAATATTTGATGGAAATAGCTGATAAAATAGAAGAGATAAAGACAATATGTGAATGCGGAGCAAAAGCTACTTGTAATATGAGACTAATAGACGGTAAAGCAACAAATAAAGGCGAACAGATATTAATTGGTGGCAATGACTCTTACAAGTCTGTTTGTAGAAAATGTTATAAAAAATATATTGAAGGCTAAAAATAGTACCAATTTAGTAAATATAAATAACTAAATTGGTACTATTAACTTATTTAAAGATTTTTTCTGATAAATCGTATATGGCTGGTATTTTGTATATTTCAGTTGAGTCTGACTTTATTGCGGCTATAATAGCAAATATGAATAATACAGTTGGTAAAAAACTAATAATTGTTCCAATAAATGGTATGCCAATAAATCCTATTAACAAGCTTATTATAAAAAGAATGATGTCCAAAATAAATAATGTGGCAGCTTGAGCATAATTTCTTTTCTCAATGCTAGTAGCATTTTTTTCACTTAAAACAAAAATTAAACCAATTAAAGGGATAATATAAGATAAAACTATTTTGCTTTTATTGTTTTGTTGATTGTTATTAGATTGAATATTATTATTTTGATTTTCCATAATATAACCTCCTAGTGTAAAGTATATATTATTTATATAAGTAAGTCAATTATGAAATATAAGTTTGAAAAAAAGTGATACCACAAAAATGATATCAAATATAGATGATTCATGATTGGATAAAAAATATCATTACTTTTTGATTTTAATATTTAGAATATATGGAGAGATAAATTTTGATTTATTGAGTGGTAACTAAAAATAAGATAGAGTAAAATAGCAGTGCAAATTATATCACCAGAACTTAATGGTATGGTTTTTATGGAAAAATTAGTTAAAAGGGCAGTATTGGTAGACAAATGAAGTTATTTCTGTTAGAATTAATAAAAAAGAATAAGGAGGAGAATGATGATATATTTTGTTGAATATATCATGTATATATAAGATGAAAGATATTGTTACACCCATTTTAAATTGGTATCAAGAAAATGCAAGGATATTACCTTGGAGGGAACAGATAGTACCATATCATATTTGGCTTTCTGAGATTATGTTACAACAAACAAGAATTGAAGCAGTAAAAAAATATTATCATAGGTTTATAACAGAAGTTCCTACTATTCATGACTTAGCAGTAATAGAGGAAGAAAAATTACTAAAATTATGGGAAGGATTAGGTTATTATAGTAGAGCTAGAAATTTAAAAAAAGCAGCTCAGATAATGATGGAAAAGTACGATGGGAGAATGCCAGAATGCTATGAAGAACTAATAAAATTACCTGGAATTGGTGAATATACAGCAGGAGCAATCGCCTCAATTGCTTTTCATGAAAAGGTGCCTGCAGTTGATGGAAATGTTTTAAGAGTAGTGTCCAGAGTAATAGGAAGTACCAAAGATATTTTGTTGCCACAGACAAAAGAGGAGATAACAAATGAGTTAAAGAAAATTATGCCTGAAAATTCCGGTGATTTTAATCAAGGATTAATGGAACTTGGAGAAGTAATTTGTGTTCCAAATGGTGAACCCTTTTGTTTCAAATGTCCCTTAAATAAAATTTGCATTGCTAAGCGTGATAAATTAACAGACTTAATTCCCGTAAGGGAAAAAAAGTTGAAAAGAAAAATACAAGAAAAAACTATTTTTTTATTATATCATGAAAATAAATTTGCTATTAGAAAAAGAAATTCTAAGGGGTTACTAGCTAATATGTATGAATTTCCAAATATGGATACTTTTTTAGATGAAGATAAGATATCGAAAAAATTGGGAGAATGGAATTTAAGTGCAAAGAAAATTCAATATATAGGAAAAGAAAAGCATATATTTACACATATTGAATGGAATATGATAGGGTATAAAATAGAAGTAAAGGAAAAAAATACAGAATTTATTTGGAAAGATATTGATGAAATTGAAGAAAAGTATTCTCTTCCGACCGCATTTTCAAAATTTAAAATTTTTTTTGAACCAACATTATTTGATTATGGAGAGGAATGATAGATGTTAAGATCAGTATAGAGCAAATTATATAAATAATAAAAATATCAGGTATCTTAAATACCTGATATTTTCTATTTTTAATGGAGCTGAAACTCAGATTCGAACTGAGGACCTACGGTTTACAAGACCGTTGCTCTACCAGCTGAGCTATTCCAGCATACAACATATAAAATGGTGACCCGTAGGAGAGTCGAACTCCTCACTCCGCCGTGAAAGGGCGATGTCTTAACCGATTGACCAACGGGCCCATTTTATGGTGAGCCATCGCAGGTTCGAACTGCGGACAACTTGATTAAAAGTCAAGTGCTCTGCCAACTGAGCTAATGGCCCATAAAATGTAATGTTGCTTGCTCATATATAATACAATATTTTTTTTTGATTGTCAATAGATTTTTGAAATTTTTTACTTTTTTTATTAATTTTTTAGTTATGATATTATATTTAATGATATCATAATATGAAATGTGTGAAAAATGTCGAAAAAGTAGAAGTTTTGTTGTTTTTTGTAAAATTTCAAGAAAATAGTTGAAAAAGGTAAAAAGACATGCTAGAATGGCGATGGTGATGAAATATGTTTTACATTATAGAATTTCTTGCATATTTTATCTTTTTAATCTTTAAGTTATATTCTCTCGTTGATAAGCTATTTATACTTAATAGAAGTGGAGCAAAATTAGATAAGTATATAAATAGTAATCTGCCAAATATAACTAGCAACTTAGATGATACAAAAAATAAAAAGTTTTATTCTAAATATTTTTATTCTATTAATTCTATAAGGTCATGGATATCACCAAGAAAGATATATATTACATTTATTATATATATCAATGTTTTAATAATTAAAATTGCTTTTAGTTACAATTTTATAAAATCTAATTTTTTATATATAACAATTTTTTCAAAAAATATAGATATTTCATCTATGTTAGGGAAATATTTCTTTATTTTTAAAATTCTTTATTTTATATTTTTTTCTTTATTTACAATTAATATGATATATAATTTTATGTCATACTATATTGATAAAAAATCTGTCAATTTCACATCAGAAGATAATGATTTAAAAATATTTTTAGGGAAAGATGAAAACGATGACAACATATGTATTAAAAATAATGGTATATTTCAAAATATATTGATAACTGGAAGCATAGGTAGTGGTAAGACTAGTTCAGCTATTTCCAATATAGTATTAGAATTAGTAAAAAAGAATATTTTGGGTTTAATAATTGATGTAAAAGGAAATTATGTACAAAACTTAAAGAGCATTATCTCTAAAAATAATATATCTGTTAATGTAGTAGAAATATCTTTAGATAATGACTTTAAATATAATCCAATAGATAAACCTAATAAATCTAGTATAGAAATTGCAAGTGAGCTTAAACTAGTGCTTACCTTATTATCAGATACAAAAAATTCAGATTCCTATTGGCTTGATAAAGTAGAAAGTTTCTTAAGTGATTTTATAACGATTATTCGAGCAAAAGGCTTAATTGTAAATTTTTATGAGATACACAGACTTGTGAATGAAAAGGAGTATTTATTGGATAGCATTAATCATATAAAGGAGAAAATATTAAAAAATCAATTTAAGGATGATGAATTATTTAATATTAATGCTGCTATATTAAATATAAAAAATGAATTTTTAAAATTAGATGATAGAACAATTGGAATTATCAAATCTGAAATTACAAGAATAACAAGTATTTTTGTATCTGATAATTTACTATATAAAAAGTTTTGTAGAAAGAGTGATGATATTGATTTTTATAACAATATTTATGTTTTATCTATCAATATAGGTGAGAATAGAAAACTATTAAAGATAATAGCAACCTATTTAAAGTTGGATTTTCAAAAACAAATTTTATCTAAGATTTATTTCAAGAAAGAAGTTTTTTTCATATGTGATGAATATCAAGAAATTGCAAATGTAGAAGATGCTCATTTTTTCTCGCTTTCAAGAGAGTATAAATGTATTAATGTGATAAGTATGCAAAGTTATAGTTCTCTTCTAAATACTTTAAATAATGAATATGCCACTAGGGTTATAATTCAAAACTTGGTTAATAAAATATGGTTTAGAAATGATGATCTTTATACTGTCAATGAAATAATAAAGCAGATTGGGAAGGAAATAAAAGATTTAAAGACTACTAACTATTCAGAAAACGCCCAAAATACTAGCTTTAGTATAATGACAAATCATTTCAAAAATGATAGATCATCAATTGCAAAAGGAATTTCATTTTCTGAAAAAGATGAATACATATTTAATGAAAATTATTTTACTATGGTATTAGAAACTTTTCAGGCAGTTTTATTAATATCAGATGGTAAAAATATGAAATTATATAAAAAAGGTTATTTAAAAAGATTGGAGTGATGCTAATGAGTGAAAGAAAAAAGATATTTATATTTTGTTCCTTATTTTTGTTTGTTCTTTTTATATTTGGTAATAATGTGTATGCTAAAACAGATCCTACTCTCGTTAACAAACTAAATACAGCATTAAAAGAGATTCAAGGATATTTAGTTAAACTATCAACACCTGCAGCAGGTGTTGCAATAGCTTCTGGAGCTTTAATTAGAAAATTTAGTTTTGGAGATGAAGAAAAGATGCGTATTGGAAAAAAAGTAATCATAAATGCAATATTTTGTTATGGCATCATTTTATCTTTAAATCTAATAATTAAATTTATAGAGACAATTCTTAAATAATGAAAGAACAAGATATTATAAGTAATTTAAATATGTTTTCGGAGAAAATATTTAAAGTACTTGAAAAAGAAGTATATGATATACTTGATAATATTATTGATGTAAAACCAGATATTTTAACAAAAGAGCCTCTGAAATATTTCTATGTAGAAGGTGAATTAAATGGAATAGTAATACTTGCAAATGCACTAATCCTTCTATATGTTTTACACTATGTATTAACACAGATTATTAGTATATATAATGGTAAGAATGTAGAGAATATATATCATTTCCTAATTAGAATTATTGTAATTGGAATACTTGTAAATAATAGTTATTTTATCTGTGGAATATGTCTTAAAATATTTGATGGAATATCAAGTGGAGTGGATATTTTTTGTCAAAGTTATACAAACAAAGAAATAACATTTTCTATGTTAAAAGAAAATATATATCAAATAGAAAATATTGAAAAAAGTGATTTTTTAAGTATTGAAGGGATTTTGAAAAGTATGGTTTCTTTGGGATCAATATCGATTCTTATCACACTTTCAATTAGATATGTTACTGTGGTTATATTATTATTGATCTCTCCCTTTGCTATAATAGGGCTTTGTAGTAATATAACAAGTGGCTTTTCTAAAATGTGGTTAAAAACATTGATCGTGAATTTATCTATGCAAATTTTTATTAAATTAATCATCCTTATACCAATTGTATATAAAGATTTAAAATCTCCAATGTATAAAGTAATATTGATAGGATCACTTTATTTACTATATAAAATAAATTCATTTATAAGTAGTATATTTGCAAAAATAGTTGGAGGTAATTAAAAATGAGAAATAAAATAAATGAAAAAATATTATATACAACTTATAAAAGAAGTAGTAAATGGTTAGGAATAATAGATTATAAGTCGTTGTGTGTTATCTTGATTTATATATTTATCGTAATTAATCTATTAGATATAGCTAATATAGCTTTGGAAAAATCTGTATATATTTTTTTATTTTTAACAGTACCTATTATTTCTATTATCATTGTAAATGTTAATAATGAGAGTGCTATTAATGTTATCTTATCAATATTAACTTTTATGATGCATAGAGGAATCTATGTTGATATGAAATTTATCAAGATGAAAAATGAGAGATATAAGTGATAAATATATTGTAAAAATTTGAAAGTAATGATATAATTGAGCATTATAGGAAAGATTTTAATGGGAGAAATTTTTTATGAAATTCGTATCAAAAAATAAAATGGAACTTAGTGACACAAGTATATCAGACTTATTTATATTAAATTATATGAATTCTTTACAAGGTATTGATATTAAATTGTATCTATATATCCTATTTGTTTTAAAAAATAAGATGGAATTAGAAATATCAGAGTTTGCAAAGCAACTTGGGGTTACAGAGGCTGAGATATCTAATAGTTTAGATGTTTTGCAAGCTGAAGAATTGATTACTAAAACTTCTCAGGGATTCATAGTAGTAGATTTAAAAGATGTAGAGGTTAATAAATCATATATACCTAAAATGGAGCCAAAAGTCAATAGAGTACAATCAGAACTTGAAAGGAAAAGAATGGCTGCAGCTTCTGCTATCAACGAAAGTTTTTTTCAAGGTATTATGTCACTTGGTTGGTATACTGATATTGGAACATTATTTAAGAATTATTCTTTTTCAGAAGAGGTTATGATAGCACTTTTTCATTATTGTAGAGAAAGAAAAGCTTTAAATAGAAAGTATGTATATGCAGTAGCAGAAAATTGGTATAGAGGAGGAGTAAAGACTTTTGAACAACTTGAGGAATTTTTAGAAAGTTATGATAATATTCAAAAGATAAAGCAGAAAATCCAAAAAGCCTTAAGACTAAATCGTAATTTTACAAAATACGAAGAGCAGTATATAGATACTTGGATAAAGGAATATAAATATGAATTTAATATAATCGAAGAGGCATTGAAAAGAACTGTTGCTAAATCTAATCCTTCTTTAAAGTATGTAGATGCAATTCTTTCAAGTTGGCATAAAAAAGGTTATAAAACGTTGGAGGATATTAAAAAAGAAGGTCAAGGCATTGGGACTGAAAGCAGTAAAGAAAGTTCTAGTAAAGCGAAACCTAAATATCAAAATTATGAGCAAAGAGAATACGATGATATTGAGTCATTTTATGATAATGTATAGGTAAAATAGGAGGATTTTGCTATGGATAGTAGTATATACAGAGAAATAAAAAGAGAATACGATTTGAAAAGACAACTCGCAATAGAAAAATCAAAAAGATATAAAGATGATATCTATGCAAAATACCCTATTTTGGGTGAAATCGAAAATGAAATAAATTTAATTGCAATAAAAACGACAAAAACAATACTGATTTCTGATAATTTAACAAGACAAATCGAACAAGAAAATTTAGCAATTAAATTGCAAAAACTTGAAAAAAAATATGAAAGAGAACTTAAAAAAATAGGAATAACTAAAAAAGATTTTGAACCGAAATTTGAATGTGAAAAATGTAAAGATACAGGAGTTGTTGTCAAAGAAAATAATTATAGTATGTGCAATTGCTTTTCACAAGCAATGATAAATGAGACATATAAGCAAGTTAATATATATAAATTAGAGGAGGAAAACTTTGACACATTTGATTTTGGATTTTATTCCAAAAATGTTGACAGAGAAAAATATGGGATAGAGAAATCTCCTATGGAAAATATAGAAAATATAAGAAATATAGCTTATTATTTTTCTCAAAATATTAATAATCCTGGGCAAAAAAATTTATTATTTGTTGGAAATACTGGACTTGGAAAGACATTTCTTGCTAATTGTGTTGCAAGCGAAGTTATTAAACAAGGAAAGACAGTTGTGTATCAAACTGCACCAGTATTAATGGATAAAGTCATAGAATATAAATTTTCGTATAATAAAACTGGGTTAGAAAAAGAACAATATAATAAAATATTTAATGTAGATTTGTTAATCATCGATGATTTGGGTACTGAAACAATGAGTAACAATAAGTTTACTGAATTATTTAATATTATAAATACTAGACTATTGAAGAACAAAAAAATGCTTATTTCTACCAATTTGACTTTAAAAGAGTTATATAAAGAATATGATGAAAGAGTAATGTCAAGATTGATTGGTAGTTTTACAATATGTAAATTTGTAGGAGAGGATATAAGATTAAAGAAGAAAAAAATATATGGTTAATTTTATAAAAATAGAAGGATGGTTGATATTACTATTCTTCTATTTTTATTATAATTTAGTTGACATAAAACTGAAAATGTGGTATAATACTATTGTAGGAGGTAGATCAGTATGGTAAAAATTTATAAAACAAATGGAAAAGTTGAAATAAAAGAATTAAAGAAAGTTGAGATAAAAGTAAATGATCAGAAAATAAAATTAGTGGTTGCGAGCATATAATATAACAATATGCTCTTTTTTATTGCTAATTTATTTTATTTTGATATAATTATAGGGATTTTTTATATGATTCTGGAAAAAATAATTTTTAAGGAGGAAAAAAATTGAACCGTATTAAGATAAGGTTAAAAGTACTTGGTAACTATGCTCCAAATATAAAGGGAATTCATAAATATCCATGCTCTGGATATTATATAAAAGGACTTAGCAAGCCAGTTATATTAGATTTTGGTATTGGTATTTTACCTAGACTTTTTAAAGAATTAAAACTAAATAATGAGAGTATATATAACACGATTTTTATTATCTCACACAATCATATTGACCATTCATTTGATATGATACCATTAAGTATGATTCTATTAAAAAGAAATTTTGTAAATGATGTCAAAAACTTATTTAATAAAAAAGGTAAGAAAAGTAATAAAAAGGTGAAAGTATATTTACCTAAAAGGAGCTTAATGTATGTATATGTCAAAGTATTAAAGAACATATTTGATATATACATTATAAATGAAAAAACTTTGCTTAAATTAGATGGATATACCTTTTCTTTTTGTCAGGCTGAGCATAGGGGAGAATCATATGCAACTAAAATAGAAAAAGAAAATGAAAGTTTTGTATATACTTCTGATATTGCATATGCATCAAGAAAAATTAGAGCTTTTTGTAAAAACTCTAGATGTACACTGATTGATTCTGGACATCCCAATAAAGATAGTGCAAAGACTTTACCTGGATATCATGGAAAAACTCAAGAAATAGTAGAAGATCTAATTGATAGCGGTGTTCAAAGAATTTTAGCATCACATTTAAAAGCTTCTTTAAAGGATGAGGATTATATAAAAGTATTTCCAAAAGATTATTATATTTCTCTTGCCAAAATTAATGAGGAATATAATGTGTTGTAAAAATTGTGATATATAGCAAAAATTCAGCCTACAAAAGGCTGAATTTTCATTTATAAATAAATATTATCTTTTCTAGTTTCAATATTTAGTAATTGTTGATATAATTCTTCTTCTCTTTCAGAAATATCAACGGGCATATCAATATGAATTTTTAAATTCAAATTTCCTCTATCTCCATTTTCATCAATGTATCCCTTATTTGGAACAGTTACAATTTCACCATCCCTAAGATGTTTAGGCAAAGAGACAAATAATTTTTCATCCATAACCTGAAGTTTATATTTGCCTCCAAGTGCAGCTATTGCAGGTGTTATTTCAATTTCTTTTTCTAGATCCACACCATCAAGACTAAATTCAGAATCATCAATAAGTCTTACATTTATGATTAAATCACCATTTTTTCCACCATTTTTTCCAGGATTTCCAAGAGCTGCTAATCTAATTTTATCTCCACTCTTTATTCCAATAGGAACCTTTACAGAAAATGTTCTCATTCCAGCCTTGAAGGCTTTTATTGCAATTTTTTTCTCTACACCAAAGTACCCTTCTTCAAGGCTCACGTCTAGGTGTGTGATAATATCAGTTCCTTTGATGGGCTTTTTCTTAGTCTTATTTTCCTCTTGCTTTGCATCTAAAGTTTCTGTTTGCGTTTCTTCTTCAGTATTTTCCTTTTTAAATCCTAAAATTGTTGTAAGCAAATCATTAAATGCGTTCATTCCGGATTTAAATTCATATTTTACATTAGATAAACTAGAGCTTGAATCTACAAATCCATAGCCTAGTCTTGCCACTTGTTTATCATATTTTTTTCTTTTTTCTTCATTTGTTAATGTTGCATATGCCTCATTAACATCTTTAAATTTCTCTTCAGCTTCTGGACTTTTGTTGGTATCAGGATGATACTGCTTTGCTAGCTGTCTATAATTTAGTTTTATTTCCTGCAAAGGAGTTTTTCTTGATACCCCTAATATCTCATAATAGTTTTTGTATTTCATATATTACCCCTCTAAAAAACTAATTGTTTCAACTTTTTTACATTATATCATATTTGAATGAAATTTCAAGAAGTTTGACTTGCTTTTTTATTTTTTTTCCTGTATAATAAGGGAGTAAATATTGGAGGTATGAATAAATGGACATTAATGATGAAAACTTTTTATCGGCACAAAAAATTGTACCAGTAAAAATAGAAGAAGAAATGAAAAGATCATACATTGACTATGCCATGAGTGTTATTGTATCACGTGCTTTGCCTGATGTAAGAGACGGAATGAAACCTGTACAAAGAAGAATATTGTATGTAATGAATGAACTTTCTTTATGGCCTGAAAAACCGTTTAGAAAATCAGCAAGTATCGTTGGTGATGTTATGGGTAATTATCACCCACATGGTGATTCTGCTATATATGATGCTTTGGTTCGTTTATCTCAGGACTTTTCTTTAAGATATCCTCTTGTAAATGGACATGGTAACTTTGGTTCTATTGATAATGATCCTCCTGCTGCAATGAGGTATACAGAAGCAAAACTTCATAAAATATCTCTTGAAATGCTTGCTGATTTGGATAAGGAAACAGTAGATTTTGTACCAAATTATGATGATAGATTAAAAGAGCCTTCTGTTCTGCCAGCAAAACTGCCTAACTTGCTAATTAATGGTTCTTATGGTATTGCTGTTGGTATGGCATGTAATATTCCAACTCATAATCTTACTGAAGTTATAAATGGAACTATAGCCCAACTAGATAATCCGGATATAACTAATGAAGAATTGATGGAATATATAAAAGGTCCCGATTTTCCAACTGCAGGTATTATTGTTGGTAAAGAAGGAATTAGAAGCGCATACACCACTGGAAGGGGAAAAGTATGTGTAAGGTCTAAAGCTGAAATAGAAGAAGATAATAGGGGAAGATATAAGATTATAGTTACAGAAATTCCTTATCAAGTAAATAAAGCTGCTCTTGTAGAAAATATAGCTAAATTAGTTCAAATAAAGACTATTGAGGGAATATCAGATTTAAGAGATGAGTCTGATAGAGAAGGTTTAAGAATAGTTATTGAATTAAAAAAAGATGCAAATCCAAATGTTGTTCTAAATATGTTATATAAACATACTCAATTACAAACAACACAAAGTATGTTAATGCTTGCTTTGGTGGATGGTAAGCCTAAAGTGTTCGCTTTAAGAGAGATACTTGCAGAATATATAAAACACAGAGAAAACGTAATAATTAGAAGAACTAGATATGATCTTAAAAAAGCTGAAGCTAGAGTTCACATTTTAGAAGGTTTAAGAATCGCTATAGACCATATAGATGAGGTAATTAAAATCATTAGAGAGTCTTATGATAATGCACAACAAAGGCTTATGGAATCTTTTGGATTATCAGAAGTGCAATCTACAGCAATTCTTGAAATGAAACTTAGAACTTTACAGGGATTACAAAGAGAAAAAATTGAGGATGAGTATAATAGTTTAGTAGATTTAATCAAACATTTAAATGAAATACTTGCTTCTGAGCAGCTTGTAAAAGATATAATAAAACAAGAATTAATAGAAATTAAAAATAATTATGGGGACGAAAGAAAGACTGCTATAATTCATGGCGAGGGAGACATTGATATAGAAAGTCTTATAAAAGAAGAAACGAATGTAGTAACCCTTACTCACTTTGGGTATGTAAAGAGAATAGCTGCTGATGTGTATAGAAGTCAAAGACGTGGTGGAAAGGGTCTTACTGCTATGAATACTCGTGAAGAAGATTTTGTAGAACATCTTTTTGTTACATCTACGCATGACTATATTATGTTCTTTACAAATAATGGTAGGGCATTTAGATTGAAAGCATATGAGTTACCAGAGGCGGGTAGAACAGCTAAGGGAACAGCAATTGTAAACTTATTACAACTTGCACAAGGTGAAAAGATTGCTGCTGTTATACCAGTTAAAGATTATAATGAAGATCTATATGTTCTAATGGCTACACGTAATGGACTGATCAAGAAAACAAAACTTTCTGAGTATAGTAATATCAGAAAGACAGGTATCCAAGGTATAACCTTAAAAGAAGATGATGAGTTAATAGATGTAAGACTTACAGATGGATCTAATGATATTGTAATGGTAACAAGAAGTGGATTATCTATAAGATTTACTGAAGAAGATGTAAGGGCTGTAGGAAGAACATCTATGGGTGTTAAAGGAATTACATTATCAAAGGATGATAAAGTTGTAGGTATGGAGCCTATTAGTGATGAAAACGGATATATACTTGCAATAACTGAAAATGGTTTTGGAAAACGTACTGAAATAGAGGAGTATAGAAGACAAGGAAGAAGCGGTAAAGGTGTACTTACTTATAAAACTACAGCTAAAACAGGCCATATAATTGGGGTAAAAATTGTAAATGATGATGATGATATCATGATGATTACTGATACAGGTATTGTTATAAGAATCAATGTAAAAGATATTAGTGTACTTGGAAGAAATACGCAAGGTGTTACCCTTATGAGGACTTCAGATGGTGGAAAAGTAATTAACATTGCAAAGCTACCAACAGAGGAAGAAAATATAGAAGAATAAAATTATAAATTGAGGAGAATTGTATATTCTTCTCATTTTTTCTTTTTTGTATGATATTAATTTAATTGAACTTTATGATTCAAAGTTTGAAGAATATGAAGAGTTAGAATTACCACTTTATAGGAAAAATGATAAGAGATATATGTCTTTTTTATATATGGGAACGACATATATTGTAAAAGATGTACCTACACTTAAAATGGTACAGAAAGCATATGAATATCAGAAATGGATAACTCAGGAAAGTTGATCTTAAATACCAAGTAAATGATGACATTGAATATGGGCCGGATGGAGTTTCAATAGTCGTGGAAACAAATTATGAAATTACATCAGAGTATCTGGATGAAGATAAGTACTATGTGATGTGCATTCGGAAACCGTATAAGTGTCAGAAAAAATACATGACTTTAGTAGTAAATAAGAAATTTGCCTTTTTATTCAGTAAGAATGGAGTACTTACTATAGCAGTGCCAAAAGATGTAGCAAAGTTATGGCGCAGGCACTTGGCTTAAAGTATGTGAATGTTAAGGCATACTAGGAAGATTTAAAATGTGGGAGGATTTCCCACATTATTGTGTGGATATTGTATAAAAATTTATATATGATATAATTTGATTAGGTGATTTTATGAGTTTTTGTAAAGAAGAAGTTGAATATTTAAGTTCTAATAAGGTTGATAGAATCTATGGACAAATATATACGCCAAAAGATGTGGAAAAAGTGCAAGGAATTATACAAATTTCACATGGTATGTGTGAATATATTGAGAAATATGAAGGATTTATAAAATATTTAACTAATCAAAATTATATTGTGTGTGGAAATGATCATTTAGGCCATGGAAAACATGTAAAACAAGAAGAAAGAGGTTTTTTTGCAGATAAGGATGGTTATAAGTATATGGTAGAAGATCTCTATTTGATGACAAAGTTGGTAAAGAAGAAATATTCTAAAATACCATATTTTCTTTTTGGACATTCCATGGGTTCTTTTATTGCAAGGATCTATATTTCTAAATATGCAAATAAAATAGATGGAGCAATTATAATGGGGACTGGTGCATTAAATAAGCTAGTTCCAGCAGGAGTAAAACTTGCCGATGCTATTAGTATGAGAAAGGGAAAAATGTATCGTAGCAAGATGCTCACTAATATGGTTATTGGAGAGTTTAATAAAAAATTTAGGCCTAACCAATCTAAATATGATTGGTTGAGTAGTGATAAATCGATGTTACCAATATATGAAAATGATAAGATAGGAGATTTTGTCTTTACAGTTAGTGGTTATAAGGATTTATTTAACTTAAATATACTTTCCAATGAAATAAAAATATTTGAAAAGACGCCTAAAGATTTTCCAATATTTCTTCTATCTGGAAATGATGATCCGGTAGGAGATAATGGAAATGGAGTATTGGAAGTGTATCATAATTACATAAAAACGAATCATATTAATATTAAACTTAAGTTATATCCTAATTTAAGACATGAATTATTAAACGAAGTATGTAGAGAGGATATATATGAAGAGATAATAGAATGGACTAAAAAATACATGTAAAATAAAGCAAAGTGTTAAAAAAATCAACACTTTGCTTTTATATTTTTTATAATTAGAATAATAAATGTAATAAACATTGGTATAAAAAGGCCAATTGAAATAATATATGGAATATATTGTTTTATAAATTCTGTTGACTTTACTGTATTTTTAAAAAAGATATTAGAAAGTACTAATATAATAGCTGCTAGTACATATGGAAAAAGATTTTCTATTTTTTTACTTTTTAATATCTTTTTTAAACTTTGTATGATAAAGTGAAAAGATACAATTAAGTACATAATAGAATTGAAAACAAATTGTAAAGACAAGGTGTTCTCGACTCTTTCAATAATTTCAAATAATTTAAATCTTTTCAATGCTATATATTCCGGATATCGAAACATAGGTATTAAATCTTCTCCTAATATAAAGACTGTTATCATTATAATAAAAATTAGCATTAAATTACCAAGCATATACATGAAAAATATTTTTTGAATTTTGGATTTTTCCTGTACTATACTACTTTGTGGAATGATAGTTAGTAAAAACATTGGAAATGTAGTAAATATGACATATATTAATGTACTTTTTATAACTGGAGATATACCATCTTTCATAAATGGAAATATATTATCTACATCACAAGCATCTATACATCCAAGTATCGTTAAAATAAATATAGTAAGATTAATACAAAAAATAATCTGACTAATTTTTGATATGACACTTATATCTTTACTGGCTGCGTACACAATTGGAATTAATATTAGTATTCTTAAGTAGTTTGTATCAGTGTCTGGCATATATTGAATATCCACAAATTGTGAAATATTGTATAATGCAAGTACTGACATAAAAAGCACAGTTATATTAAGTATGGTATTTAAAATATTACCAAAGAATTTTCCTAATATTGTTATATTTAAATCTATAATATCTTTATTTTCACTATGTTTTATGATAAATATAAAAATGAGTAATGGTAATATTCCAATCATAGTTCCAAGTATAGCTGACAGATATGTATTAATACTACTATATGAAAACATGATATAGGAAGCCATTCCAAGAAAACCACTCTTAGTGAGCGTTACCATAAAGCTAGAGTAGCCCCAAGTACTTATTTTATTGTTCTCATCACTTGGGGGTGTCACATTATTCATTACCATATATGATTAATACCTCCTTCAGATGGAAAAGTTATATTAACATCTACATTTGTATTGATATGTTTAAAATAATCATTTCCATATTTTGCTTTTAAATGATTATAGTCATTATTTTTATATTTATAAAAAACGTTTCCTAAACTGAATAGATCACAATCGTAAACAGTTTTGGATTTTTCGATTAATTCTTCAATTTTTTCCTTTAGAAATTCTCCAGCTTGTTTTTCATAATATTGTATATTTTGCTCTGTATCGAGCGTTACATTTTTACCAGTTTCTGTGATATTACAACTCATATCTACTGAGATATCAATAAAATATTCAGTATTTTCTATTCTTGGCACTAGCTTAGAACTTGAATTAATTTGCTCAATTACCATTAAATCCTCACCTTTTCCAAGTGATATAATTCCACTATCTGCCTGATCCATTATAATATTATATATATAGCTTTCATCATTTTCCAAATAGCCACTCAAAGTTTTATATTTAAAGAAACATAAGCCGGATATTTTTATGTTTGAATTTTGATTAGAGTCACTACTTTGCTCTTGCTGATTGATGTTTTCAATGCTACTTTCTTGTGTATTTTCTTCTTGTTTTTCAGAATTGTTAGAATCTTTTTTTTGCTGATCAATTTCGATAGCAGTTACCATAGAAGTTTGACTTTCTCTTTTAAACATGGAAATATTATCACTTAATATATTATCAGTAGCAATTCCTTTATATCTATGAGTAGTTAGAATACTATCTTTTATGTTCTGAGCAGGATTAGATTCGAGTGGTGTTGTTATTTGTAAGACTTCTTGAGGTGTTGAATTTTTGGTTACAACTAACATAAAGTCATTACTCCCCTCGTTGTCACGTATAAAGAAATTTAGAGTATCGAGAATTTCTTTATCTTTTGCTACCTTTTCTGATATTAACAAGAGTTCCATGTGGGCAAGATATAATTTTCTTGGAGATTCTTTGATTGTATTTCTAAGAGCAGTTTGTATATTATCACTTTTAGAGTTAAAAACAACAATTTCGCTTGATCCGCTAGAGCTTCCAGAGCCACTTCCGGAGCTATTTTCTTTCTTTGTATTTAAAATTTGTGAAGTTATTATATAATCCCCATTTTCATCTAGATCAATACCTATTGCCGATACAATAGCGAGTTCGTTTAATTCACGAGCATTATTTAAACCATTTAATAAAAACATAACTGTTAATAAAAATAAAATTTTTGATTTCATTTTGCTTGCTCCTTAATCTTTACATATTTTGTTAAATTATTAGTAAGTATTTTTTGCCTTTTGGTATCATTTGATATATTTTTTCTCTTAAATAGATTTTTCATAATTGAATTTAGATTAATTGGTGCAATAGGGTAAGTATATGGCTTAGTTGCACTTGTAGTACTGGCAAGTTTTATAATAAGCAAGAAAAGGCCTACAGCAACTCCAACAAGTCCTGCCATACTTGCAAATATTAATAGTATGAATCGCCAAGTTCTAAGAGCATTTGCCATGTTTATATCTGTAAACATAAGTCCAGATATTGTTGTTATAGCGATGACAATTATCATGATTGGAGATACGATTCCTGCATTGACTGCAGCGTCTCCAAGAATTAATGCACCTACAATAGAAAGAGTGCTACCACCAGTATTTGGTATTCTAAAATCACCTTCTCGTAATAATTCAAAAGAAACTATCATGATAAAGGCTTCTAAAAAGGCAGGAAAAGGAACTCCTTCTCTTTGTGTTGTAAATGATAAAAGTAGTTGAGTTGGTATGGTCTCTTGATCGAAAGTGGTCAGAGCAACATATATTGCGGGTGTAAAGATCGTGATAAAAAATGCTATATATCGTATTATTTTTGTTATGAATAGGTTTACATTTTTTTGATAGTAATCTTCTACATTATTGATAAAATCAGTAATAAAAGCTGGAATGATTAAAACAAAAGGGCTATTTTCAACAATTAATGCTAGCCTTCCTTGTAAAAGCATATTAGAAACTAGATCGGGTCTTTCAGTACTAATCATAGTTGGAAAATCTGTTTTATCAGAATCTTCTAAGATTTCCATAATATAATTACTATCAAGAATTGCATCTATATTAATTTTTTTGAGTTTTTCTTTAATATATTCGACTAAGTTCGGTCTTGCAATATCTTCAATATACATGATTCCTATTTTAGTTTTGCTTCTTCGTCCAACTTTAGATTCCTCTAATACTAATTTTTCACTTTTAATACGTTTTCTAATTAAACCTATATTATTTTGATAATTCTCAGTAAAAGCATCCTTTGGTCCTTTTATATTTTTTTCACTGGTTGGTTCACTAATACTTCTATCAATATTTCCTCGTGTATTTACTGCATATATGATGGTATGATATATAACGCATGTAAAACCTGAAAATAGATAGTAAAAAATATCATCTTGTGTTAAATCTAATTTTTTTATTTTTCCTATTGTAATAATTTTTTCTAAATTTGTTACTATCTGTTCAATTTCTTTTGAAGTATTTTTATTTAATTTTTTTAGTTTTTGCTCAATTTTATTTTCTAGGGATATCTTTGTATTATTATTTTCTTCTTCGAAGTTTTCAATTTTATTGTCAATATTTTCAAAAATTTTCTCGTTAACGGAATTTTTTATACTGCGGATAACAAAGTCAGATATGGTAGTGGTATCTACCATTGGTTCGTCGTAAACAATATGTATTTTTTCATCTTGTATTATTAATTCCTTATATACAATGTCTTGCGAATTAAAGGTACTATCTTTAATATAATTGATAATATCATCAGAACTGTTTAAATTTGAAATTTTATTTTCTTCCATAACTGATAATTCTCCTTATTTTTTATTATGGAAAAATTAAATTTATTTATGCATTTAATTATTTATATAAAAAATATTTTTTTGTTTATTTTTTAAGAAAATTGTGTTATAATATATATCAAAGTATTTCTAATAGTCGCTTGAGCCTGCTCAAGAGGAAAGTCCGGACACCATAGGGCAGTAGTGCTAGATAACGTCTAGTGGGAGTGATCCTAAGGAAAGTGCAACAGAAAATAACCGCCATTTTATGGTAAGGGTGAAAATGTGAGGTAAGAGCTCACGGATCTTTATGGAGACATAAAGATGGTGTAAACCCCACTTGGTGCAACACCAAAATAGAAAGGTTAAGACGGCCCGTCATCTTTCGTGGTTGGTGGCTTGAAATATATAGTGATATATATTCTAGATAAATGACTATTTAAAACAGAATCCGGCTTATGAAATGCTTTATTCAATTATATAAATGTCAAATCATTGACATTTATTTTTTTTTGTATTATACTAATCATAGTAAAATAAAGAAATGAGGGGTTCTTATGGAATTTAAAGCAAATGAAGGAAAAAATGTTGAGATAATGGTAAATGGTCAAAAATATTTAAGGCATGCCATTCAGACTCATTATGTTCAAATTGGTGAAAATTATATTGATATTATAGAGAAATATGTAAAACCTATATATCAAGATGGTGATATAGTTTCTATAAGTGAAAAAATTATTGGCTTATGTCAAAAAAGAGTGGTCTATAAAAAGGATGTAAAGGTATCAAGACTTGCTAAGTTTTTATCTAAATTTGCTATGAAAAGTGATGCAGGAGTTGGAGTGGATAACCCATATAAAATGCAATTTGCAATTGATTTATGTGGTAGATTTAAAGTTCTATACGCTGCTATTGCTGGTGGAATTTGTAAATTATTTGGAAAAAAAGGTGTATTTTATAAAATAGTTGGACCAGAAATCAGTGGTTTAGACGGATTTTATGGAAATGTATTTACTGATTATGCAAATTTTGGAATTAGAATACCAGAAAATTCTACTGGGGTATGTAATGAAATATATGAAAAAACAGGCGTGAAAGCGATGATTGTTGATGCAAATGATTTTAATGTTGAAATACTTGGTAGAAGTGATTCAATTGAGTATTCAGATGAAGAATTAAAAATGATGATAAAAGATAATCCTGCTGGGCAAGCAAAGACTTTAACACCATTAATATTAGTTAGAAAAGCATAAAGCTTTTAAAAATAATACTTTTACTATTGAAATTTACATAAAAATGTAGTATAATAAAAATGTACCAGATATTATTATCTGAGAAAGAGGTAAAATCTATGGAACCTTTGATACAAATGAATAAATTTGAGGTTATTGATATGCCAGAAATGAATACTATAGCTTTCTTGGTAGAAAAAAATGAAGAAGAGTATAGAAAAGGGAATGCTCTTTTGTCTTTACAAAAAATTGAATGTGTTGATGTTCAAGAAGATGGAAAAGTAAAGAAAGTATTTAGTGTAATAAAGGGGAATGAGGAAAAACAATTAATTGTATTACTTACTCTTACAAATTCTAAAGCAATACTTAGTACAGGTGAGCTTTCTGACCAAGGCTTTAGTGCGACTGAAACAAATGTACCACTTAGATATGGTTCAATTTATAATCAAGAGGGCATAGAGTATAAAGAAGTAGAGTTTACACCAAATATGAAAAGGCATTTCTCTATTATTGATACACAAACAGGTGAAGAAGTAAGACCAGTTTTGTATAGAGATGAAGTGAGTGGCGAAATAAAAGGTAGATGTAAATTATTGCCACATAAGCCATATATAGTACTTGAACTAAAATTCGAGATGGTGGATTAATTATTTTTAAATATAGTATAAATGTAATATAAATGTAGTATGTATATGATATTTGGGAGGATTTAATTATGAATATTGAAGAAGGAAATAAAAGAATTGCCATCACAGTATGTTCGGGTGTTTGTGATGGTGGAGAACTATTAAAACATGATCCAGAGATTACTGGAATAGAAACCTTAGTTGGATATAGTACAATACAAAAAGTAAGAGAAGAACAACAGGTTGGTGCTATTGATATGATAAAAAGAGATGAAAAAGTATTAGCAGAAGAAGATGAACCGATAATTTAATAGTAGAGTGAGGAATGGTATATGAGAAATTTTTTTGAAGATTTAAAAAGAGAAATAAAACCATTATTAATCGCCTATGTAATATTTGATATAATATTCATAGGCGCTTTGACGTTTGCGGTTAGTCATGTTGGTGAAGATGAAAACATACTTACGGCAGTGTTTAATAATTTATTGCCAGCCATTACAAGTTTTAGTTTCTTTAGTGGAATTTTCTCTGATTTTGGATTTTTCTTAAAAGCATCACTTTTTACACTTTTAATATTTTTTGGATTTTATATAGCATATAAAATGAAAAAGAATGAATCAAGTGATTATGATGGAATTGAAAGTGGTTCAAGTGACTGGAGTAAAAATGGAGAAGAATTTAAAAAGTTATCTGATGGAAAAGAAATTTTAAATAGAAAAAATGGCTTTATATTAAGTAGAGATCATTATTTAGGAACTGACTTGAAAAAAGTATTAATTAATAAAAATGTACTTGTCATTGGTGGTTCTGGTACTGGTAAATCTGCTTGTTATATCAAACCTAATATTTTGCAAACTTTAGGCTCATATGTTATTACAGATCCTAAAGGGGAACTATTTAGAGAAACATCTGGATTTTTAAAATCAAGAGGGTATGAAGTAAAAGCCTTTAACTTAGTAAATCCTGAGTATAGTGATAGATATAACCCTTTATCACATATTATTGATAATAAAAGCATTGATGTTTTAGCTGAAACATTAGTTGTCGGTGCAAAAAAAGGTGCTGGTACCACAGGTGATACTTTCTGGGATGATACTGCAAAAATGTTAATAAAGGCTTGTATTTACTATGTTATTTCCGTATTACCACCAGAAGAGAGAAATATATCTAGCTGTCTTAATATCATTCGTGCTGGTGGAGCAGATGGAGAAGTATTTAAAAAGATATTTTTAGAAGAATTAAAACCAGAACACCCAGGTAGAAAAGAATACGAAAACTTTGCTACTTCTGCTGATAAAACAATGCAAAGTATCATTATATCTACAATATCTAAAATTAGTACATTTGATACTCCTGCAATGCAAAGAATAACAACATCAAATAATATCAATTTTGATGACTTGGGAAGGAAAAAGCTTGCTATTTATGTTATAACTTCAACTTCTGATAGTACTTATGATTTTGTTTCAACAATGTTCTTTTCACAAATGCTACAAAAGTTATTTTTACAAGCAGATAGAAATGGCGGTACGTTGAATAATCAGGTATATTTCTTATTAGATGAGTTTGCAAATATTGGTCAAATCCCAGATTTTGAAAGAAAACTAAGTGTTACAAGAAGTATGGGTATTAGTATATCAATTGTTATTCAGGCATTAGACCAACTAGAGTCTTTATATAAAGATAATTTTGAAACAATTGTCGGTAACTGCGATACGCAATTGTTTTTAGGAAGTCAGTCTATCAAAACTTGTGAGTATTTTTCAAAGAGTTTAGGACAAAAGACAATTAAAATACAGAGTAAATCTGTTAGTAAAGATAAAGATGGAAAAACAAAACAAGGCGTTTCTGTTAGCGAACAGCGTCAAGGTAGAGAACTTATGACTGTTGATGAATTAAAACGTTTAGATCCAAACGAAGAAATTATTATTGTTAGAGGTTTAAGACCTATTAAAGCTAAAAAGGCTTGGTATTATAAATACCATCCTGAAAGAGATAATGCTAAAAAGTTTGAAATACATGATATTAAGGAAATGCCAAAAACTGAAATACTTCCAATAAAGATCATGGATGTTCAAAAGCATCTTGAGGATACTAAAAGAAGACTTGCAGAAAAAATGAGAGCAAGAAGTATGGATGTTAATATTGATAGTGATATTACAATGCCATCAAGACCACAAGCCGTACCTTCAAAAGCAGCAGTAGGACCAAAAGTAGAGATAGAGGAACCGATTAGTGGACCAATTATTAATTCTGTACCAAAGACAAATCAGAATACTACTACATCAAATGTATCAAGTAATACTAATAAATCTTCTGGAGCTGCTACAGATATTGATCTTCAAATTGAGTTAGAAAAGAAATTTGATGAATTATTTGGAAAGAGTGATTCACATTAATGATATAAAAACAACCAAACTTATTTTGGTTGTTTTTTTAATCGTCTGTAAAAGTTCCTAAGGATACTACAAAATTATTTCTATATACATGAATAGCTTCTATATTTAATTTATCCGTAAGAAGTAGTATTATTATGAGTAATTTGTTAATGTCTAGGTCGTTAAAATTGCAATTATTCAAAATAGAGTTTGATGAGTTCCCAAATAAGTTATTCATACTACTTCCTCCTTATATAAATATATATTTAAGAGGTTGTATTTTTATGCTAGGTGTAGTATAATAGCAATATATATTAGTATATGAGGGGGATATATGAGTAAAAAGAAAATAATATTTTTTGTAATTGTCATCTCTTTAATAATCACTGTTTTAATTGCAATGAATTTATTGGATACAACTGGTGATATTAATCAAGGAAATTTTAGAATTAATGATTTGGTAGTGAATTCATATGCTAAAGTAGATGAACTAGATACTAATGAAAAAGCTGAAAATATTTCCGATTTAACTTTTAACTTATCTCAAAACAATAAAATTAGTATTTTAATTGCCAAAAATATAGATGTCAGTAGGATTTATTTAGATAATATAAAATTTGTAGCGCCTATCAAAAGTGGTAGCTTAGTATTATCACAAACTGGTTTTGAGGAAGAATATGATCTAAATACCAAAATTGAAAGTGTAGAGATATATCCTGAGGAAAAAGATGATCAATACTATATCGAATTAAATGTTGATAATGTTCAATTTATGAATGATGTGAAGGCGCCTGAAAATACTAAAAAAATCACATTTGATGGAACTTTTCTTAAAGATATTGATATAAAAATAGAGGAACTTCAGATGAGTTTTGAATGTAACTTAAACATTATTGATATAACGGGAAAAAAGAGTGTTTGTAGTTTAAAATTTAAATTACCACCTGAAGAATTACTTAATAATGGAATTAGTATATTAAGGCAAGATTTATCTAAATATGTTTTTCAATTAAAATAAAAAATATACTTGAAATTGTTTTAGTAATGATGTATAATGTATTCATGCCAAGCGATAGAGAACTGTGAACCTTGTCAGATCCGGAAGGAAGCAGCAATAAGCATTATACTCTATGTGCTTGGTTTTTATATATTTATGAGGTGATAAATGAATGTCATATATAGCATTATATAGAAAATATAGACCTGATACATTTGATGATATCATTGGTCAGGAAAGTGTAACTAAAATTTTAAAGAACCAGATCAAAACTGGAAAGATATCACATGCGTATCTTTTTAGTGGTACCAGAGGGACTGGAAAAACAAGCGCGGCTAAAGTATTTGCTAGGGCTATTAATTGTTTAAATCCTCATGATGGAGAGCCATGTAATGAATGTGAAGTCTGTAAAAATATTATAGAGGGAAATACCACAGATGTTGTAGAAATGGATGCTGCTTCCAATAATAGTGTTGAAAATATCAGACAGATACGTCAAGAAGTTGTATATGCTACAGTGGATGTAAAATATAGAGTCTATATTATAGACGAAGTACATATGCTTACTACTAGTGCATTTAATGCATTGTTGAAAACTCTTGAAGAACCACCAGAGAATGTAGTTTTTATTCTTGCTACTACTGAGCAGCATAAAATACCAGTTACTATTTTATCAAGATGTTTAAAATTTGAATTTAATAGGTTATCTGAAGAAAATTTACTAAAAAGGATAGAATATGTCCTTGATTCTGAAGGGGTTGAATATGAGGAAGAAGCTTGTAAGTATATTGCTAAGCTTGCCGATGGCGCTGCAAGAGATGCTTTAAGTATTTTAGAAAGATGTGTTTCTGAAAGTAAAGATATTTTAAAATATGAAGATGTTTTGAAAATAGTTGGTGCTGTTGACACCCAAATTGTATCAGAAGTTGTATCAAATATTTTAGAATATGATTCGATCAAAGCTGTTGAAAATGTGGATAAAGTAATTCAAAAAGGAAAAGATTTAAGACAATTTTGTTCACAAATTGCAGAAGCTTTTTTAGATATATTAATTAATCATAAAGACGTAAATAAGGATAGAATCATCAATATAATAGATAGATTTTCAAAGCTTGATAACGATTTAAGACTTACTTCTACTCCTAGTATACTTTTAAAATCCAGTATAGTAGAACTTTGCAATATAAAAGATAGTATAGATCCTAAAAATATTGACTTATCAGAAGTGTTTTTAAAAATTGATAATTTAGAAAAAGAAATATCTGTCTTGCGAAAAGAACTAGATAATAAGAGAAATTTTGCTGAGAAGAAAAACGTTACAGTTTCAAAATCTCAACAAGAATCATCAACTGAAAGTATCCAAAGTTTACAAGTAAAAGAGTTCTCTAATATAGAAGAGTTAAAAAAAGTAGTAATTGAAAGGGGAAAAATAAAGTTATATTCAGCTTTAGCAGGAGCTGGAATATATGTAAATGATGATAAAACAATCATTATTACTAAAAATGAATTTGCATATAATATTTTAAAAGCAGAAGATAGTATATCAACAATTCAAGAAATATTGTCCAGTGAGTACAATATATCAAGTAATGTGATTGTAAAATTGCAAGAAAAAAATGAAGATAGAGTTTCAAAGCTAGAGCAAGTATTAAAAGATAATCATATTAATTATACTGAACTAGATTGAAAAAATGTTACAAATATAATATAATGATTTCGTAACTTTGATTGTAAAGAAAGGATGATAAAAATGGGTAAATTTGGAGGAGGATTCCCAGGCGGTGGAATGGGAAATATGCAAAATATTTTAAAACAAGCACAAAAAATGCAAAAAGAAATGCAAGAAAAACAAGAAGCTGTTGCAGCAAAAGAGATTGAAACTTCAGCAGGTGGTGGTGCTGTTACTGTAAAAGCTACAGGAGATAAAGTAATTAAAGAAATTATAATTAAACCAGAAGTAGTAGATCCAGATGATGTAGAAATGCTACAAGATTTAATTATTACTGCTGTAAATGAGGCTTTGAATAAAGCAGATTCTATGCTACAAGCTGAGTTGGGACAATTTAATATACCAGGGATGTTTTAATTATGTATTCAGAAACTGTAACAAAACTTATCAATCAATTTGAAAAACTACCTGGAATAGGTCATAAAACTGCTGTAAGACTTGCTTTTTACATTTTGGAGGCTCCAAAAGAAGAAGCAGAAGAAATGGCTAATGTTTTAGTAGCTGCAAAGGATAAAGTGAAATTTTGTTCAAAATGTTTTAATTTGACAGAGAAGGATCCTTGTGAAATTTGCTCTAATCCCAAAAGAGATGAAAGCATAATTTGTGTTGTTGAAAATGTAAAAGATGTAATTGCTATGGAAAAAACACATGAGTATAAAGGCTATTATCATGTGCTTCATGGTTCTATATCACCAATGAATAATATTACGGCAGGTGATATAAAAATTAAGGAATTACTTCAAAGATTGAGTGATGATAAAATAAAAGAAGTGATACTTGCTACAAATCCAACAGTTGAAGGTGAGGCTACTGCTATGTATATTTCAAGATTGATAAAACCTCTTGGAATATCAGTTACAAGAATAGCTCATGGAATACCTGTTGGAGGAGACTTAGAATACACAGATGAAATAACACTTATTAAAGCTTTAGAAGGAAGAAGAGAAATGTAAAAAAGGGTGAAGATTTTATCTTCACCTTTTCTATATACGTTATGTATATTTGATAAAAAATATATAATAACTATGAACATAGTTTATCATATTATTAGAAAATATAGAAAAATTATACTTATTGAGGAGAAATTTAAATGAAAATTGGATTTTTTGATTCAGGACTTGGTGGTTTGACTATTTTTAAGGAAGCAATTAATCAATTTAGGTCAGACTATATTTATCTTGGAGATATAATGAATGCACCATATGGAATAAAGCAAAAGGAAGAGGTAAAAAAGTTTATATTTAATCATATGGAATATTTAGTAAATAAAAATTGTGGGATTATTGTGATAGCCTGCAATACTGCAACTAGTGTTTGTATAAAGGAGTTAAGAGAGAAATATCCAAAAACTTGCTTTATAGGAACAGAACCGGCTGTAAAACCTGCATTATTATTAAATAATCATAAAAAAGTACTGGTGATGGCCACTTCGTTAACATTAAAGGAAGAAAAGTTACAAAATTTAATTGATAGATTAGATGCCAAGAACAATGCTGTACTTTTACCAATGGACAAACTTGTAAGATTTGCAGAAGATTACGAAAAAATTAATTATGTAGATGCTGAGAAATATATAAAGGATAAGTTTTCAAAAATTAATTTTGACGAATTTAGTAGTATTGTACTTGGTTGTACACATTTTCCACTTTTTAGAAAGGAATTTGAAATGAATATTCCTAAAAATATTGAAGTGATCGATAGTGCAAAAGGAGTAGTAAATAACATGGTAAATCATGCAAGGGAAATGGGAATAGAAGAAAGCGATCAATCGTCAATTAATCTGACTCTTACAAAATCAGATAGTTTCTTTTTAGAAAAGGCTTCTAAAATTTTAAATGTAGAAAAAGAGAATTTAGGATATATTATTATATAATAATTTAGTTTCATCTTTGTTACAATGTTACATTAAAATTACAAAAAAATGAAAAATATTTCAAAAAAATATGGTAAAAAAAAAGCATACATGATATAATGTAGCCAGCTTTAAGTATAAAGTTTATGAGGTGTATGTATATGAATGATAAAAGAATTTTAATTGTTGATGATGAAAAGCCTATAGTTGATATATTAAAATTTAACCTAGAGAAAGAAGGCTTTGTTACTACAGTAGCGTATGACGGAGAAGAAGCTATACAGTTGGCTAATTCTGTTAATCCTGATTTGGTATTACTTGATTTAATGTTGCCTAAAATTGATGGATTTAATGTCTGTAAAGAACTTAGAAAAACTTTGGTTTGTCCAATCATTATGCTTACTGCTAAGGAAGAAGTCGTTGACAAGATAATAGGATTAGAGCTTGGTGCAGATGATTATATGACAAAACCTTTTAGCATAAGAGAAGTCATCGCAAGAGTAAAAGCTAATCTAAGAAAACATGTACTTCCAGAAAATGAAGATGATAAAAATTCTTCAAAAAATAAAATAAAAATAAAAGATATGATAATAGATCCAGAAAGATATATAGCAATTGTTGGAAGTAAAACAATTGATCTTACAATAAAAGAATTCGAACTTTTAAAAATGTTATCATCTGCTCCAAATCAGGTATTTACCAGAGAACAGATCTTACGAGGAGTATGGGGATATGATTTTTATGGAGATGCTAGAACAGTTGATGTAACTGTTAGAAGACTTAGAGAAAAAATAGAAAAAAATTCAGCTGAACCGCAGTATGTACAAACAAAAAGGGGAATGGGATACTATGTCTCAAACTAAAATTATGGAGAAAGGCTTATGAAAAATTCTATAAAAAGAAGTATAAGTATTTTATGCATTGGTATGGTAGTTATAGTGTATATAGCTACTATACTTCTGTCTCAAGGAATATTAGATGTGAAACATATATTTTCATTATCTAATATTATATTTTTATTTATAATTGTCGTTATTTCGTATATTTTAAGTTGTGTTGTATCTAAAATGATAATATTGCCGTTAAAAAAAATTGAAAAGGGAATGAGAACAGTAGCAGAAGGAAAAATACCAGATACAAAGCATTTAAAAGAATACGGAAATCTAAAAGAAATTGATGATACAGTAGATGCTTATGTACTTATGATGGAACTTATTAAAAAGAATAATTTTGACTTAAATAGTCAACAAAGTAAAACAGAAATCATACTAGAACATATGGCTGATGGTGTTGTTGCCTTTTCTATATCTAGGCAAATTGTGCATATGAATAAAGCTGCTATGAGGTTATTAAATATTACAGCATCTGATGATAATTTTGATAAGATATCAGAAAAGTTAAAGATTAATTTGGATTTTGATAAAATTATGTATTTACCCAATTATACAACCTTTGAAGTAAAGACAAATGTTGAGGAGAATGATTTAAATATTGTTTTTGCTCCCTTTTTTAGTGATAGACTTACACCCATGGGCGTTATTATGATGGTAAGAAATATTACAGAAACAGTTAGGCTTGATAACGTAAGAAAAGAATTTGTTGCTAATGTGTCACATGAATTAAAGACACCGCTTACTTCAATTAAGGGATATTCAGAAACTATGATGAATGGAGATCTTACATATCAAGAAGTAATAAAGTTTTCTAAAGTAATTAATCAAGAGGCTAATAGAATGGGAAGGTTAGTTTCTGATTTACTTCAATTGTCAAGATTTGATTACAAGAGAGTTAGTTGGAAAAAAATGTTGTTTCCAATCAATGATTTAGTATTAAAAGTATGTGAAAAGATGAAGTTTGAGGCAGAAGAAAAAAATCATACTTTAGAATGTATATGCGCTGATAATATACCAAGTGTATATGCAGATAGAGATGCGGTAGAACAAGTCATTATGAATATATTAAGCAATAGTATCAAGTATACTCCAAATGGGGGAATTATAAAGGTATATGTTGGTGCTATTAATGAAAGTATATATATAAAAGTGGTAGATAATGGAATTGGAATTCCTGAAAAAGATTTGAATAGAATATTTGAGAGGTTTTATAGAGTAGATAAGACAAGATCTAGAAAAATGGGTGGAACTGGTTTAGGTTTATCTATTGTAAAAGAAATCATTGAAGGAATGGATGGAACAATTGATATAAAAAGTAAAGTAAATGAAGGGACAGAAGTAGTGGTTACATTGCCTACAAAAATGAGTATAAAATAGGAGGAAAGAATTGAAATTTTTTGAAACACATGCGCACTATAGCGATGATATATTTAAAAACAATCAAGAAGAAATATTAAAAAAATGTAAGGATGCTAATATTGAGTATATTATAGATGTTGGGTACAATACAGAAAGTTCCAAAAAGACAATAGATTTAGCAAGTAAGTATGATTATGTATATTCAGCTATTGGAATACATCCACATGATGTAGCAAAAGATGACTATCATAAAATTTATGATTTATATCAAGAAAAAAAGAATGATAAAGTCGTTGCAATAGGAGAAATTGGTTTAGATTATGCATTTGTGAAAGATAATAAAAAAGAGCAAATAGAATTATTTATTAATCAAATAGAACTTGCAAATACATTAAAATTACCCATTATTATCCACTCTAGAGAAGCTTATTTAGATACTTATCATGTTATCAAAGAAAATAAAGCAGAATATGGGACTCTATTTCACTGCTTTCATCCAAATGATGATTTAGTAAGGCTGGTATTAGAAAATGGTTATATGGTGGCATTTGGTGGAAATATAACGTATAAAAGAAGTAAGAAATTTACTGAATATGTAAGAGATATTCCTTTAGAGCAAATTGTTATTGAAACAGATTCGCCATATTTACCTCCAGAGCCATATCGTGGAACAGTAAATACGTCACTAAATTTACCAATCATATGTGCTAAACTTGCAGAGATGAAAAATTTAGATGTAGAAGATGTTTCGAAAGCTGTATTTCAAAATGCCAAGGACTTTTTTAAGGTATAAAAATAAGGTATTCAGTAGATCACTGAGTACCTTTATTTAAAATTATCATTAATCGCTTTAATAACACTTTTCATAATGGCTAGTTGTCTGTCTGTATAGTAAATTTCTTCTGATTCACAAATAATATTATCTAATGATTCAGCAAACATTGTATCAAGACTAAGCTTTAAAACGTTAGATAAAATTATCAACTTATTTAAACTGGGAAGTTTTATTCCTCTCTCAATATCGCCAAGAAAGTTTTGAGAAACACCAACTTCTTCAGCAAGCTCAGATTGAGTGTAACCCATTTTTTCTCTTGCTTCCTTTATTCTTTTTCCAAAAGCTTTTCTGTTTATAGTTTTATCATTCATTATGATCCCTCCGTTTATAATAATATACACTAAAACAATTAAAAAATAAACAATTAGAGTGTGTTGAAAGAAACGCTAAAAGCGTGAATAATTCGATTTTTTGTGAGCCATAATATATAATCTTTATGAACAAAAATGCTATATAATAGTGATAGTTATGTGAAAAATGTTATTAGATTCTTTAAAAAATGTAAGAAATATATTATAATTAAGCATACGGGGGGATATCATTTTGAAAAATTTTAAAAGTAATAAACTAGGAATTATATTGTCTATTATTTTAATGATCATTACAGTGATAACAGTAGGGATAATTTTATATATTAATGTGTTACCAGTTAAGTATTTAATTGCATTAATTATCATTTTACTTGGCTTTGCTGCCTTTGTTTCGGTTTATCAGTTCAAAAGAAGACAAAAAAGTAAAAAACTAAATGTGATAACTGGAATTGGTATATTAATGATATCAATTTTACTAATATATTTTGTTAATACATTTAATTTTTTAAACTTAGTAACAAGGTCTGGTTATAAAATTCAGAATTATTCTGTAATAGTTTTAAAAGATAGTCGATATGAAAAAATACAAGATATATCTGGAGAAAAATTAGGGTATTTAGAAAATGGTGATGAAGGTAGCAAACTTGCTTTGGAGAATATAACAAAAGAGGTTACAACGACACAAATTGCTAAATCTGATGTTATTTCACTTAGTGATGATTTATTTTCAAATGACTTACAAGCTATTATGATTGAAAATTCCTATAAAGAAATTTTAAATGAGGAGATAGAAAATTTTTCTAATAATACGAAAGTAATATATGAATTTAGTGTTAAGATTAAAGTTGATGAAAACTCAAAAGGTGTTGGTTCAATTACTGAGGAGCCTTTTAATGTGTATATTAGTGGTATAGATACATATGGAGATATTAGCTCAGTTTCAAGAAGTGATGTCAATATAGTAGTTACCGTAAATCCGAATACTCATCAAGTATTGCTTACGAATATACCAAGAGACTATTATGTTACAATTCCTGGAACATCTGGCAATAAGGATAAACTGACTCACGCTGGAATATATGGAATTGATAAATCTATTGGAGCTGTTGAAGATATATTGGATATTAACATTAATTATTATGTAAAAGTTAATTTTACTTCTTTAGAAGAGATAGTGGATGCACTTGGTGGAATCATTGTTTATTCTGAATATAGTTTTACCTCATATATTGATAACTATTATTTTCAAGAGGGGTATAATAATATGAATGGCTCACAGGCACTTGCTTTTTCAAGGGAGAGAAAGTCTTTTGCTGAAGGAGATATTATGCGTGGGCGAAATCAGCAGGCTGTGATTGAAGCAATCATTAGGAAAGCTTCATCGCCATCTATTATATATAAATATAATTCATTATTAAATTCACTTAATGGAAAATTTCAAACAAATATGACTTCTGATGAAATTTTAGAACTCATAAAATTTCAATTGAATAAAAATCCAACTTGGAATGTTACTTCTATTACGCTAAATGGTGTTGGGTCTAGTGAATATACTTATACTGCTGGTAATCAAAGACTATCGGTCTTAATTCCAGATGAGTCAACAATATCTAATGCAAAGTCATTAATCAAAGCTGTTTTTGATGGTAAAGTTTTAGAAAGTTCATATGGGGAAGTGACAAGTCCAAGTAATCCTATCAAAAATATTGTTACTGAATCTAATACAAATGAGAAAGAAGAAGTTAAGAAAGAAGAGAAAGTTGAAAATGATGTAGTAAATAGTGTCCTTCAAAATGAGGTCATAGAAAATAACACTGTTGATAATAATATAACAAATGAAATTATCAATGATGTGATAAACGATATTGATAACAACGAAACGATTGATAATACTGTTATTGATAACGATATAAGCAATGATGTGGAAAATGAAATAGAAAATGTTGGTAATTCGATTACAAATCAAGTTTGATGTTACATAATAAAAATGTGCATATCGTATTGACAATAAGCTAAAAATATTGTAAAATTATTACATATTTTGGGAGAGCGAATGAGAAAATGGCAAAGATTGGATTAGTTTTATCTGGTGGCATGGTAAAGGGAGCTTATCAGATTGGAGTTTTAAAAGCTTTAAAAAAATATGTAAAAAAAGAAGATATCACATATGTTTCAGCATCATCTGTTGGTTCACTTGCTGCCTATTCTTATATAAGTGATAGATTGGAAATTTTTGAAGAATTATGGATGGATAATGAGTCTTTTAATATTAGAAATTTTTTGCGTAGTGCGGTAAAAAGAAGTAACATTTTAGATAAGGTTTCTAAGCTTGTAGCTGAAAATGAAAAAATAGATAAGGACTTTTTTATTACTTGTTTAAATATTACAAAAATGAAACTTGATTACATTAATTTAAATGGAATTAAAGCAAACGAGTTAGAGAAGTATTTAAAAGCTGCTATTTCTTTTATACCTGTATTTAAGTCGATTGAAATAAATGGTTCTAAGTATTTAGATGGGGCAATCATTGATAATATACCAGTTTTACCATTAAGTGATCAGGAATATGATTATTTAATCGTTGTACATTTTGATAAAAATCAATATATATATCAAAACTTAAATAATAAAAATATTATAGAGCTAAATTTTAATATTAACTCATCTATTTCTAGTTCTTTATCCTTTGATATGGAATCTTCAAAAGATATGATCACATCTGGATATTGTGTGGCAGATGATGTATTTTCGCGTGTATTTAAATATGGTATTGATAATTTGGAGTATATATCTGAGTGTATAAGAGATATCAATAATAATGCTGAAAAAGAAAGATATAATATGTCCGGTGATATGGCAGTTGATAGACTCAATAATGTTGCCAAGAAATTAATAAGATATAATTTAAAATAAAAGTAGTTCAAGATGAACTACTTTTTATTGACATATATGATATAATTTTTCCAAACATTTAAAACTAGAATTCATTATATGGAGGGATTATATGGAAATAAATATTTCTTATGAAGCTAAAAAGATTGGACTGGATAACGTACTTGTTTTACAAGTCAATGGTAGAAACTTATATAAAAGTATATTAAAGAAAATATATGAAAACAATGAATATTTGCTTGACAATATTGTCCTTTCGTTTAAGGGCATTATGTGCGTAGATATTTCATTTCTTGAAGGATTTCTAACGAATCTGAATCATTTTATAATGGGAAAGTCAAACTCTACATTAATATTAAAAGATATGTGCAAAAGTGTTGAAATGAATTTGAATGCATTTATATTATATTATACTAAAATATATAATAAAAACATTGTTTTTCTTAAGATGAATGATGTTCATGAGTTAGATGTTGTTGGAAATTTAAGTAATCGTTTAAGAGAAACTTTTCATTATGTAAAAATGCATCAATCAGTATCCTCAAAGGATATTGCAGATCATTTTTCTATTGAATTAAATACAGCCTGCAATAGGTTAAGTAGACTTGTAAAATTAAATTTACTTTACTTTAAGGATAGTGGTAATGGCTATATTTATTTACCCTTTGAAGTAAAAGGTAGTTAAAAGATGTACCTCAAAGATGATTTGAGGTACATTGTTTATATTGTAGATATTCCATATTGATAATTAGAATTATAGATAAATGATTGACTAGATATTGTCACAAATTTGATGGAAAAAATATCACAGTACAGTAAATTATTATCTTGAACGGATCTTAGTACTATATAGCTTGCACCAACTTCTAATAATATTCCTATTCTATCTTGTAATCCACTTGTTCCTATCAAAAATTCCACTTTCATAAGCCTTCCTATGTAGTTCCTTAAAAAACCAGGAGTATATATAGAATTGGTAAGAGACTCTGGCATATTAGATGGAGAGGTTGTATTATTGTTTAAATCATTTGTTTGACGACTATTCATATTATCTATCATAAAATTCTCCTTTCCTATTATGTATCATTATAAAGTGAAGTGGGTACAAAGAAACAGTGATTTACTATTTTTGTATGGAGTCTACCAGTACCGTTATATGGAAATTCTTGCGGGCATATTATTTTAAATGGATTCATGAACCATAGGCTTTCTCCAGCATCACTTAATCTATTACCACTCAGTACCCAATCTGCTATTTGATAATGTATTTCTTCTGGATTCATGTTATAAATATTTTGTGAATTATATTTTCCACCTAAAATATCAGTTGCGCAATTAAATTGGCCTTTTTGCATGATTATATTTCTGATATTTCCACCTTCAGATACTCTAAAGTATTCACCTGTACTGGAGTTTACTCTATTCATTATGACGGATGCAACAGCACGCATACCATTATCTCCTTCACCGCCAGCTTCACACATTATGATTCTAGCTAGTAAATCCCTGTCATCAAACATTTTATCACCTCTTCACTTAATGTATATAATATTTTATGAGAGAGAATAGAGTATTGTTAAAGATAATTGTAACTAAAAAAGAAAGCTTAAAATAATTTTTTATTTTAAACTTTCTAAACCTTTTAAACATATCTTTTCGAGTAATTTAGCAATCAAGATGGGATCATCTTTCATATCATTTAATATCCATTTTTGTAGTATGCTAATAAGACCTGCTGAGATAAAAGTGTAGTAATATTCATATTCAAATTCTTTTATGTTTGGATAGTTATTTAACCATCCTTTTGTTTTAATATATTCATTTAGTGTGTTATTGATTCTATCCATAAAGTCAGGATCTCCGTTTTTTCCAATTAAAGCGATACAGATTTCTTTATTTTCAGAAATAATAGATAATATTTCACCAAATACTTGAGAAAAATTATTTTGTGTAGAAAGATTGGGGTATTTATCTAAGATTTTATACAATTCATTTAAAACTTTTCTTTCAATATGTTCAACTAAATCTTTTATGTCCATAAAATGCAAATAAAAAGTACATCGATGCATGTCTATGTGCTCTGCAAGTTCTGTTACTGTAATATCACTTAATTTTTTTTCTTTCATAAGATCAACGATTCCATTGATTAATGCCTTTTCTGTTTTATTTAATTTGTTTTGCTTTTTCAATTTTACCTCCAAATTACAACAAAAAATGTCAAAATGTAAAAAAATTAACAAAATGTTGAAAATTGATTATTGTAATTATCAATCATATATATTATAATATAGATGATTTTAGAAAGCAAGTATAATACGTTATACAAGCGTTTTAGAAAGGGGTATTTTATAATGAGTAGAGAACAAATTTTTGAAGAAATAAAGGGAGCGCTTGTTGAAGTGCTTGGATTAGAGGATGATAGTAATATTAAAGAAGAGGATAACATCGTTGACAATTTAGGTGCAGATTCTCTTGATTTTGTTGAATTGATTATGAAACTAGAAAATATTTTTAATGTTAAAATTGAAGATGAAGATGTAGAAAAAATTATTACTGTTGAAGATTTAGTAAACTATATAGAATCTATTTTATAATGGAGAGATAGAAATGAATATTTTAAGAGATAGAAAGATGCCTGAATTTAAATTTCCAAAATTTAAGTTTGATAATTTGTCTGAATTAGCACAAATCAATGTTGAAGAATTTAAAGACAAGAAAAATGCATCTAAGCCAAAAAAGAGTGGGCCTTATATACCAACTGAGTATAAAACAATAAAAGAGATTTTTGAAAAAAATACGATAAAATATAAAGATAGACCATTTATTTTAGAAAAATTTAATAAGAAAGAATATGAGTCTATATCTTTTGGAGATTATAGAGAAGATGTTATTGGATTTGGAACAAGTATTAATAAAATACTTGGTCTTCAAAACAAAAAGGTAGCAATAATAGGAGAAAATACATATCATTGGTATGTATCCTATATGACACTTTTGTGTTCTAATCAAGTTTCTGTTAATTTAGATAAAGATATACCAACAAATGAAATAGAAAATTTGCTTAATAGATCTGGGGCTTCAGCTATTATATATTCAGGCAAAAAGAAAAACATTATAGAGAAGATCAAAAGTAATGTATCTACTGTTGAGTACTTTATTGAAATGAATTCGGAAAAGTGCATAGATGGCAAGGATGTTGGAATGCAATATTTGATTGACTTAGGTAAAAAAATGGTAGCTGCTGGCGATAATGATTTTATGAAGATTGAAATTGATCCAGAAGAATTTAAAGTACTTATATTTACATCTGGAACTACATCAAGATCAAAAGGCGTAATGATTTGTAATAGAAATTTAGCCCAGAACATTAATGCTGTATCTAGTTTTGTAAAACTTTATCCTGAAGATAGATTTTTTTCAGTATTACCTTTGCACCATACTTATGAATCAACAATTGGTTATTTATTACCACTTGCTAATGGCTCTTCCATTGCTGTATGTGAAGGATTAAGGTATTTAGTAGATAATCTAAGGGAAACAAAACCTACAGCTATGCTTGCAGTACCTCTTTTGATTGAGAAAGTGTATGCTAAAATTACTGATAATATAAAAAAGAGCAAAAAAGAGAGTATTGTAAATTCAATGATATATATGACTAATATGTTAAAATACGTAAATATTGATATTAAAAAGAAAGTATTTAAAGAAATTCATCAAAGTCTAGGAGGAAATCTTAGAATCATTGTAAGTGCTGCTGCTCCAATAGATGAAAAAGTAATAAGGTGGTTCGAAGATATTGGAATCGTGATGCTACAAGGATATGGACTTACAGAAACCGCTCCGATAGCAGCTCTAACACCTGAATATGATAGAAAAGCTGGTACTGTTGGAAAACCCGTTAATTGTGCAGAGATTAAGGTAGATCATCCAAATGAAAAAGGAGAAGGGGAACTTTTGATAAAAAGTGACACTTTAATGCTTGGATATTATCAGGATAAAGAGAAAACAGATGAAGTAATAGTAGATGGATGGTTTAAATCTGGTGATGTTGGGTATATTGATAAAGATGGAGATATCCATATAACTGGCAGATCTAAAAATGTTATTGTAACAAAAAATGGTAAGAATATATATCCGGAAGAAATCGAATTGCTTTTAAATGAGCTTAAAGAAGTAAAAGAATGTATTATTTGTGGTAGAGAAAGTACTAAGAATGATGATTTAATCATTACTGCAGTTATTGTACCAGAATATGAATATTTTGAGCATGAATATTCTATTAAATCTGAGGAAGAAGAAAAAATTTACGATATTTTGAATAAAAAAATTAAAGAGGTTAATAGAAGATTGAGCTCATATAAAGTTATAAAAAAGATTGAAATCAAAAAAGAGGAATTTGAGAAAACTACAACAATGAAAATAAAAAGATAGAAAATATAGAAAAGGGGGATGAAATGTTAAAGAAAATAGGACATTTTATTGTAGGAAAAATTCTATATAGAGTTACAGAATATGATAAAAAAGATTTATCGAATGGTTCGTATATTTTGTGTCCGAATCATGTTAGTGATGCAGATGGACCAGTTATGTGGGTAAATAATGATAATATCAGGATTCTTGCAAAAAAAGAATGCTTTAAAAATAAATTATTTGCTTGGTTTTTGGAAAAAATAAATGTAGTCCAGATAGATAGGGATAGACATAGCGGAGCAGAATTACTTAGTGCAATCAATTATTTTTCAGATGGCAAAAATAAAATATTTATGTTGTTTCCACAAGGAACAATATCTGATATCAATAAAAATAAGTTAACAAGAATAAAACCAGGAGCTTTTTATGTTTCTGCAAAATCAAATGTACCAATTATTCCTGTGTTTTTGGAGCAACCAAGATTATTTAGAAAAACCAGAGTTGTCTATGGAGAAGAGATTCATTTAGATGATGCAATAGGAATAGATGGGAAAATAGATAGGAAAAAAATAGAAGAATATAGGTTAAAATGGCAACAAGAAATTTTTAAGTTACAGGAAAAAGCTGTAACTTATGGAAGAAAGCCAATTAGAAAATTAAAATTAAAACCAAAACATCAAAATAATAATGAATAATGTGATAGTTTTGTGGAAATTATTGTAATTTTTTAATTTACTATTTACTTAATAGGAATTTAATGTTAAAATATAATTAGATAGAGATAAACAATGTATATGAAAATCTACAAGCATTTTAATGGGAATCAGGAATAGTATAACTTGTGTTGAATGCTCATTTATTAATGAGAATCCTAATAGTTATAACAAGATACCCACCTTTACACAAAGGGTTTTATCATTTATTGTTACTCTGTCTTTTTTATGTATATGAAAAATACCGTCTCAAATTACTGAGACGGTTTTATTCATTTTGTAAGCATTTCTCTGATTTCATCTTCCAGTTCACACAATTTTATTAATTTTTCTGATATAGATAACATTTCATCTAAATTGTTTACAAAAAATACATTGGGCAAGTTATGAAAAATTTTGATGTGTTCAGAAACAATTTTCCTTGCTCGATTTGATTCTTTGATAGCAGTTTCGTTATTGAGTTGTGGATTATTTGGATCATATTTTACTTCAGGTGCAATATAAATGACAAGTTTTGTAGTTTTTTGATAGATAGATGCAAGTGTTGTAACGATACCAAATGCACTTTCAGATAAAGTGCCAGTTCCATAGGTTTCATCAGTAACGGGCATTAATATGATTTTGTCATTTTTTAGTTGCCAAGAATCTTCTGCCGGATCCCAATCATCGCGGCAAGGATTATACCAGCTTATACCAAGCTCATTGAATCTTTTAATAAATGGATCCCGCCACTTTGAGTTTCCACAAGTACCAAAAAGACCTACAGTTTTAACATGATATTTTGACATATTTTCCTCCTAGTCATTAGATTATAGTTCCAACTATAGTTAAGTAGAAAAAAATAGTTGATTGTCAAATATTATATTACATAATATAAAAAAAAGCAAGTTAATATAGTAAAAGAAACTTAATTTCTAATTAAGGGAGACCATCAGATTTATGTTTTAATGAAAAAGAATATTTGGCTATATTATGTTAAAGAAGAACACAGGTAAAATTATATTTGCCTGTGCTCTTTGTTTTTCATTGAGGGATTAAATATGGTAGAAGAACGAATGTTAGCAAAGTTAACCCGAATATCTTCGCCATTATCATTTGTAATGATAAGCGACTTACTCTTTTTTTCTTTAAACTTTCCAATTAATATATTTCCATCTTTAAGAATGATGTGAATCTTTTTACCTTTTTTAAATTCATGGTGTTGCATAGCTTCACTTCTTTCATTAGAAATTTGTTATATAAAAATATGGTTTATTGTAACATATAAAATTTTATAAGTCAAATTTAAGTTTGCATAAAATGAATTTTACATAAATTATTTAGCTTTGAACATAATATTACTACATTTTATTATTTATGATATACTAAAAATGATCAGCTAAGTGAAGAAGGGACAATCTTGAAATTAAAAGAAATTGATTATGAAAAATTAGATTTACCTGCTAATGTAAGTGAGTATGAAATTTTAACCTTTGGAACCGTGGAAATTCATGGAATAGAGTGCTATGAGATGGGGCATTTTCAAATTTGGAAAATAGGAAATATGATATGGGAACTTTTGCAGTCACTAAAGATGGCAGTAAAGTTTACAAAATTGTGAATGGTGAATATACTGAGGTTGAATAGAAAAAGGAGTAGTAACAAAAATACTACTCTTTAATTATTAAAACGATTCGCTACACTTTTAATATCTTGAAGTTCAAATCTATATTTTTGTGTAACATTAGGATATTTTTGATGATCTACTTCACTTAAAAACATATCCATTGGTCGTATATATAAATTATTTTCACCGTATAGACTTCTATAGACTACAAAGTTTTCTTTTGTCTCTGAGTGCTTTGCAATGTCTGTTACTAAATATAGATCTCCTTTAAAATGTTTATAAACACCATTTATTTTTATATTTCTCATAATAAAACCTCTTTTTATTATGAGAAATGATATCATAAAAAGAAAGAATAAGCAATATGAAAAGATATTTTAATCGAAGTTTAAAAGAAATAAAAATATAAATTTTTTAAATTTTGCTTTGACTTTTTTGCTAAAAAAATGTTATAATTCTAATGTCGACCCAGCGTGAAGCGTATAATTTCGGACGGAATTATACGTTTTTTTTGTCTGGAAATTGATTTTTTATTAGAGAAAGGAGTAGAAAAATGGAAAATCAAGAAGAAAATAAGTATTTAGGAGAAGCTAAAATTTCTAAATTATTATTGAAGTTCTCTATTCCATGTATTTTATCATTGCTTATAAGCTCACTTTATAACATAGTGGATCAAATATTTATTGGTAATAGTGAACTAGGATATTTGGGTAATGCTGCAACAACTGTAGTGTTTCCAATTACAATTATTTCTGTAGCTTTCGCTTGGTGTTTTGGTGATGGATCAGCAGCATTTTTATCTTTGTGTCAAGGAAGAAAAGATACCAAAAATGCACATAAAGCTGTAGGAAATAGTATTCTTATTACTTTTATAGTTAGTATATTATTTGTAATACTAGGTTTTTTATGTATGGATAAAGTTCTATATTTATTTGGTGCATCAGATGCAAGTATAGGTTTGGCCAGAGATTATTTTAAAATTATATTATCTGCTATTCCAATATACATGTTAACAAATATGATGACAGCTGTTATTAGAGCGGATGGTTCACCAGCATTTTCTATGGCATCTACTTTGGCAGGAGCAATTATAAACATTATATTAGATCCAGTATTTATTTTTATATTTAAATTAGGAATTGAAGGTGCAGCGTGGGCTACAATAATAGGCCAAATAATCTCATTTATTATAGCGTTAGTATATTATTTTAGAACTAAAACTTTTAAATTATGTTTTGATAGTTTTAAATTAGATATGAAATTGTTTAGTAATGTGATCAAACTAGGTGTATCTACATTTATAACGCAAATGTCAATCGTTATCATTTCTTTAGTATGTAACATCATGTTAGCCAAATATGGGACTATGTCAAAATATGGTGCAGACATACCAATTGCTGTAATTGGTATTTGTATGAAGGTATTTACAATAGTAATTAATATTATTGTAGGTATCATTTTAGGAGCACAGCCGATTTTGGGATATAATTTTGGTGCTAAAAAATATGATAGAGTTAAAGGAACATTTAAAACTGTACTATTTGCTACAATAATTGTTGGTATTATTTCTACGATGATATTTGAAATATGTCCACAAGTAGTTATTAGAATATTTGGAACTGAGTCTGATCTATACATGGAGTTTGCTACTATTACATTTAGAGTATTCTTAATGTTTGTAACATTTACTTGTATTATAAAAATGACCTCTATATTTTTTCAATCAGTTGGTCAACCTTTAAAAGCTGCAATTATTTCGCTTTCAAGAGATATTGTATGTTTTGTACCACTTGTAATCATATTGCCACATTTTATTGGGATTACTGGGGCATTATGGGCTGCTCCGATTGCGGATGTAATAGGAATTGTTATCACATCAGGTCTTGTTATGCATTTCTTTAAAAATCTTGGCAAAAATCTGGTTTCATCGAAAGAAAAAGAAAATACTATTGCAGACTCAATAGAGGGAGCAATTATAACAATAGCTCGTGAGCATGGAAGCCAAGGAAAATATGTAGGAAAGTTAGTAGCAGAAAAATTGAATATACCATATTATTATAAGGAAATGACTGCAATAGCAGCTCAAGAAAGTGGACTAGATAAAGAGTTTGTAGACAAATTACACTCTAATACTGATCCATTATATGATTTATATATGACTACATCTCCAGTAAAATATGCTATAGAAGCACAAGAAAAAGTAATAAAAGAAATAGCAAAAAAAGGAACTTGTGTTATAGTAGGTCGTGCAGCAGACTATGTTTTAAGAGAAAATAAGAATTTAGTAAGAGTATTTATTTATGCTCCAAAAGATTATAGAATATCTAAAGTTATGGAAATGTATCATGATACAAAACAAAAAGCAAGTAAAAATATAGAAAAATCAGATAAAGCAAGAGCAGGATATTATAAGATAATATCTGGTAAAGATTGGGGAAAAACACAAAATTATGACTTATGTATAAATTCTTCAATTGGAACAGAAAAAACGGCAGAAATCATTTGTGAATATGTTAAAAATTTGAATCAGTAATATAAAAAAATTAGTCAATATGAAAATCTTGGCTAATTTTTTATTGTTATGAGTATGATAATAAAATAAAAAGTATGCTATAATGTTTGTTAGATGAAATAATACTTGTTATTTGTGAGGTGCTATTTTTTAGTTCAATTTGATAATCTTAAAGTAAAATATCGATATTGTTAAAATTGTGAAATTGATTGTTGCAAACTATAGATGAAATTTTTACAAACTATAGTTGATTAATTGTATTGCATGATACGAAAAGTAGCATTAAATTTTAGCATTGTAAATATATGTTGATTGAGACAATGTGAAAAAATATGTATCCTTATATAGAAGGAGATGATAAAAATGTTGTTAAATGAAAAGTTAAAAACATTAAGAAAAGAAAAAAATTTAACACAAGAAGAATTAGCAGAAAAGTTAAATGTATCAAGACAGGCAATTACTAAGTGGGAAAATGGTATAGGAATGCCAGATATAGAAAATTTAAGAGCTGTTAGCAATTTTTTTGAAATTTCATTGGATGAATTATTAAAAGATGAATTAGTACTGAAAAATGAGGAAAATAGTGATTTTATGATCAGAAAAGAGATTGAGATAGAACATGCAAAAAAATTTGATATAAAAATTACTAAAAACAATATTGAAGAATTAACTATATTAAAAAATAATGAAGAAAAAGTGAAAATAGAAGTACTGAGTCAGGAAAATATAAAAGAACTAATGAAAATAAAGATTGATGATATATATAACAAAATGGATATAAACATCAACTTAAAAGATTGTAATCATGTAAAAATATTAATTTATTTACCTGAAAAATATATTGATGATATTGAAGTAAAAGCAAAATCTAAAGTTATGAATATAGAGAATATTGATATAAAAAAATTAGAATATGATGGAGTTTTAAAATATTTACATGTTAGAAAATCAAAAGGTAGAATTATATTAAATACGACTTGTTGTGATATTGAAGCAGAATATGATGGTTTTAATGGTGGACTAGAAGTAAATATTATTAATTCAACGGCAAGAGTAAAACTTCCCGAGAATGCAGAATATATGACAATTTTAAAAGGAAAAAATAATTCTTTTATTAATCATCATGATACAATGGATGCGACAAATTTTGTAGAATTGAATGGTATTAATAGTAAATTAATTTTTGAATAGAAAATATAAAAGAATAGCTGAAATATAGTTGTAAAATCAGCTATTCTTAATGATGCCTTTTTATTAGTGAAAATTTGATTGGTTTATAAAGAATGAAATCTATATCATTGACAAAAACTCTTAATATATCTCTAGGTACTTTTTATGTCCTAAATTTTTCTAATAGCAAAATCTTGGTTGTATTTTTTTCAATAAATTTTAATATTACAGAATTAGTAATATATACAAAAAAAGGAACTCATAAGAGCTCCTAAAAATGTCCCTATTTAAGGTTGGACTTCCTCTATAATGGTCGGAGTGACAGGACTCGAACCTGCAACCCCATGGTCCCAAACCACGTACGCTACCAATTGCGCTACACCCCGAATTGTTACAGAAACTATTATAGCATTAATATTTTTAAAAATCAATACTTTTGTATAAATTTATTTTAAAATGTTGACTTTAAAGCCAAAAAAGTATAATATATATATGTATATATCAGTTCATTTATATATAATTAAATGAACATTATACAGAAATTGTTACAAAAATATTACAATATATAAAATAGAAAATTTATTATACTTTATATAGAAAGGATTTGCTTATGAAAATATATTGTGGAACTGATATAATAGAAGTAGAAAGAATACAAGAAGCAATTGAAAATACGAAGGAATTTAAAGAAAATATATTTTCACAAAATGAAATTGATGATATAGATAGTATAAAATGCCAAATGAAATACCAAAGATACGCTGGAAGATTTGCGGCAAAGGAAGCAATATATAAGGCTATGTCAAAAATATTAGTAGAAAATAATCTTAATATGAGTTTTTTAGATGTGGAAATAGAAAATGTTGAAGATTTAAGAAAAAGGCCAAGAATAAACATCTTAAATCCTAAAATTAAAGAAGTAATTCACGATTTAGATATTGAAATTGATCTTAGTATTTCGCATATAAAAGAAAACGCTATAGCAATGGCTGTAGTTAAAGCAAATAAGGAGGAGTAGTTTTGGAAAAGAAAAAATATTATATAACAACACCAATATACTATCCTAGTGGTAGTTTCCATGTTGGAACATGTTATTGTACTCTTATGGCTGATACAATAGCAAGGTATAAACGATTAAGAGGATATGATGTATTTTTCATGACAGGAACAGACGAACATGGGCAAAAAATACAGGAAAAAGCTGAAATCGCTGGAAAAACTCCTAAAGAATATGTTGATGATATTGTAGCCGATGCAAAAGAACTATGGAAAGATTTGGGAATAAATTATGATAAATATATGAGAACTACAGATGAAGATCATAAGGCTGCTGTTCAGAAAATTTTTGAAATCTTATATAAAAAAGGTGATATATATTTAGGCTCTTATGAGGGATTATATTGTACACCTTGTGAATCCTTTTGGACTGAAACGCAGGCCAAAGATGGTAAATGTCCTGATTGTGGTAGGGATGTAAAACTTGTTAAAGAAGAAAGTTACTTTTTTAGGTTATCTAAATATCAAGATAGATTATTAAAGTATTATGAAGAACATCCAGAATTTCTTGAACCTTTAAATAGAAAGAATGAAATGATAAAGAACTTCTTTGAAAAAGGTTTAGAAGACTTATGTGTTTCACGTACAACAATTGACTGGGGAATTCAAGTGCCATTTGACAAAAAGCATGTTGTATATGTATGGTTAGATGCATTAACCAATTATATAACAGGTCTTGGGTATTTAGGAGTAGATGATACAAAATTTAAAAAGTATTGGCCTGCTGATTTGCATCTGGTAGGAAAGGAAATTTTTAGATTTCATTCGATTATCTGGCCTGCTATATTAATGGCATTAGATTTACCATTACCAAAGAAAATATTCGGTCATGGATGGTTAGTTGTAGATGGTCAAAAAATATCTAAATCTTTTGGTAATTACAAAGATCCTAGAATATATATAAAAGCAACTTCTGTTGATACATTAAGATATTATCTATTAAGAGAAGTTACTTTTGGGCAAGATGGTAATTTTTCTGAAGACTTATTTATTGAAAAGTCAAATTCAGATTTATCAAATGATTTAGGGAACTTGGTAAGTAGAGTAACTGCAATGGTTCAGAAGTATAATGATGGAGTTATAAAAGCTAAGAATTCTGATTTTGTAGAAGAATATGATGAAGATTTAATCAATCTTGCTTCTAATTTATTAGATAAAGTCGAAGTAAAAATGGATCATTTGAAAATAAACGAAGCTATTAGTGAAGTTTGGGAAGTAATTTCTAAAGCTAATAAATACATTGATTTATCTATGCCTTGGATTTTAGCTAAACAAGAAAAATTTGAAAGATTAAATAATGTGTTATACAATCTTGTGGAAACTATAAGAATTATAACTGTTTCATTACAAGCATTTATGATAGAAATTCCTTCAAAAATATTTGAGCAAATTGGTGTTCAAAAAGAATATCAAACTTGGGATAGTGGAAAAGTATTTGGATTATTAAAAGTTGGTACTGTTGTAGTAAAAGGTGAGAATTTATTCCCAAGAATTGAAAATGGAAAGGAATTATTTAAAGTGGAAGAAGGTAATGAAAAAGTAGAAGAAGTTGAAGAATATATTACAATAGATGATTTAGATAAAGTAAAATTGAAGGTTGGTCAAATAAAGAATGTTCAAAAAGTGGAAAAAGCTGATAAATTATATAAATTAACTGTTGATTTAGGAAACGAAACAAGAACAATAGTATCTGGCCTTGTAAAATATTATAAAGAAGAAGAATTAATTGGAAAACAAGTTGTAGTTGTTGCTAATTTAAAACCTGCAAAGCTTAGGGGAATTGAATCTCAAGGAATGCTGCTTGCAGCAGGCGATGAGGATGTGGTAAAATTACTTGTATTAGATAATAATGTAGGTGATTTAGAAAATGGTTCTAATATACATTAGTTTGTATATTAAATAGATTTTTAGGGAGGCTAACAAAAGATGGAAGAAGAAAACAAATATTATGATGATGAGGATTATCAAAAAGTTGAGGATTCTAATCAAAGAAAAAGAAAAATAAGGGCTATTCTTAAAGAAATTTTTGAATGGATCATTTGTGTAATTATTGCGTATGTATTATATCTAAATCTTAATTATTTTATAGGTTCAGTATCTGGGGTAAAACAAACTTCAATGTACCCAACTGCTAGAGAAGGAGAAAAAGTTATATTACAAAGGCCAACTATATTTAAAAAAGAATTAAAACGTGGTGATATAGTGACTTTTGAGTCACCTATTGATATAAAGTTTTATGTGGAACAAGATGAAGCTTATCCAGTAGCTCAATATGAAGTATATACAGGAATAACTAAATTTTTACATGAATTTGTTGGAATTGGAAAAGTTAGTTTTATAAAAAGGGTAATTGCTGTTGCTGGTGATCATATTGTCATTAGTGATGATGGCAGTGTATATGTAAATGATGAAAAATTAGAAGAAAGCTATATTAGAGAACCTAATACACCAAAAAATGGCGAATATACAGATTTAATTGTACCAGAGGGAACTGTATTTGTTATGGGGGACAATAGAAGTGATAGTAGAGATTCAAGATATTTTGGTTGTGTACCAATTTCAAAGATCAATGGTTATGTTATTTGTAGAATTTGGCCACTTAATAAAATAGGAGCCTTGGAATAAGTTTTAGAAAGGAGATAAATATGTTTGAGAATGTTATAGGGCATCAAAAAGAAAAAGAGTTACTAAAGAGTTTTTTAGAAAAAGATAATGTTTCTCATGCATATTTATTTTCTGGAAAAAAGGGGATAGGGAAATCTAAAATTGCAAGAGAATTTGCAAGGCTGATATTAAAAACGGATAGTCTTGAAAGTTGTCCTGATTTTAAATATATTTCTAAAATGGAAGATAAAAAAGATATTTTAGTAGAGCAAATAAGAAAAGAGTTAATTGATGATATTTATATATCACCAATATATGGAAATAAAAAAGTATATATTATAGATGATGCTGATTTATTAAATACGGCATCGCAAAATTCACTTTTAAAAACTTTGGAAGAGCCTCCTAAATATGTTGTGATTATACTTGTATCATCTAATACAAATTCTTTTCTTCCAACTATACAATCTAGATTAAATGAAATTGTTTTTGAAGGACTTAATAAAGAAGAAGTAAAAGAATATGCTGAGAGTCATTATAACATAAGACTGTCTGATAATATTTTAGATTTTATAGATGGCTCTATAGGAAATACCATTAATATAATAGAAAATAATTTGCTAGATAAGTTCTCTAAAATTGATAGGTTATATGATAAATTAGCCAGTCATGATGTTATATCTTCTTTTAAGACTTCAGAAGAAATTGAATTTAATTCAAGTTATATGTTGGAGTATTTAGAATATATATTGTATAAAGAGAATAAATTTTCAACTATTAAATTTGTGGAAAATGCAAAAAATAGACTAAAATTTAATGGTAATTATGATATTATTATAGATAATATGTTACTTAAGATAATAGATAACATTTAAGGAGTATTGAATGAAAAATATAATAGGAGTTAGATTTAAAAAGACAGGAAAATTATCTTTTTTTGATGCTTTAGATAATGAATTAAAGATAGCCGATCATGTTTTGGTTAATAGTGAGCGTGGAGAAGAACTTGCAAGAGTTGTAAAAATACTAAATGAAAATGAAATTGAAGATAAAGAATATGAAAAAATTATACGAAAGGCAACAGAAAAAGATATTAGTACAATAAGGGAAAATGAAAAAAAAGCAAAGGAAGCTTTAGAATTCTGTAAGAAAGAAGCAAAGAAACTTGGACTTACAATGAAAATTTTAATGGCAGAATATACTTTTGATATGTCTAAATTGATTATATACTTTGTATCAGAAGAAAGAGTAGATTTTAGAGATTTAGTAAAGACTATAGCTTCCAAATATAGAGCAAGAATAGAACTTAGACAGATTGGTCCTCGTGATGAGACAAAATTATATCCTTGTCTTGGAATGTGTGGTAGAGAAATATGTTGTAGAACATATATACAAGATTTTGACCCTGTAACTATCAAAATGGCAAAGGAGCAAGGATTACAAATTAATATGTCTAAACTTTCTGGTGCTTGTGGAAAGTTAATGTGTTGCTTGAAATATGAAGAAGAAGCATATAAAGAAAACTTGAAATCTTTACCTAAGGTAGGAGAAATAGTCGAAGTCAAAGAAAGTAAAGAAACTGGAAAAGTTGTTGGTGTGGATATTTTAGCGCTTAAGGTAAAAGTAAGATTTGGTGAGGGTAAAGAAGATGAAAGATATGAAGTCTATTTAGCCGATGAATTAAAATGGAAACCTAAAAAGAAAAATAATATTCAGGAAGCATCAGTGACTGAAGAAAATAAGGATTAAAATATATGTTATAGGGAGGTGATATAAGTGGCTTATAAAATAACTGATAAATGTGTTTCTTGTGGAGCATGTGAGGCAGAATGTCCAGTTGGCGCAATATCTATGGGAGAAGATAAATATGTCATAGATCCAACTAAATGTATAGAATGTGGAGCTTGTAAGGCTGTATGTCCTATGGGAGCACCAGAGCAAGAATAATTATATAGTGATTGATTTGAGATATTGTTTTCTTTACGATATCTCTTTTTTTGACTATTGAATATATTTTTGAATTAGGTTATACTAATGATAGGTGAAATTGTATGGAATTATTACCAGAAGTAGAAGAGGTTCTAGCAGTATTTAAAGAAAGTAATTTTGAAATATATCTTGTAGGTGGATGTGTTAGGGATTATATTATGGAAAGAAAAATAAATGATATAGATATGTGTACAAATGCTAAACCAAAAGATATTATGAAATTATTTAATAGAGTGATTCCATTAGGAATCAAATATGGAACTGTACATATTTTAGTGGGAGATAAGGAATTTGAAGTTACTACTTATAGAAAAGATGGTATATATAAAGATGGTAGAAAACCAGAAAGTGTGAAATTTGTTTCGGAGTTAAAAGATGATTTGGAAAGAAGAGACTTTACCATTAATGCAATGGCATATAATCCTGATAAGGGACTGATTGATATTTTTGGTGGTAAAAAAGATATAAAAAGTAAAATAGTGAGAACAGTTGGAGATCCTAACAAACGTTTTAGTGAAGATGCCCTTAGAATGATTAGAGGAATTAGGTTTGCAACGGAACTTGAGTTTAGCATTGAAAAAGAAACATTTAATACCATTGTTAAAAATAAAGAATTAATCAATAAAATTTCAAAAGATAGAATTAGAAATGAGCTAAATAAAATATTGATATCTAATCATCTTGAGACAGGAATGAAATATTTAATAGATACAGAATTGTATAATATTTTATTTGAAAGACAATATGAAACATATGAGGAACAATATCAAATTGTTCATGAAAGAGTTAAAAATCTTGATCTAATTGACTTATCAGATGAAGAAGCATTAAAAGTAGTGATTTCTGTACTTTTTTATAATAGAAAAAATACAGAACAATCAATAGAATTTGCATACAAATATTTAAAAAAATATAATTATCCAAATACAATAACAAAAGATGTACTAAATATCCTAAAGTATATTGATATGATACCAGATGATATTGCTATGATAGATGAGAAATTTTTAAGAAAGCAAATATCTAAATTACGTCAGCTTTATCCATTATATTTAAGTGTAATGAAAGCTATATTTTATGAGGACAAAAAGGAGCTTATAGAACATATTTTAGATAAATTGTGTAAGATTGATCATAAAAGTATTATTTATATGAAAAATGAACTAGCAATTAATGGGAAAGACTTAATTGAATTAGGATTCCCAAGAGGAAAAGCTATTTCGGTAGCTTTAGACGAACTTATGGATTTGGTACTTGAAAAGCCAGAATTAAACACAAAAGATAATTTGCTTGATTATATAAGGAAAACTGGTATTGAAGGTTATATAAGAGAAGATCCCTCTGTCAAATTAAAGAAAAATTCGATTGAAAGGCTAAAAAGTGAAATTGTTTTAAATAATAGATTAGTAAATGAAGCGAAAATATTAGATCAACATATGGAAAAATTAGGTTTATAAGAAAAAAGAGGAGTGCATATATGAATATAAGTGTTGTTAAAAAGTCAAGACCTTTTAGAGAGTTATTTAATTTAATATCTGGTATTTTTTATAACAATAAGGAAAAGTATATACAAATTCCTGCTACTACTTCATTAAACTATATAGATAGCAATTATAAAAAGACTGAAATAGATATAAATCGAATTGAAAAACAGGATATAAAATGTATAAAGGAATTAATTATGAATGGGATAATTGGTATGGAAGATTTAACTTTAGAAGAACTAGAATTACTTAATCAACTATATATAAAAGAAAATGAACAAATACTTGAAAATAATAGAAAAAAATTAGATAAAATAGAAAAGATGAAAAGTTGATGGAATAGATGTCTTAATTTTAAGACCTCTATTTTTGATAAAAGTATTATGTTAATGAAATTTTATTATTACTCTTGAAATTTATAATTTAGTATGATATAATTTCCTAAAATTAATGAAATGCTATGATCAAGAGGAGTAAAATAGAGGTTACTTTTAGAGAGAGAGACTTATAAGCTGAAAGGTCCCTTAAGTAAACATGTTTGAAGGTAGCTTGGGAGCTGATATGTTGAAGTGAAAATGTGTAGGCATATTCCGAAACACTCGGTAAATGTGTAATTAAGAGCATGTAGTTGTACATGAATTAAGGTGGTACCGCGAATACAGTCATTCGTCCTTAAAAATAAGGAAGAGTGACTGTTTTTTGAATGTGATGGTGATTATTATGTTAGAAAAAATAGAATTATTGGTAGCATTGGTTATATTACTTGTTTCAGTATTTTGTATATTTAATGCAAGAGGAGTCGTCAAAAATAGAGTAAAAGATGATAATATTAATAAGATTGTAACAATTGTAAAAATAATTAGCACATTGATTGCTATAATTTGCTTAGTAGCAATTTATTTTATAAAATAAAGGAGAGATTTTTATGGAAAATAGATTTGATTATTCAAAAAGAGAAGAAGAAATATATCAGAATTGGGAAAAGAATGGTTATTTTAAACCTAATATTGATAAATCTAGAAAACCATTTGTAATATCAATGCCACCTCCAAATGTAACTGCAAAATTACATATTGGACATGCACTTGTTAATACCATACAAGATGTTTTTATCAGATATCATAGATTAAAGGGTGAACCTACACTTTGGATTCCAGGTACAGATCATGCAAGTATTGCAACAGAAGTTAAAGTAATAGAAAAATTAAAAAAAGAAGGAAAGACAAAAGCACAAATTGGAAGAGATGCCTTTTTAAAAGAAACATGGGAATGGAAAGAAAAATATGGTGGTGAGATAACATCACAACTTAGAAAATTAGGATGTTCTTGTGATTGGTCTAGAGAAAGATTTACTATGGATGAAGGTTGTTCTGAAGCAGTATTAGAAATTTTTGAGCGACTATATAACAAAGGACTTATTTATAAAGGAAAAAGAATTGTTAACTGGTGTCCTAGTTGTAAAACACCAATATCAGAGACAGAAGTTGAATATGAGGAAAAGGATTCTTATTTATGGCATATAAAATATCCAATTGAGCATAGTGATGAATTCTTAGTTGTGGCTACTACAAGACCTGAAACGATGCTTGGTGATACTGGTGTTGCCGTAAATCCAGAAGATGAAAGATATAAGCATTTAGTAGGAAAAAGAGCATATTTACCTATTGTTGGAAAATATATTCCAATTGTTGCTGATAGATATGTTGAACTTGGCTTTGGGACAGGTGCAGTTAAAATGACACCAGCACACGATCCTAATGATTTTGAGGTTGGAAAAAGGCATGATTTGGAAGTTATCAATATTTTAAATGATGATGGAACATTGAATGAAAATGCTGGAAAATATGAAGGAATGACTACACTTGAAGCAAGAGATAAGATAGTGGAAGAATTAAAAGAGACAGGATATTTAGTAAAAATTGAGCCATACGCTCATAATGTTGGAAGTTGTTATAGATGCCATACTACTATTGAGCCATATATTTCAAATCAATGGTTTATTAAAATGGAAGAGCTAGTAAAACCTGCAATTGAAGCAGTAAAAAATGATGAAACAAAGTTTGTACCAAAAAGATTTGAAAAAACATATTTTAATTGGATGGAAAATATACAAGATTGGTGTATTTCAAGACAACTTTGGTGGGGACATAGAATACCGGCTTACTATTGTGATAAATGTGGAGAGATTACTGTTTCAAAAACGTCTATAGATACTTGTAAGTGTGGTGGACATTTGACACAAGATGAAGATACACTTGACACTTGGTTTAGTTCAGCACTTTGGCCTTTTTCTATACTAGGTTGGCCAAATCAAACAGAGGACCTAGAATACTTTTATCCTAATTCTATGCTTGTAACAGGATATGACATTATAACTTTTTGGGTAAGCAAAATGATTTTTTCAGGAATAGAATATATGGGGAAAACTCCATTTGAATATGTATTTATTAATGGTCTTGTTAGAGATGCTAAAGGTAGAAAAATGTCAAAATCTTTAGGAAATGGCGTGGATCCTTTAGATGTTATTAAAGAATATGGAACTGATGCACTAAGACTTTCATTGATTCAAAATATAACACCTGGAAATGATGTAAGATATATTCCAGAAAAAGTGGAAGCAAGTAGAAATTTTGCTAATAAGCTTTGGAATGCTGCTAGATTTGTAAATACTTATCTTGATGATTTAAAGATAGAAGAACCAGAAAAATTAATGCCAGAAGATAAATGGATTCTTACAAAACTTTCTGAAACTATTAAAACAGTAACAGAAAATTTAGATAAATTTGAAATTGGTATTGCTGTTCAGCAAATATATGATTTCATTTGGAATGAATTCTGTGATTTATATATCGAAATGGTAAAACCAAGATTATATCATAAAGAAGATGAATCTTATGAAACTGCTATTTGGACTTTAAACTATACACTGATTGCTGCTGTAAAACTTCTACATCCGTATATGCCTTATGTTACAGAAGAGGTATATATGAATTTGAAACATGAAAAAGATTCTATCATGCTTGAATCTTGGCCAGAAGAAAAATATCACTTTGAAAATGAAAGAATAAATGTAGACATGTTTGTAGATATGATAAGACAAATTAGAAATACAAGAGCTAATATGAATATAGTAGGTTCTAAAAAAACAAATGCACAAATAGTAATAGATAGTGACGTCTTAGAAACTTTTAAAGAGTCAGAGGGATTTATTAAGAAAATGGGCTTTTTAGAAAATATAAAATATTTAAGTGATTTAGAAAATGCTAATACTAGATTTGTTGCAATTCATGGCGAAAAAATTAATATTTTCCTAGATATGTCAAGTGCTATTGATATAGAAGCGGAATTGGCTAAATTATCTAGTGAGAAAGAAAATATTATAAAAGAATTAAATAGAGCGGAGGGAATGCTTTCAAATGAAGCTTTTGTTAGCAAAGCTCCTGAAAAACTAGTTGAAGCAGAAAAAGCAAAAGTTATCAAATATCAGGATTTACTATCTAAGGTAGAGCAAAGAATGAGTGATTTGAAAATTTAATATTTCATATAGTGAGGGATATTATGAAAAATGATGATGAATTAAATAGAAGATCAAAAGCTATAAAACATGTAAGCTTAATAGGTATTATCGCAAATCTATTATTGTTAACGTTGAAATTTATAGTAGGATTCATGGCAAAAAGCCAGGCTATGCTTGCTGATTCTTTAAATAGTGCAGGAGATATTTTTGCATCTTTCATGTCATATATTGGGGCAAAAATTTCTTCTAAGCCTAATGATGACGATCACCCTCATGGACATGGTAAGGCTGAGTATGTATTTACTCAGCTTATCAGTATATCTATGATAGTAGCATCTGTCATGATGATCAATAGTAGTATAGAAAGTATTATTAATAAAGCACAAGTCGAATTTTCTATTTGGCTTGTAATAGTATGTGTGATAACAATCTTTACTAAATTTTTATTATATTTATATACAAGAGTAAAGGGAAAAAAGCATAATAGTCTTTTAATAGAGGCAAGTATGGAAGATCATAGAAATGATATGTTTGTTACTTTAGGAACTCTTATAGGAATTGTAGGTAGCTATTTAGGATATTATTATATTGATGGAATCATTGGTATCTTCATATCATGTTGGATAGCATATGTAGGCTTTGGATTGTTTAAAACTTCATATAAAGTTTTAATGGATACAAATATTGATGAGGAAAAACAAAAAGATATTGAAAATAAGGTTATGGAGTTTGAAGAAATATTACATGTAGATAGTATGATATCAAAACCGATTGGAAATAAAAATATTATTATCCTGAAGGTATCTATGAATGGAGAGATGACAATTAATGTAAGTCATGATATTGCTGGAAAGATAAAAGACAAGTTAATCAAAGAGTTTGATTATATATATGATGTAATAATTCATATAAATCCACATTAGAATATTGAAAATAGATTGATTATTTATGTAAATTGTGGTATAATATAAGTATTATGAAAATCGTGATAAAAAAGGAGAAGATATTATGAAAAAGATAGCAATACTTATTTTATTTGTATTAGTATTTACAACAATACCGTTTTCTAATTTCGTTGTAGCTGCCAGTACAACACCTACTGTATCTATTTATCCACCAAATTCTGGTGTTGTAAAAGTTGGAGGTACTGTATCATATAGAGTGGTAGCGACTAATGCAACAAGTTTTAGTATATCAGAGAGCGATGTTGGACTTGCAAGAGGAATAACTGCTAATATTAGTATACAAAATGTAAACAGTAAAGAAAAGATAGTAGTATTAAGTAATGTACAAGGAAATGTGGGCGCTTCAGGATATATAGCTATAAAAGCGGGAGTCGCAAGAAATGGATCTACATCATCAAAAGTGACACCTGCATCTCCAGCATTTACAGTTATAGAAGGAGATAAGGTAGAACCTACTCCAACGCCAACACCTACTCCAAGTACGCCACCAAGTGTTACACCAACTCCTTCTCCAAGTACTACTCCTAATGAAAATAATAATAATAACAATAATCAAAATCCTTCTGAAGAAAATCCAAAAGAAGAAAAACCTGAAGAAAAAGATACGGAGGCACCAAAAATATCAATTACTAAAGCATCTCCTACATCAGTAAAAATTGATGAAGAAGTTGTTTTTACAGTTGAATATACTGATAATGTCGGCGTCGAATCTATTACCTTAAAAGAAAAAGATATTACATTATATGGATTTACAGCAAAAGTGCAAGTAAGTGGTGATGGAAATACAAGAAAAGTAACTTTATCAAATATTAAAGGCGATTTAGGTGGATTAAAATATATAAAAATTGCTAAAGATACTGCAATTGATAAAGCTGGAAATAAAGTAAAAGATGATACAAAATCTGGATATTTTAAATTAGTAGATGATACTACTAGTTCAAAACCAGATGACTGGATACAAAATCCTAATACAGGAAGATAAAAAAAGATATAAATTTGTCACAAGATTGTAAAAAAAGTCTTGTGATATTTTTTTGACCACAAATTCAGTAAAATAGGCACTTTAAGTGTTACATAAGTTTGACAAAAAGCCATATTGATGATATAATATATATAGAGTAATTTTTAGATCGTCAAGAAATTTTGAGACGAAGGGAGGAATAAATTATTTATGTATCATTTTGATTTAATTCAAAGTGATTTTTGTTATATTGGTAGGTCTCATTTGCCAGCCGTATGACTACTCTCTTTTTTGACATCTAGGAAAAGCTCGACGATACTATCAACATATTTTTCAAATAGGAGGGCTTTAGCATGAGTAAAGCAAAGAAAGCAGCTGCCATTTTGGTAGCAATCATGATGGTCATTGGTACCATCGTATCGAGCGTAGTGCTCGGAGCAGCGTATGGCTGCGTAGTAGGAGGCATTAGCCTTCTGGTGGTTGGTATTTATGCCAACTATGCATCTGATGGTTTCTGCTATGATCATTTTGTACCAGTAAGTTATGGTACAAGTATATTAGCAGTAATCATTGCAGCAGTAACAGCTTTCTTGACCAGCAATGTTATTATCGGCGTAATTACAGCTTTGGTAGTAGTCTTAGTAATAGTAACATTGACATTAGGAAAGCAAAAGTTACAGACTGCATTGGCAGTATTGGCCATCGTAGGATTTATTTCTATGTTGGTTTTGCCAATTAATGCAGCACCGAAGTCTCAGCCACAGTCTCAGGAAGATGACATTACGTCTGTGTCTATTGACCAGTATAATGAGCTCCTTGAGAAGCTGGATGAACTTACTTCGGAAAATGAAGACTTGAAATTGGATCTGGAAGAAGCACTCAATGCAAATGAAGAGCTTCGGAGACTGTATGAAGAGCATAAGGCTCGTTGCGGTAATTGCCCTATTTGTAATGGGACAATGACACTGGAAGAACTGGAAGCTCTGAAAAACAATAAAAATGCAGTAAACGGAACCGCGGCAAACAAAGCAAAAGGCGGTAGTTCGACCCCAGCAACATCTGGTGCCCCTTTGGGTGATGGCCAGGGTAATGGAGCTGGAACTGGCGGTACTGGAAGTGTAACTCCGATTTATGATCCATCAGTGCCAAAACCTGGTGATAGCACACCTGTGGTTGTGGTTACGCCAACTGAAACTGTTGATTTAACAGATGATGATGGCAATGACAGGATCGTAGTGGATGATCAGCATGGCGGTGATACAGACGATGATGATGACGATGATCCTAAGGTAGAGTTAGATGATGAGGGAACTCAGAAACTGACATATTCTATCGATGGAAATATTATCACCGTTAAAGCTCCGAAGGGATTTAAAGCGGTTTCTGAACCGTTGTATTATCTCGTAGGTAGCGATAACGTGAAAGTCATTAATGCTACTGCTGATGCTAATACCTTGAAAATCGAATTCGAAGCATCTGCTGATGCTAAAATTACGATTTGCAAAGGTATGTTTAAAAAGGGCGATGTAAAGACAAAGGAATTAGTGATCAAGGTTAGCAAGACTGAAAAGCCAGCTGAAGAAGATCCTAAACCTGAGAAGCCTGGAACGGAAGACCCGAAACCTGAACAGCCAGTGGAGATGAAAGTGAGTGAAATCAGTGTTGCTCCTATCTGTGACAACGGATACGAAGGCGATAGTCTTCAGTTTGCAATTAGTGCCGTGGGAGAGAACATTGAGTATACTAAGTTTAACGTATCTATTGGTAGCGTAAGCTCTGATGGTACTTGGACTTTTGCAGCACCTAGCGAGAGTGGCACAGCTACTATTAGTTATGGTGATGTAAGCCAGTCTGTAAACTTCACAGTTAACGAGATTGGTACTAATAATGAGAGTGAAGCTCAACAGCCTGGAACGGAAGACCCGAAACCTGAGAATCCAGGAACTGAAACAGAGAATCCAGGAACTGAAACACCTGCAGAGATGAAAATCACCTCTATCAATGTTGCTCCTATCTGTAACGACGGATACGAAGGCGATAGTCTTCAGTTTGAAGTGAAAGCAGAAGGAGAAAATGTTAACTATAATAAGTTCAATGTTAGTGTTGGTAGCGTAAGCGCCGATGGTACTTGGACTTTTGCAGCACCTAGTGAGAGTGGCACAGCTACTATTAGTTATGGTGATGTAAGCCAGTCTGTAAACTTCACAGTTAACAAGATTGGTACTAATGATGAGAGTGAAGCTCAACAGCCTGGAACGGAAACAGAGAAACCAGCAGAAGAAGAAACACCTAGTGAATCTGAGGCTCCTGCAGAAGAAGAAACACCTAGTGAATCTGAGGCTCCTGCTGAAGAGGAAACTCCGAGTGAATCTGAGACTCCTGCTGAAGAAGAAATACCTAGCGAACCTGAAAAGGTAGCGGGTACCTTGACTGGCATTTCCATGTTTGACAGCAGTGTCATTTGCGGAAGTGATATTCAGGGTGAGATTTTTTATGATGGGGACATTGACTGGTCAGAAGTGAGCGTATCTGGGTTAAATGGATTGTCTTATGACATTTCCAGTGACGGTACGATCACAATCCATACGTCAGAAGTCGCAAGCAACTATGTGATCACTGTATCCTACAATGGATCTAGTGTGACTGCAGAGTTTGCGGTGGAAGGTGTGGATAATCCAGACATAGTCTGGTAACTGAAAGTTGAACCAGCTTTTAGCTGGTAGCGATAAAAAGGAGTCATGAAATCTTGTCTTGACTGATAGTTACTACCTTTATAACATATCATACATATACTCATTTTTTCTTATTTTTTCTTACGTATATGAACTTTTGAGTATGTGCATGAGGGTAGCAACCTCCAGGGCACGCCGCCGAGGCGAACCCGTAGCGGGGTCAAGCTATTCAAGAGAGTCTCGAATTCGGGGCTCCTTTTCTTTGTCTATTTTTTGTGATATAATATCTGTGTGAGATTTATGAAAGAATTAGAGAAATGTGAACTTTGTCCATGGAAGTGTAGAGTGAATAGAAATCAGTTTTTAGGAAGATGCGGTGCTGGTAAAAATATCAAAATAGCACTAGCCTCACTTCACTATTTTGAAGAACCGTGCATTAGTGGAAAATCTGGAACGGTATTTTTCTCGGGATGTAATTTAAAATGTGTATATTGTCAAAACTATAAAATCAGTCATTTAGGATATGGAAAGGAAATAACGATTGAACATTTAGCGGATGTGTTTATATCACAGCAAGAAAAAGGTGCAAATAATCTTAATTTAGTAACACCTACTATGTATGTTCCACATATCATATCTGCTTTAAAAATAGCTAAAGAAAAGGGGCTTCATATTCCAGTTATATATAATTCTAGTGGTTATGAATCTGTTGAAACCTTAAGACTTTTAGATGGATATATTGATGTTTATTTACCAGATTTTAAATATTATTTTTCGGATATTGCAAAAAAATATTCCAGTGTTAGTAATTATTTTGAAATTACTTCAAAAGCAATTCTTGAAATGTACCATCAAGTTGGCAATGCTGTGTTTGATGAGAATGGTATGATTCAAAAAGGGATAATAATCAGGCATATGATATTACCAGATTGTATAGAAAACTCTAAGAAAGTATTAGAATGGATTAAAGAAAATTTATCAAATCAAGTGTATATTAGTATCATGGCACAATATTTTCCAACGTATAAAGCTTGTGAATATCGTGAAATTAATCGTAAAATCAATCAAGATGAGTTAAATGAAGTTTGGAACTTTGTAGAAAAACTAGGATTTGAAAATGGATATATTCAAGAACTTGGAGAGCATGAGGAGGAGTATGTACCAGATTTTGATTTAAGTGAATAAATCATATATATTAAATTTGTCACATATATTATTTTATGAGGTGATATATGTGGTATTTTTTACCAAAATGCATGGAATAGGGAATGATTATGTATATATAAATTGTTTGAAAAATAATATTAAAAATCCTGAGCTATTTGCAAAATTTGTAAGTAATAGAAATTTTGGAATCGGTTCTGATGGTGTTATTTTAATTGATAAAAGTAGTAGTTGTGATTTAAAAATGAGAATATTTAACTACGATGGAACTGAAGCTGAAATGTGTGGTAATGGCATAAGATGTGTTGGCAAATATGCATATGAAAAAGGTTTAGTAAAAAAAGATGTGATGACTGTTGAGACCCTAGCTGGAGTGAAAGTTTTAAAATTAAATATCAAAAATGGATATGTAATAGATGTTACTGTTAATATGGGAGAACCGAGTTTCAAAAATGAAGAAAGAATTAAAATACAAAACAAAATATTTAGTATTATACCTGTGTCTATGGGAAATCCTCATGCAATTATTTTTGTAAAAGATGTGAACCAAGTTGATGTTTTTTTGTATGGAAAGTTGATTAGCGAGAATCATATTTTTCCAAATAGGACAAATGTAGAATTTGTGGAAATCGTGGATAAAAATACTTTGAAAGTTCGCGTATATGAAAGAGGGGCAGGTGAAACTTTAGCATGCGGAACAGGTGCTTGTGCTGCTCTAGTTGCCTCAAATATGAAAGGATATGTGGATAAAAAGGTGGATGTTATTTTAAAAGGTGGAGTCCTTAAGATAGAGTGGAACAAAAGAGAAAATAATATATATATGACAGGGCCGGCAACGCAAGTTTATGAGGGTCAGATAGATTTTAAGTAATGATTTTTGATATGTTATTGTAAAAACTGACAATTTAGTATATAATATATGATATAAGTAGAAATATTAGTTTTTTAATATTTCAATTAGGGGGAAATATGGAAATTAAAGACATTTTAGATACAATTGAAAATGAACCTAATATGGAAGATTTAGAATTACAAAAAGATATACTAAATAAAATTGAAACAATAGCAAGGGCCGGAAAAGTAGTAGATGGTTTGGCATCTGAGTTAGAAGACCATAAAGATGTATTAAATGAGGAAGAAATTGAATATATTCAAAGTAAATATTTTTCATATAAAGAAGTATTTAATAAATTTAGAAATGGGGATCCTATTGATTGTGATAAAATGATGGAAATATCACAAAGAGTTTTTGAACTTGAAAGTGGAATTAACAATAATAATTTTTATACTTGGAAACAAGAGTTTATGGCATATAAAGGTTCAAAAGCAGATAAAGAAGAAAATAAAATGATTGAAAGTATGCTTATGGTCATTCCAGAAGAGCAAAGTGTATTTGATAAATTAAATGGATTATTTAAAAAGATATCATTCAAATTTAAGAATAAAGAATCAAGATAAGTCGGTGTTACCGATTTATTTTTTTATAAATAAAATGTTATTCGATATTAATTGTAGGACTAGTCTTGATTTGTTAACATAAAAATGATATAATATCTACTATAATTATAATAACTTTATTGTTAATACAAATTGAAGGAGGAAGAAAAATGATTCTTTTTAATGGCAAATCGTTAACTGTAAAACATTTTACAAATTCCGAGTGTAAAGTTGGAGAACTGGACTCGCTGCTCAAAGATAATGGAAATGTTGTTGAGTTTTTTTATGAGACGGAGAGAAAGGACTACAGTGTAAACGAGGATCTTATCAATCTACTTTTTGTAGCAAGTGATCTAAAACGGCTTAATAGAAATGCCAAGTTAGTCTTTTGGTGTATGCCATATCAGAGGATGGATAGAAAATGTGAGGGGGATATCTTTACTTTAAAACCCATTTGTGAATATATCAACTGGATGAGCTTTAGTGAGATATTTGTAGTTGAACCACATTCAAAGCAGACTCTTGAAATGTTAAATGATGCAAAGGCAATAGATCCATTAGTGGAGTGGATTCCTGAGGTAAAGAAAAAAGTTGGCTTTGGAACAGATGATTATATTGTTTTTCCTGATAAGGGAGCTGCTGAAAGGTATTCAAAGTATCATTTTGCTCCTAATATCTGCTATTTTGAGAAAAAACGGAATAATATAACCAATTTTATAGAAAAATTTGATATGTTAGGTGAGTTTTCCGGAATAGGTAAAAAATGTATTATTATTGATGATCTGTGCTCTAAAGGTGATACTATCTTTAAATGTTGTGAAAGATTAGTAGAAAGTGGTGTTGAAGAAATTTATGTTGTTGTGACACATTGTGAAATAACAGCTTTATCCAACCCTATATTTGCACCTACATCAAAGATAAAAAAGTTCTTTACCAGTAAGTCAAATATTTCTGTAGAACATGAAAAAATTGAGTATTTGGATGTGGATTTGTCCAGAGTATTAGGAGAAAAGTAAATGGGAAACTATTATGAAGGAAAGCTTACTTTTGTATTAAAAAAGGAAATAGATGACTCTATTTTGAATGATTTACAACTCTTGTGTGATTGGAATACTCATAAACTTGAAGAATTCTCTGAATATTTTCGGAAAACTAAGTTATCAAAACACCGTGAGGCCCAATCTTTGGGTGTTCAGATCAATTACCTGATATCAGAAAATGAAAACATGTTAGATGAGGTTTCTTTAATAGAATGTCAACACTATGAAGAATATGCAAAAGCCAAAGGCAAAATGGGAGCTGCTATAACAAAACTCGGCTACTATGTAGTGGTTAGACTAAACACAAAGTATTATAGAAGTGATGGAGATTTAGGAGAGTTCATTTGCGAGTATTTTAAGCCTTTTATTGATACGCAACTTTATGATATGACTGATGGCGGCTATATTGGGATGGTTGAAGATGAAGATGGAACGTATAAAAGGAGCTTCTATATTGATGAGAAACCACTAAAAGAAAAATTAAGATCAATAGAATATCTTTGTAAAGGATGTGAGCAAAATATTCATAAAAATTATATTTGTGAATATGTTACGCTTTGCAAGCGGGCCTATGATCTTGGAAGAAAATCTATTGAATAATAAGGATAAGACCTGACGAATAGTCAGGTCCTATTTTTGGCAAGATAAAACGAATGTCTATATAAATTCCTCTTATCTAGTACCTTATTCAAAGTATAAATTTTTCCAGATTCTATACGTAATCCATAGCTGAAAGCCTTTTCTAATTCTCCAATTGAAATTGATATATACCGATTTTTGGAAGCATCAAAATAAAAAATATAGTGATTTCTTTTGTATTCAAAGGAAAGAAAAAGAATATAGATTGTAGTTTCATTTTCCCTGATAGAACAATCTGCAAAGTATATTGTGCATTTTATTTTAGAAAGCATTTTTTTATGAAAAGATGACATTTCTATATATCCATTGATTTTAAAATCTTCTAATAGGTAAGTGATAATGAAATTAACCTTCTGATAACAGTCAGCAAGCTTTGTAGATGCAAGTAAAGTATTTTTTATATAAGTATCTGTATAAGTGTTATCTAAAGATATATAATTTATATGTAGATCAATGATATATTGCTCATCATCTGAAATATAATTTTTCGCTCCATTAAAATTACTACAAAAAAATTTTGTCTTTTGACGTGTTTTAATGCGAATTAGATCTAATTGTAGATCCATAGAATAAGTGAGATTATCAATCTCTATTTGATTATATATGTGATATTCATCACTATCTATGCAGGTTGTTATTTTGTATCCAAAATACTCAAAAACGTATACACATATATATGCTAAAGATTTACAAATAATAAGTCTATTTTCAAAACACTTGTTTAAATATTTTGGGTGCGCTATAATTGAATCATAAAAAATTTTGTTGTCTCTAGATTTTCCAAAAGAATATTTAGGATCAAAATAAAAATAATCGCCTAGTTCAATATAGATAAATTTGGCGAATTCCTTTCTTGTTAGTCCTTTTGGTATTCGTTTTTCTAAGTCATGTATAAATTGATTGATCATGTCGATCCTCCTTTCACATATGAATTCATATATAATAAACAGACAAATAATTATATTTGTAAAAAATGGTATAATACATACACATTATTATATCATTTATGTCAATGTTAAAAGTGTTGAAAAAATGTACTTGTTTTGATATAATAAATTGAGGAGAAGAATATGGAAAAATATTTAGAAATCGAGAAAGGAATTATAACAACTTATAGGAAAAGAATATACAGAAAATTTAGAAAGGCAATTGAAGATTATCATATGATAAAAGATGGTGACAAAATAGCTGTATGCATATCAGGCGGGAAAGATTCAATGCTTATGGCTAAGTGCTTTCAAGAGTTTCAAAAACATGGTAATTTAAAGTTTGATTTGGTATTTTTAGTAATGAATCCTGGCTATGATAAAGAAAATTTAGAGTTGATAAAATCCAATTCAAAACTTCTTAATATTCCAATTGAGATTTTTGATAGTGATATATTTAAGATTATTGAAAACAGTATAGATGATTCACCTTGTTTTTTATGTGCAAAAATGAGAAGAGGCGTTTTATATGGACAAGCAGAAAAATTAGGATGTAATAAAATTGCACTTGGCCATCATTTTGATGATGCCATTGAAACTTTACTTTTAAATATATTTTATGGTGGAGAAGTAAAAACGATGATGCCTAAACTTCATAGTGATCATTTTAATCTAGAACTTATTAGGCCGATGTTTTACGTCAAAGAAGATGATATTATTTCTTGGAGAGATAGTAATCATTTAACATTTTTAGATTGTGCTTGTAAATTTTCAAAAGAAAAAGCTGAAGAAGATTCTAAACGACTTGAAATAAAAAAAATCATTCAAGATTTGAGACACAAGAGCAAATATGCTGATACTAGTATATTTCATAGTATGTCTAATGTAAACTTAAATGCAATGATTGGTTGGACTAAGGATAAGCAAAATTATAGTTTTTTAGATGAATATGATTTAAAAAAATAATAGATGATATTAAATAGTAGATGTTTTTAAATGTCTACTAATTTTTTGTGAAATTTATGTGTTCACTATTGTTTATATTTTTGATTTAAGATAAAATATAATTATATATTATACTGTTTTTACAGTGTAAAATTAAAAAAATGAGGTGGGTATATGTTAAAAACAAATGTTGGTTATAGTACTGATAAAGATTCTTTTATATCAGGTACTACATCAGCACAAATGGCTCGTAGAGGTCTAACAGATACTAAACTTGCTTTAGTATATAGTAGTGTTGATTACAATCAAAAAGAAGTGGTGAAAGGAGTTAAAGCAGTATTTCCTGGAGTTCCAGTGATAGGTTGTACTTCATTTACTGGGATTATAACTAATGATGGTTACATTACTAGTGAGAATGGATTCTCTGGAGTTATGGCATTTAGTGATGAAGAATTAGTAGTTGGAACTGCTGCATCAGAAAGAGGAGATGATCCTAGAGAAACAGGAAGAAAAGTTGCATTAGAGGCATTGAGAAATGCTGGTATGGAATATGCACCTGATTATTTCTATATGTCAGCTTCTCCTGCAGAAGAAGAGTACTATTTAAAAGGAATTCAAGATGTTATTGGTAGAGTACCATTCTTTGGCGGTAGTTGTGCAGATAATACAATTGAGGGAAAATGGAGTCTTTTCTCTGATAATAAAGTTTTTGCTGATGGTGTTGTTATAGCATTTTTCTATACTGATAAAAAGATAGAAAATGTATTTACGGGTGCATATAAAGAGACTGATCACGTTGGTATTATTACCAAAGTGGATGGAGCAAGAAGATTAGTTGAAATTGATGGTGTTCCTGCTGTGAAAAAATATGCAGAGTGGACAAACCAAAATCCAGATGATTTAATGGGAGGAAATTTACTTTCTGCAACTATTACTGCACCACTTGGTGTCAAAGATAGGCTTGGAGACTTGATAGCGATTCGTCATCCAATGAATGGTAATGAAGATTATTCTATGAATGTTGGAAATAAGCTTAGTGAAAAAACTGCTGTAATTCAAATGTCAGCTTCTGTTGATGAATTAATTGAATCAGTAAAACCAACTTTATATGAGTTAAATTTAAGAATGAATACAACTCCTGCTGGATATTTATTTGTTCATTGTGGTGGACGTAGAGCAGGAATTGGTGATAGAATCAATGAAGTTTATGAGAATTTAAAATCAATAGCAGGAGATACTCCATTTATGACTGTATTTACTTTTGGTGAGTATGGACATGAAGATGATGGATTAAATACTTGTGGTGGATTAATGTTATCTTTCACAGGATTTGCTAAAGAATAATAATTAACACGGAGGTAGTTATGAAAAATTTAATTAACGGTGAACACGTTGATGCTGTAAATGGTGCAATTATAGAGCTTGTAAATCCAGCAAATGGTGAATACATTGATACAGTACCAAATTCAACAGCAGAGGATGTTGATAATGCAGTTAAGGCTGCAAGAATTGCTCAAAAGGCGTGGGCTAAGGTACCAATGCATGAAAGAGGAAGAATTCTTGAAAAATATGTTGAAATTGTAGAACATAGAAAAGAAAGTTTAGCTAGAATGTTATCAAATGAAACTGGTAAACCTATTACTGAAGCTAGAGGCGAGATTGCAAATGTTAGAACATTAACAATGGGATATGTTGAAAAAGCAAAACACTTATATGGTATTAATATTCCTGGAAGTGCAGAACCTGGTTCTGAAAAGACAGTTCAATATACTGAAAGGGTACCACTTGGAGTGGTTGCAACAATTATACCATTTAATTTCCCTGTAGACTTATTTGGACAAAAAGTACCTTCTGCTTTAATTATGGGAAATGCTGTTATTGTAAAGCCTTCAAATTATAATCCATTAACATTGCTTACATTATGTGATATATTAATGGAAGCAGGTGTACCTGCTGGTGTTATTCAAGGAATAACAGGAGATGGTCCTATTGCAGGACAGGCACTTGCTGCTCACCCAGGAGTTGATTTAGTATCACTTACTGGAAGCACTGCTGCTGGAATGCAAACAATGGCTACTGCTTCACAAAATTTAACTCATGTATCACTAGAACTTGGTGGAAATGATGCATTTATATTATTAGATGATGGAGATGTTGATTTAGCAGTAGAAGAGGCAGTTTGGGGAAGAATGTATAATGCTGGTCAAGTATGCTGTGCTAGCAAAAGATTCTTAATTCATAATGCTGTAAAAGAGCAATTTGTTTCAAAGATGAAAGCAAGAATTGAAAGAATCAAGATAGGAAATCCATCTGAAGAATCAACACAAATGGGATGCTTAATTAATGTTGCTGCAGCTAAAAGGGTTGAAGAGCAAGTAAATGACATGGTAAAACTTGGTGCAAAAATCGTTTGTGGAGGGCAAAGAACAGGGGCTTTTTATACACCTACAATATTAAATGATGTTACAAAAGATATGCCTGTTGCTATAGATATGGAAATATTCGGACCAGTCATATCCGTTATTGGATTTGATACACCAGAAGAAGCTATAGCTATAGCGAATCAGTCACCTTATGGCCTTTGTGGTTGTGTATTTTCAAGGAATTTTTCAAGGGCATTAAAAGTTGCTGAAAGACTTGAATGTGGTGGAGCTGTTGTAAATGGTGCAAGCTTTTGGAGAAGTGTAGAAATGCCATTTGGCGGATGGAAACATAGCGGTATTGGCAATGAGGGTGTTTCTAGTACTCTTGAAGAAATGTCAAGAATAAAGACAGTAGTATTAAAAAATATATTAAAATAGTATTGCTATTTAAGTTTACATATGCTATAATTCAAATGGTTGTTTTTTGTAAATAGAATATTTGGATATATTTTAGCAAAAAATAGTAACTTAAATAATGATGAATATATCTTATAGACCGGCTATCGTAGATAGGCGGTCATAAGTCTATGTACAAAAAAACGGCAAACTAACTTGGGATGTTTTATCTTAAGTTAGTTTTTTTATTTTATCATAGAAAAGGAGGGTATGAAGTATGATAGAATTAAAAAATATTTCTAAAGAGTATAAAGTTTCAAAAAGAAAAGCAGGAATTATGAATGCAGCTAAAAATTTTGTGAGAAGAGATTATGAAACAGTACATGCTTTAGATAACATTTCCTTTTGTATAAAGGAAGGTGAAATGGTTGGGTATATTGGACCTAACCGGTGCTGGGAAATCTACTACTATCAAAATTATGTGTGGAATTCTTACACCAGAACATGGTGAATGTAAAATCAATGGACTTACGCCATGGAAAGATCGAGCAAGATACGTAAAGGATATTGGCGTAGTGTTTGGCAATCGTTCAGCTCTTTGGTGGGATGTTCCTGTAGAAGATTCCTTTGAGCTTATCAAATCAATTTATAAAATACCAGATGAAAAATACCAAAGGCAAAAAGAAATGTTAGTTCATATGCTAAATATTAAAGAGATCATAAAAACGCCAACAAGGCAATTAAGTTTAGGACAAAGAATGCGTTGTGAAATTGCTGCTGCTTTTTTGCATGATCCTAAAATTGTATTTTTAGATGAGCCAACAATTGGTCTTGATAGTGTTTCAAAAGTTTCTGTCAGAAATTTTATCAAAAAGATTAATAAGGAGAAAAATACTACTATTATACTTACTACTCATGATACTGGAGATATTGAAGCATTAACGAACAGAATTATACTAATTGGAAAAGGAAAAATTTTACTTGATGGTAAGCTGAATGATTTAAAGAAAAAGTTTAGAAGAAAATATATTACTTTAAGGTATAAAGGAAAAATAGATCACTTATGTGAAGGAATAAGCGTAATTGAAAAGAAAGAAGATGGAACAAAATTTGAAATAGATGAGAAAAAGATTCCCCTTGCAAAGGCTATATCATATTTGACTAATAAAGTAGATGTGATTGATTTAGAAGTAGAGAATACTTCTATTGATGATATGGTTGTAAAATTGTACGAGGAGTATCAAATATGAGTGTTTATTTGGGATATTTAAAAATAAGATTTTTGGACAATATACAATATAAGATGGCAGCATTTGCAGGTGTACTTACTCAATTTGCATGGGGTGGTATGTATATTATGCTATTTGCTACTTTTCTTCAGAATGGAACAAACTCTGACATGACTATTTCACAAATGTCTACATATATATGGCTGCAACAGGCATTTTTTATGATGTTTAATTTATGGTCGATTGATAAAGATGTTCTAGAGACCATAACATCTGGTAATATTGCAATGGAACTAATAAGACCTGTTAATCTTTATCATATTTGGCATGCGAGAAGTTTTGGAACTAAAATTGGAACTACAATTATTAGGTGTATACCAATGATTTTGATATGTTCCATCATGCCAATTGGAGAGTATGGATTATCTATGCCTGCAAGTTGTCTTCATTTTATATTTTTTATAATAACATTGATATTATCAATGCTACTTGTCATTTCATATATCATGATCATGTATGGTGTTTTAATGTCGACCTTTTCTTCTAATGGAATAAGAACCGCTTTTCAGTTGATTGCTGAATTCTTTTCAGGAATGGTGATACCAATTGCTTTTATGCCAGATTTTCTGATCAAAATTATCAAATTTACTCCATTTTATTATATGCAAAATGTCTCATTTAATGTTTATTCTGGTTATATTAGTGATTTAGAAGAAATAATAAAGATTGTAGTTTTGCAGATATTTTGGTTAATGATACTTACATTGATTGGTAAAAAAATAATCAGAAAACAAGAAAAGAAAATAGTAGTACAAGGGGGTTAAAAATGATAGAATTATATTTAAAATATTTTAAAATTCAACTTGCTTCAATGCTAGAATATAGAAAATCATTTATCATATCTGTAATATCTCAAGTATTTTCATCAGGCTTTTCATTTCTCTCAATTGTATTCTTGTTTGATAAATTTGGATCAATTCATGAATATACATTTAGAGATGTATTGATTTGCTTTGCAATATCGTTTTTTGGTTTTTCTATATCAGAGTGCTTTTTTAGGGGTTTTGATCATTTCGCAAAAATACTTGCAAATGGTGAATTTGATAGGATCCTTACAAGGCCTAGAAATTTAATTATTCAAGTACTTGGAACGAAAATAGAATTTCAAAAAATTGGTAAGGCAATAACAGGATTTATAGCCCTATTAATGGTACTAATATTTCATAGGGAACTATTGTATTTAGATAAAATGATAACTATATTTTTGATGATAATTGGAACAATAGTAATATATGCTAATTTATTCATTTTAAAAGCTAGTATTACATTTTTTACAACGCAAAGTCTTGAGATAATGAATATATTTACTGATGGAGGTAGAGACTTAGCTCAATATCCGCTAGATATATATAAAAAATGGGTATTGGATTTTTTTACTTATATATTACCAATGGCTTTTGTGAATTATTATCCATTGTTATATGTTATAGGGAAGAGCAATAATCTACTTTATATGATATCACCCTTTATTTCCTTTTTATTTATCATTCCATGCTTTTTGATTTGGAAGATTGGGGTAAAAAGATATAAATCGATTGGATCTTAAATCAATTGATGAACAATAGTATGATTGTCATACTATTGTTTTTTTTATGTTTTTAGTATATGATTAATGTATTAAGGAGAGAAAGAATATGAATAATATTAGTTTTGATTTGTATAATTTATTTTATGTTGTGGCAAGTGCTGGTAGTATTTCTAGAGCAGCTGAGGAATTATACATATCACAGCCAGCTGTTACACAAAGCATTAGAAAACTTGAGATGCAACTTGGAGGGACATTGTTTTATAGAGTACCAAAAGGAGTAGTTCTTACTGAAGAAGGAAAAAAACTATATTGTTATATGAAAGAGAGTATTGAAACGATAGAAAATGCTGAAAAGAAATTTAGTCAATATATTAATTTAGAAGAAGGAACAATAAGAATCAGGTGTGGAAATACATTTGGCGTTAGTATATTATATAATGCAATTTTACAATTTTCTAACATGTTTCCTAAAATTAATATCGAAGTTTCAAATGGACTTGCTTTTGATTCGATTAATGGACTTTCGAAAGGAAAATATGATATTGTAATATTTAAAGATTCTAATCAAGAACTGCCTACAAATGTTGAAAAAATAGAAGGTCCTGAAGACCAACTATGCTTTTATGCAACACCGGAATATCTAAAAGAGAATCCGATAAATAAGTATCAAGACTTAGAAAATTGCAATTTAATACTGACAACAAAGAATTCAAATACTGGAAAAGTATTAAGCGAATTTGCAGAAAAAAATGGATTAAAAATATCTGCTAGATATGAGATCTCCAATTCAGAAGCAAGAAAACATTTTGCTAAAAATGGTATGGGAATTGCCATAGGTCAGGAAAGCTTAATTAAGAATGAAATAGCTGATGGAACTTTAATAAAGCTTGACTTAAAACCTGATTTGCCAAAGATAAAGGCAAGTATCGCTATTTTAAAGGGAGAAATTTCTAGTTTTGCGACATTGAAATTTGTAGATTTTTTAAGAGATGAATTTGAAGAGTAAAGTGCCTTGTTAGGCACTATTTTTTTGGAGAACTATATAAGTTTGAGTTATACAAAACATAATTTATAACTATTTTACTTATATTCGTTTGTGCCTTATAATATAGATATAGAAAACATAAACACTTTACCGTAATCGGTAATATACTTCAAGGAGGTCATACTATGACAAGAGTATTTTGGCTATCAAGACACACAATGACAGATGTTCAGCTCTCCGATTTGAAACGGATTTACGGCGATGTAGAGATTGTTCAGTACTCTGGCAGTGTCCGTGACGCGGCAGAGGTCTTAGAACTTGCAGGTGACTGTGAGGTGTTAGCAGTTGTGTTACCGCCGGCTATACTGGCTAATTTAGTTAATCCTAGGGTTAATACTAGACCAGTCATTAGAGCAAAGGCAAACCGTGTGGCTACGGGAAATACTGTTATTAATCCCGCCACGGGGAAGGAGGAAGAAGAGTTCCGCTTTGAACACGCCGGCTGGGAACAGATCAAGCGTATTATCGTGGAGACAGTAGATCTGTAATAGGAAGGTAAGTGTTTGGCAGAGTACGCTTACGAGGTTAAAACTGCCAATTGTTGTACTATGGGTATCACGAATGTGGTACCTTTTCTATTGTAAATTTATTGATACTATGTTATAGTTTAAATGGTGATGTTAATGCTAGAGATAGAGAGTAAGGCATTAGGAGCAGAACTTACTAGTATCAAGATTAATGGACAAGAGAAGTTACACCAAGGAAACCGTGTATTAGATCAAAATGGAAATGTTTTCTGGGGAAGACATGCTCCAGTTTTATTTCCTATTGTGGGAAGATTAAAAGATGATTATACTATCATAAATGGACAAGAATGTAAAATGACGCAGCATGGATTTGCAAGAGATATGGAATTTGAAACCTTAAAAAAGGAAAACAATATTCATGAATATCTACTTCGTTTTAATCAAGAGACTTTAGATAAATTTCCATATCGATTTGAACTTTATATCAAATATGTTGTAATGGAAGATGTGTTGAAAGTGTTTTATATCGTGAAAAATGTTGATAACAAAGAAATAGAATTTGGAATTGGTGGACATCCAGCTTTTTATATCAATCCTTTGTGTAATAATAATTTAATATTTGAAAAGGAAGAACATAAGATTCAATTTTTACAATTAGAAAATGGGTTAATATGTGATGATAATAGTTTTGTTAAGTCTAGATTTACAAATAATCAAGTAATCCACATAAATGAGGAGACATTTACTCATGATGCTATTATTATGGAGAACATTGAATCTAATATGATTTCTCTTACTTCGGATGGTAACAAAATTTTGGATTTTGATTTTTCCAGCTTTCCCAAGCTTGCAGTATGGTCTAAAATGGGTGCTCCTTTTGTGTGTATTGAACCTTGGTTTACTACTGCTGATACAATAGATTCAAGTCATAGATTCTGTGATAAAAATAGCATATGTTTAGAAAAAAATAAAGAGTTCCAATGTAGTTATCAAATTAAATTTTATGGATAAGAAAAGCTCTCATGTAATATACATGAGAGCTTAGTTGTCATACCACTTTATAATAGGTCTTTTCCGGGAACTCTTTTACAATTCCGTTTTTTAATGTGCGTTTATGTGCTTTGACAGTTCTTTTTTTTATATTGAATTCCTTCATTGTAATATCTTCCAACAAGTCTGAATCCGGAAGTGAGATAATCAGAGTATTTTTAATTACATCCGTTTGCTGACTAGCTCTATTTTTTTTGTTTTGTCTTCTAGTCTTACGATTTCCCAGCAATGGACTATTAGAGTTGATAGTGATCCTGTGAGACTCTATTTTAGATTGAGTCAAATTTTCTTTGATTGCTAAGTATCGATCTAAATCAGCAATGATTCCAAGCTGTGCTACAGAATGCGTAGCAAGGTCGATATTGATTTTATCATTGGCCCAAAGCAATGTAATTGGAAATACCTTTTCATCTTTAATTTCTCCAACTGCCTTATAATCAGGACATTGCTTTCTTAATTCCTCAGGAGTATAGAGTATATTTTTAATTGAGATAACACACAGAGGAAAGCCATTCATAAAACATGTGCAGATGATTTGATTGCTCGTAGAAAAATCGACAAAGGTATGGTTAGTACCATGTTGATTGACAATTTCAATGCAAGTTTTATCCATTTCTTTGGATATTGGTTTCCCTACGGGGATAGGTTCAAAGACTGCGCTGAGTTTGATGAGTTGTTCCTCACTAACGTGGATTTTTTTTGTTGCATGATTCATGCATTCCTGAAAACTTTGAAGTTTCATCTTTTTTCTCCTTCTTTCAATAGTTTTGAAGTTCTTAATAATTATGCATTAAATTATATCATACATTACATAAAAATGCAAATTAAAAACTCGTATTAATATACGAGTTTAAAAATTACCAATAGATATAGGTAGGTCTGATGTCTTTTTTAGATGTCTTAACGTCAAATCCAAGCTTTTTTAATACATGTAATACTTGTTTGTGAGGACATTCATTTAGTTCTAAACTTCCAAAAAATACGTTTTTAGAAATTTTATCAAGGATATCTTTTAATTCATATTTATTTTTAGTGTTCATCTTAGTAAGAATTTTAGATACCTTATTTTTTCTTTTCATTATTTCTTTGGATTCTTTTTGTGTTGGCTGTAAATTTAGCATTAATGCCCGCATTTCGATTGCAGTAACCAATTGTAATCCCTCCTATCAATTATGATTCAGTATAAAAATATACATAATCATATTATATCATACATGTCCAGAAAAATGTAGTCTTTTATTTACTTTTCTGTATGTTTTATGATATAATCAAAGTAGATGTGTTTTAATTATGATAAGAATGAGAACCATTGCTTATTAAAAATGGGAGGAATATATGTTTGAAGAAAACTATGTAATAGTCGATTTAGAGACAACAGGACTGTCTCCAATCAATAATGAAATCATAGAAATTGGAGCAATAAAAGTAAAAGATCATCAAATTATAGATAGATTAGATATATTAGTAAAGCCTGAAAATCAAGTGAGTCCTTTTATAACAAGACTTACTGGTATTACAAATGATATGTTAAAAGATGCTATGGAAATTAAAGATGCACTTAGAAAGTTTATGGATTTTACTGGTAGTAGCACTTTAATGGCACATAATGCGAATTTTGATATGGGATTTCTAAGAAATAATTTTCAAAAGCATTTTGAATATACTTTAGAAAATAAATGCTTAGATACACTTGCATTATCTAGAAAATATGTAAAGGGAATAAAAAATTATAAATTAGAAACTTTAGCCAATCATTTTCATGTTAATTATTCAGGTGCTCATAGATCTTTAAAGGATTGTGAAATTACTTATGAGGTTTATCAAAATATTAAAGAAATATATAATAAAAATACTAGCATTGACTAGTATTTTTATTTGTATTGCAACATATTAGTATAACTACAATAATTACAATAATGAATATACAATTATTACCACCAAATAAGTTACTTAAAAAGTTATTATTATTACAGTTATTACAATTATTTTCCATATAATCACCCTTTCATTTACACTCGATTATTAAAGCATAAATACCAATCTAAACATTTATAATCTGGATTATTTGTTCTTTCTTTAAGTTCTATATAATTTTTAGGTGCTCTATACATTGTAGGATTTCCTGGCATCCAATTGGCTGGAATAATTGTGTTATTTTCATCACTTTCTTGTAATGCTTGAAGACATCTTAAAATTTCATAAATATTTCTTCCTATTTCTGTTGGATACATTGAAATCAATCTAATTCTTTGATTTGGATCTAGTATAAATATTGTACGGAGAGTCTGTGTATCATTATTATCAGCTTGCATGTTGTACATTTTGGATATTTTTAGATTTGAGTCACTAATGATTGGAAAAGGAACTTCCATATTAGTCATTTTCTCAATATCATTTGTCCATGACATATGTGTTGTATTACTGTCTGTGGAAAGACCAAGTAATAAGCAGTTCCTATCATTAAATTCTTGATTGGCTTTTGAAAACGCCACTATTTCTGTAGTACATATTGGTGTAAAAGCTCCATGAAAAGAGAATAATACAAGCCATTTTCCTAAATAATCACTAAGTTTTATATCTCCTAATGTTGATGTAGCATTAAATCTTGGTGCTATATCACCAATTCGTAAGCATATATTATCCATATTAATCCCCCTTTTTTATATATACTATGTCATAGAAAAAATAGTGTGACTATTAAATAAATTTTTGTGAAAACTTAAAAAATAGCCGTGAATAGGAAAAAATAATTTTTGAACAAAAATAATGAAATATTAAAGACATATAAGAAAAAAATAAAAAATTATAAATTATAATATATTTAGGTGGTGAATATTAGTGATAGAAAAAATGAGTAATTACATTTTAGATAATTTTCTATATAAAGATGAAAAAGTAGAAGGCAATGAAAGAGAAATTATGCTATTTGGAATTACTAGAATCTTAGAAGATATTCCCAAATATACGATTATATTTTTAATAGGATACTTTTGTAATATATTACAGTATATGGGAATTGTACTAGCTATTACCATGATGTATAAAACATTTGTTGGTGGTGTTCATGCAAGAACTAATATAGCGTGTTTAATATTTAGTACAATATATTTTATACTTCCGGTTTTTATAGCCAAATATATTAATGTAAATATATATTTACTAACGTTAGTAACATTTCTTCTATCATTAATAGTGATCTGGAGAATAGCTCCAGCGGATACAGAAGAGATCCCTATCCTAAAAAAAGCGAAAAGAAAAAAATTGAAACTAATTGGACTAATTTCGTTACTAGTGATTCTTTCATTTAATCTACTAGAAATTCAAGATTTATATATTCAAAATATAATCCTTATAACTATTTTAAATATAGATTTATGTACAACAAAACTAGTGTATAAATTTTTTAAGTGCAAATATAGTTATGAGTCAGAAGAATTTAAAGAATATTATAATAAATAAGTTTTAAAAACAGAAATGTTTTTAAATATAAATATATATTGAAAGTCAAGTAAATGATGGTTTATAAAGTTTACTTAATAGCGTAAACTTTCAATATATATACTTATGAGAAGAGGTGAATTTAATGAAAAAATTATTAAAGAAAATGGTTGAGGCATATGCAAAGTCATCTACAAATAGTTGTTGGGTATTTCTTTTACATCAACCAAAAGCACCTAAATGTCTTATTGAGAAATAATATAAGATAAACGAAAAAATATGATAAATAAAAGCCTTAAATGAAAATGCATTTAAGGCTCTTTTGTTAAAAAAGACTAGCTTATTGCTAATCTATTCTTTCTATAATTAAATTTTGAACAAATTTATCTTTTTCAATTGTTGCATAAATTTGTGAGTGCTTATTTCTATTTACCAGTTTTGCTACTTCCCATAATCCAATACCTGATTTTACTTCTTTACTGGATACACCTTTTTCATATATTTTTTCTAAATCAATATCGATAGATGTGTCATAGGTATTTATGATTCGAATAACGTCTGCATATTTATTATCATTAAATGATATTTCTAATTTAATATATTTATTTTCAATTTTTTGTGTGGCTTCAATTGCATTATCTAATAATATACCAAATATTCTTGAAAGTTCAGGCTTTGAAAAACTAATACTTTTGATGTCAGAGGTTACTTCAATCTCAAAAGTGATATCATTATCTGTGGCATAAAAATATTTGGCGCCAACTACACCATATATTGCAGGTTCATTAAATATTTTAGGATCAATAGCAGAAACATTATTTACAGAACTGAATTCCTTAATTAATGAATTGACATATTCACCGAGTTTATCATACTGTTTTGTTACTACATATCCATTTAGTGCTTGTACTATGTTACCATAGTCATGTTTTAAAGTTCTTACACCATCTACAATTTCAATAAGTGTTTTATTATGTAGTTCAGATGTAGTAAGTTCATTTTGTATAGTATCTTGCCTTATAATTATTTTAAAATATGATAATATTAAAAATGATGCAAACAGAATCTGAATAATATTCATTATTATTAGTGGAAGTGGATACTCATATTTTAAAAAAGCAAATAGTAATAATTGAGGTATCACACATATTAAAAATAATATGATTAGTATTTTAAGTTTATTAACAGGTATATTATTAATAGATATACTTCTAATAGCTTGTGTATTATATTTCTTTTTATAGATTTTATTAGTGATAAATATTATTAAAATGTTAAAAAATGCATGTGTAAAAATAAATATAAGATAAATTGAATTGGAGTTTCTAATACTATTTATGTTTATATTTATTTTAAGTACAGTAGCTATTATTAATGTAACAATTACTTCTGTTATAGAAAGCAGTACGAAATGTAATAATCCTGTAAAAAAAGATTTTGAAAAATTAGTTTTAAATGTAAATTTGAAAACGATAGTAAAAAGAAATATAGTGATTATTATATTTAAAATAGGACTTATGTTTTGTAAATATGATGTTATCAATATTGAAAAGCAAAATCCAACAAATACTGCTAATATTCTCTTAACATTTACGTTATTTTTTAATATAGATGCTGCAACTATACAAAAATATGTGCTTGATATAGCTTGTACTAGTGTGATTATGATTTTTATTATTATATTTTCCATGACGGAGTCTCCTTTATAAATTAAAATGATTATTGATTGGACAACTTTTATTGTTTGAAAGTATTACGATTCCTTTTTTTCTATCGATACCTATAATTTTTTCGGTATTGACTATATAAGAACGATGGCATCTTTTAAAATTACTTGTTAATTCATTTAATAAGGTGTCCAATGATTTAGTTGTAAGTTCCTCATTTGTATTTGTTATTATGTGGGATCTATTGCCTATTCTTTCAATATATAAAATTGAATTCATTTGAATGGATTTCCATCTGCTTAGATGTAAAAAAACATTTTGATCCCTTGAATAATCTTTTTTTAGTCGTGAAACTAAATCCTCGATTATTGCTCTATTAATAGGCTTAAATAGATAGTCATACACTTTTACAACAAAAGATAAATGTACATATCTTTGATGGGCTGTAAGGAATATAAGATAAAAGGTTCTATTAACTTCTCTTAAGTCTTTTGCAAATTCTATTCCATTTTTTCCTTTAGTCTTAAAATCTATATCTAAAAATAGAATATCTAATTCATTATTGTATATTGCATCAAAAATCTTTTTTTGATCACTTGTTATTAGTGTAATTTCAGCATCGAGCCCTTGTTCAATAATTTCTGATTCTAATAGCTTTGCTACTACTTGTAAGCTCTCTAGATTGTCATCGCACATTCCTATTTTTAGCATAAGTTCACCCCTATATAATTTTATCATCATATAATTTTTTTTAAAATAGTTTTATATAAAAGTAATTTCATTTGTGTGTAAAAAAAGTGTAAAAATAGAGTATGAATGTTTAAAATATGATATCAAACCATACGTTTTTTTACAATTCATACGATAAAAATATGTAAACTTGTATTACTATACTACAAAATTTTGCATTTGTCAACCAGTAAATGCTGATTTTTCTAATAACTTTAATACAAAAGGCGACATAATATGACAAATCAAGATATAAAACTACATATGTAATAAAAATAATTTTTTAAAATATAATGAATTAAAGGAGTGAAAGATTTGAAACTGAATAAGAAGGAAAAGAAAAAAATTGGTAGCAATATTTTAAAAAATATAAAGGTAAAGTCTGCAATTAATAATGCTAAAGATAAGTTTTCAGATTTTTTGGAAATCCCACAAGAAATAGTTTCAAATTACACTAAAATTACTAGTATTGAAGATACTGATATTTTAATTGAAGGTTATAAAAAAATTGTAGATTATTACGATAATTACATAAAAATTAAAACAAACAATATGTATTTAGTAATAGATGGAAGTAATTTAGATATTAAAGAGATAACAGATTCTGAGCTTGTGATTTCTGGGAAAATATATAGTTTAAATTATAAGAAAAACTAAAAGGAGAAAATATGGAATTTGGCAATAGATTAAAACATGTAAGAGGGATTGTAATTGTACAAATTGAAGGATATTTTACGGAAAGATTTATCAATCTTTGTAAAATAAATAATGTTAAAATATGGGATATCAGAAACATAGTAAATGGAATGATTAGGTTTAAAATAGATATATCCGAGTTTAAAAAATTAAAGCCAATCGCTAAAAAAACAAAGTGTAGTGTAAAGATAAAAGAAAAAGAAGGATTATATTTTACATTTCATAAATATAGGAAAAGAAAAATATTTTTAATACTCACTCTTGTATTGCTTATAGTTAGCATTATTTTTTCTACTTTTATTTGGAATATCGAAATTACTGGAAATACGTATATCTCAAAAGAGGAATTGATGTCGGCATTAAAAGATAGTGGGGTTTATATAGGAAAGAACAAAAATTTTATTGATAATAAGGATGTAACCAATAATATGAGGGTGCTAATACCTGATTTAGCTTGGATAGGTTTTGAGATGGATGGAACTAAGGCTATTGTGAAGGTTGTGGAAAAAACTAAAATTGCAGAAAAAGATATACAAGAAAGCGCATGTGGAAATATAGTTGCTGATAAATCAGGAATTATTACAAAGATCATACCGGAGAATGGAACAGCTTTATTAAAAACAGGAAGTTATGCAGAAGAGGGAAATATACTTATAGAAGGAGTAATCTATAGTAAATTAATGGAGCCAGAATATGTTACTGCAAAAGGAATTGTAAGAATCAATAAAGAATATTACTTTTCAAAAGAATATTATTTTGAAAATACGATTAAGAATTTTAGTAATAAAATAAGATATAGTATAGGGGTTACAATAGATTATAAAGAATATATGATAAATTATTTGAATAAATCTTTAAAATATGATATAAGTAAAAAGAGTAAAAAAATTTCTCTATTTGGAAAAGTGATTTCTTTTGATTTATATCAATTTAATGAATATAGCCAAAGTTGTATAACAAAATCAAAAGAAGAGATATTAGAAGAGGCAAAAGTAGATGGCAAGAACTATATTGAAAATGAAATATTACCAAATACTAATCTTGGTAATATTGTTGATAGTGTCATAGAAACTGAGGAAATAGAAAATGGATTGATTGTTAATATAAAATATACTATTAATGAGCAAATAGGAAAATTTGTAGAAAGGACTAACTAATGATATGAAAAGTAAGATTCAAATAGATATGGATGAACAAATAATTGAATTTGTAAAAAGCAAAACAGATAATCAAGAATTTAATTTTGAAGATACCGTATATAAAATTGTGGAAAATGTGTTAAGCGAGCAAAATATTTTTGCTGAGATAGTAGACGTTTCAATACAAAGTGCAAGTGTGGAGGAAATAAGAAAAATAAATCATCAGTATAGGAATATAGATAGAGCAACTGATGTTCTATCATTTCCTATATTTACTAAGGATGAGTTAAGAAATATTGATGTAAATATGAAAGAAGTTGAACTTGGCGATATCATTTTATGTCTTGAAGTTGTGGAGAAACAGTCTATTGAATATCATACAGGAATTCTAAGAGAAATTTTGTATATGATAACTCATGGCTTATGTCATTTAACAGGACATGATCATGAAACTGATGAAGAAAAAAAAGAAATGAGAGCATTAGAGGAAAAAGTACTTAGTAAAGTGGGTGTAGGAAGAGTCAATGAGGAGTAAGGAAAATAAAGAAAATCCTGTAAAGAAAAATAAAACTTTTGGAGCAGCTATTGGACATGCTATTGATGGTGTAATAAGAGCTTTTAAAACAGAAAGAAATTTGAGAATTGATTATATTATTGGACTTTTCGTTTTAATTACCAGTTTATTTTTTGATTTTACAAAAACAGAGTTTGCTTGTATTTGCCTTACGATAGGTTTTGTAATATTTGCCGAGATGATTAATTCTACTGTTGAATATATTGTTGACTTAATAACAGATCAATATGATGATAGAGCGAAGGCAGCAAAGGATATAGCAGCAGGAGGGGTACTTATTGCGTCGTGTGTCTCAGTAGTTGTAGCATATTTTTTATTTGTTGATAAAATTAGTAATGCAACAACTGCAATTATTTCATCAATACTTAACTCTAAGCTTCATATTCTATTTACCATAGTTTTTGGAGTAGTAATACTTACTATTATTTTAAAAGGAATTTTTGGAAAAGATGAAGACTATGCTCACTCTGGTCCAAGCTTAAGAATTGCGCTGGCCTTTGCACTTACTACGTATCTTTATATTATAACTAATAGTTTTGTTGTATGTGGCATTGCCTTTCTTTTAACAATTTTTATAACACAAGCTAGAGCTAAGGATAAAAAGAATAAGCTATTATATGTTATACTTAGTGCAGGTATTGGTATTTTATTAGTATTAATTATATATCAAATAGTACTTATGAAACCAAGTATAGAAAATATATTGTTTAATTTGTTAGGGGGAAAATAGGTATGATAACAAACATTGATTTAATCAATATAGCAAGGAATGCGAGAAAAAATGCTATATCAAATAGAACTAACTATTCAGTTGGAGCAGCTTTAATTACTGAAGAAGGAACCGTATATATTGGTGCAAATATTGAAGAGCCTTCAATACCTGCTCTTTCGAATTGTGCTGAGAGAGTAGCAATTCAAAATGCATTGTCACACGGTGAAAAAAGATTTAAAGCGATTGCTATTGTTGGGGGAAAAAATGATTCCGAAGAAATAGATAATACATTAATGCCATGTGGTGTTTGTTTGCAATATATTTTGGATATGTGTAGGAATATAGATATTGTTATGTATATGGATAAAAGGCTTGTTTCATTAAAAGTAGAAGATTTATTGAAAGCACCATTTATATTAGAATAGGAGGAAAGGTTATGGAAGAAGATAAAAAGGTAAAGATATTATATAAAAATTGGAAAGGAAATGTTGCATATAGAGAGATTATTCCAATTAAGGTTGAGTTTAAATCTACTGAGTGGCATAAAGAAGAACAGTGGATTTTAGAAGCCTTTGATATCCAAAAAAACGATATGAGAGGTTTTGCAATGAAAGATATTATGGAGTGGAACTAAAATATTTTTTGAAATAATTACATATAGTGTATCAAGGTGATTCTATGAAACTAAGATATATTTTAGTAATTATTTTTTTATGTGTATTTTTATTACTTACATATTATATAAGTAATAATAGTACTTTAGATGCAAAGCTAACTTTTAGTGAAAATAGTGATCAATATACGATCAAAAATTTGAAAGAGGATAATGAAAAATATAATATTGATATTTATTATCCCCAGACGAATTATGATGTCCTAAATATTAAGATAAAGGGATGTATACAAAAAATAGTAGAAGATTTTAAAAATATCATAAGTGAGGAAAGTGACAAAACGTATATCTTAGAAATCTCATTTGATGATTATGAATATGAAAATTATATCTCATTTGCATTCAATGTATTTAGACAAACAGGTGGTGCACATCCTATGAATACTACATTTACTATTAATTATGATATCAAAAATGATGTTATAATCGATATCACTGAACTTACAAAACTTTATGAAAATGTGTTAGATACTTTTTATACGATTTCATATGATACTTTAAAAGAGAATGAAAAAATTTTAAAATATGGAAATGAGGAAATGCTAAAGAATGGACTTGAGAAAAAAATTATTAATTATCAAAATTTTGTGTTTGATAAGAATCATATTATTTTATTTTTTAATCCTTATGATGTGGCCCCATATGTCGCTGGGGAATTTATAGTGAGAATTCCTTATGATCAATTAAGTTAAAATAACACCCCTCAAAAATATTGAGGGGTGTCGTGTGTGTTAGAGTAGAACTTGACTTACAGCTCAGTAGCTGCGTTCAGCAGTTTCTGGATGCTGTCTTTTTTCAGCATAGCTGCTTCAGGCTCGATACCTGCTTCTTTCAGAGCAGCGTATGCTGCAAAGAAGTTGTTAATCAGTTCTGCATTGCTCAGGATCTGAACCGCAGTAAAAGCAGTTGTCTGAATCTGCTGGGCAGTAGGCTCTATGACGGGAAGTTCACCGGCGGGTTTCAATTCAGATCTTGCTTCAGGAAGTTCACCAGCAGGGTTTAATTCAGATCTTGCTTCAGGAAGTTCACCGGCAAGGTTCAGCTCAGATCTTTCTTCAGTAAGTTCACTGGCAGGTTTCGATTCGCTCGTTCTTTTGAGTTTGCCCTCAACGAAACTCGTGAAGTAGCTGGCAATATTGTTAGCAAAATCTTTCAGGGCGGCAGCTTCTTCTTTAGTGAAGAACATTGCACGCAGACCGCCAAAGCGGAATTTCTCCTCCGTAGAGGTAATTAAAAACATGATTCTCTGCACGCTATCTTCGGCAAGATACGATGCAGCTTTGCATCGATCGTCGATCAAATGCAGAATAGTCGGATCGTCCAGTGCTTTTCTCAGTTCTTCTGGATAATCTTCTTTCTGAGCAAGCCAGCATCTGGGATGGGCTTCCTTATAAGCTGCAGCCATGTCACCGCAAACTTTTTGGAGATTCTCTACACCGACGTTCTCGATGCCTGCTTCTTTCATGACATCTTCCAAGAAGATACCTGTTTTTTTCTCGCCTTCTTCTTCAGTCTCAGATTTCCTGGGAGTAATCTTCAGCCGGAGCATAAGCTCGTAAGCTTTATCTTCCTCCAATGTCAGAAAGTTACTTATAGCGTTCTCTACAGAAGAAATCAGTTCCTCTGCATTCATGTTGATAATCTCTGCCTGTGCAGTCAGTGCCTTCAGGGTTTTTGTTCTTAAAGTTTTTTCCATTTTAGTAGTCTCCTTTAATAATTATTTTTGGTTTATTGCGAACTACATCTTTATTATAACACAAAAATAATCTTATGTCAACTTTCGGAATTATAAAATAGTATAATGTTGGATATAATTTGTACTTATATCATTACTTTATGTTTATTTTACTAACTATTCATTTAAATATATTTGTTTAATATATAGTACGATAAAATCCGTTAATAATATTTTTAATTGATTTGTGAAAAATAGTTATGTTGACAAAAATATGATTTTCTATTATTTTTTTAGACTATACCCTTGACAAATTAAAATAACATGCTATAATGTTATTAACAAAAATATAAAAACAAATACAAAAATTTGGAAAGGAGAATTTTCTACGAAATTCGTAGAAAGAAAAGATTTATACAATGGAAGGAGAGCTCAAAATGGAAAAAATGATGAACGCGCTTAAAGCTATCAAAACTAAGTATGAAAAAAATGAAACTGCTGTTATTATTAAAAATGATGGCACTACTGCAACATTTGTGGTTGACATGATTAATGACTTCAATTATACAAGTCTTATGGCAAACCCACTGGCAGTTAAGCTTATCAAGCCGTTGTCTTGTTTTTTATGTGCATTTACCAACGGCGGAAAGAAATCTGACAATCTCATTCATCTGAATGAAGGGCATACTGCCGAATCTTTGGAGTTTCATGAATATCCTGAACATGGAGTCCTTGGAACAGATGGGGCTAAGCTGGTTAGTGGTATTATTGAATTTCCTTGTGAGAGAATCATCTATAAAAACAGCACCAATGGCTTTCATGTTGATGCAGTTAAGGAATGGCTTTTGTCACATCCTAACATCAAGAGAATTGTTGTCTGTGGAGTTCTTTCAGATATCTGTGTAATGCAGTTTGTTCTTGCTATTAAGACATACTGTAATCAGATTAATCGTGAAATGGAAGTTATTGTTCCGGAGCATCTTGTTGAAAGCTATGAGGCGGAAGAACATAACAGAGATCTGTTTTATTATATGTCGCTTGAAATTATGGCGCAGGCCGGTTGTATCATTGCAAACGAAGTTAAGGTAGAAAACTAAAATTATACAAACATGGAGGTTAATAATATGGAAAAGATCATTAAAAGCTTGTTGGAAACAGATATGTATAAATTATCTATGGGTCAGGCAATTTATCACCAGTTTAGTGATTACAAGGCTACATGGAGTTTCAAGTGTAGAAACAGGGATGTACATTTTACTAAAGAAATGGTTGAGGAAATCAAAAGGCAGGTAAGAATGTACTGTGATCTGAGATTTACACCGGAGGAACTGGAGTATATCAACAATATCAAGTGGATCAAAGGTTCCTATGTTGATTTCCTGAAACTTTGGAAACCTTCTTATGAAGACTTTACCATTACTGATGATGGCGAAAAAGGGCTTACTATTGAAGCTGCCGGTACATGGCTTAATACTTCTATGTATGAGATTCCTGTACTGGCCATCGTAAATGAAGTGTATTTCCGAATGGCATATGATTATGATCATCTTTTTAAGATTTTTAAAGAAAAGCTTGAAGAGAAGATCAGCTTGTTAGTAAGTGGTAAGTATAATATTTCTGCTTTCAGTGAATTTGGTTTGAGAAGAAGACTCTCTGCTGAAGCCCAAGAATTGGCAGTTAAAATGCTTGCTGCAGCTAAGTATCCTGGATCCATCTTTGTTGGTACTTCTAATGTGTACCTTGCTATGAAATATGGTATTATTCCATGTGGTACTATGGCACATGAGTGGATTATGTGCGTCGGGCAGGGTAATCACAAGCACAATCCCTCATATTCCAATTGGTATGCACTTGATGCATGGGTTAAAGAATATGGTATCTTAAATGGTACTGCTCTTACGGATACTATCACTACTGATTGCTTCCTCAGAGATTTTCAGCTTACCTACGCAACACTTTTTAGCGGTGTTCGTCATGATAGCGGAGATCCTATCGTATGGGGGAACAAGATGATTGATCATTACAAATCCTTAGGAATTGATCCGATGACGAAAACTCTGCTTTTTAGCGATAGTTTGAATTTCGAAAAGGCAAATATGCTTAACAAATATTTCAGAGAAAAAGCAAAGGTGGCCTTCGGAATTGGAACCTATATTTCCAATGATACGGATGTCGAACCGCTTAACATCGTCATGAAAGTGACAAGATGTAATGGTATGGACGTTGCAAAGGTATCCGATACTCCTGGTAAAGGAATGTGCAAGAATCCTGCGTATGTTGACTATTTGGAAAGATGTATTAGTTGGCGTATGGCAAATGACAGATAATTAATTATGACAAGGTGGATTAAAAAATCCGCCTTGTTTTTTATGCTTATTTGTTCTGTATGCATAAATCATAACTCAAATAATATAATGTAATAAATATTATTTGAGGTGAATTATGAAGAGGAAAAAGATTAAAATATCATTTGCTATTGTTTTAATTTTACTGTGCTGTTTATCAAATGTTTTGGGAGCAAGTTATATATATAAGTCGAATCAAAAAGAAAGGCAAACTGATGAATCAAGTATTGCTACATCAGTGTCAACTCCAGTATTTGAATTTCAATCCGAATCTCAAATTTTAATGGAAGCATCAACAGGAAAAATAATATATGCAAATAATGAAGATGAAAGACTATTACCAGCCTCGGTTACTAAGATTATGACACTATTATTGATAATGGAGCAGATTGATTCAGGTAAATTATCTTACGATGATAAAGTAACTTGTAGCACTAATGCATCTAGTATGGGAGGTTCACAGATATGGTTTAAAGAAAATGAGGAATTAACAATTGACGAGGCGCTAAAGGCTATATGTGTTGTTTCTGCAAATGATGTAACTGTAGCAATGGCCGAAAAAATAGGCGGAACAGAGGCAAATTTTGTTAATATGATGAATGAAAAGGCTAAATCACTTGGCATGAACAATACAAATTTTATGAATTCACATGGAATCGATGAAGAGAATCATTATACTACTGCAAAAGATATTGCTATTATGTCAAGAGAATTAATCACAAAGCATCCAGATATATTAAAATATACATCTATTTGGATGGATACGTTAAGGAATGGGGAATTTGGACTTTCTAGTACAAACAAATTAATTAGATTTTATGAGGGCGCAAATGGATTAAAGACTGGTTCTACGTCACAAGCATTATTTAATTTATCAGGAAGTGCTACAAGAAATGGAACAACTTTTATTAGTGTTATTATGAGGGCTCCGTCATCAGATATAAGGCTTCAAGAAACAAAACAGTTGTTAGACTATGGGTTTGCCAATTATGAAAATAAAACATTATATGAAAAAGATACAGTTATTGATACTTTAGAGATTAGTAAAAACATTACGGATAAACTTGATGTGATTGTCAAAGAAGAGGTAAGTGTTTTAAATGAGAAAGGAAAAAATATAGAAACTAGTGAAAATATAACATATCGTGAGCTAAAGGCACCTATTTTGGAAGGTGAAGTTGTTGGAAATATTGAAATTATAAACCAATCAAATGGTGAAGTAATTGAAAATCTAGATTTAATTGCTAAAAATAATATTGATAGATCTAGTTTTATAGATTATCTTAAAAAGGTTTTTAAGATGTTTATCATGTCGAATCAAGTCTAAAATTAGTTAGACTTGATTGATTTTTTTGTTTTAAGTTACAAAAATATTACATTAAAATTACATTTATATATCAATTAAAATCGCCAAATCATTTTTTTAGAAAAACGGTTGATTTTTTTTTGTATTAGAGATATACTACTAACGATATAAGTTGTGTTGTAACTGGAATTACAACGTTTAATGGAGGTTGAATACAAATGATAGGGATGAGTCAAATTAAGAAAAAGACTATACAAGGAATAGCAATTGGAGCAAGTGTTGGCATAATAGGTATGGCTATTACTATTGGCTGGTCTTTGATTACTATAAAATCTTATGAGAACGGTACAAATAAAAGATATTTACAAAATTATACTAAACCTGTTGCTGTACTTACTAGAGATGTTATTCAAGGTGAGGTTATCACTGAAGATATATTAGAGGAACAACCAGTACATATCAATACTGTGCCTGAGGGAGCATTAGATAAAGATTCTGTTATAGGTAAAACAGCTAAATTTAATATTTCTGCAAAAGTTCCAATAACCGTTTCTATGGTAGATACTGAGATATTATCTTCAGATGTTAGAATACAGGAAATTAACACTGTACTTATGCCAAGTGATTTAATTGAAGGGGATACAATAGATATAAGATTAATGTATCCAGATGGAACAGATTATATTGTAATTGCTCAAAAACAAGTAAATAAAATCTATGATACGACTTTTTGGATTTACTTATCAGAAGATGAAAGACTTTTATTAAACAGTGCTATAGTTGATTCATATTTAAATACTGGCTCAAAATTGTATGCCACTGTTTATGCGGATAGTGATGCTCAAGTTAAAAATTCAACTGATGTTGAAAGTGAAGTAAAAGGTTATATTTCTGAGCAAATACAAAGTGAATTAAAGTCACTTAAAACAGCTACTAATGATGAGGCAGTTGATACAATAATGGATTTAATTATTAAATATAGAAACTTTGCCAATGCAGCAACAAGAACAATGGAAAATTATCAACCAAATGCGCCTGTTATGAATATGATGAAAGCAGATAAGTTCTTAATTACAAATGCAAGTGAAACTTTAGCAAAATTAAATGCTGAAAGTAGGGCTACTGTTGAAACTACATTAAAGAATTATAAAAATCAGAATTCTTCAAATTTTGAAGGCATTGTTAATGGAGCACAAAAATCAATAACAGCACAACAGGTTGAAAGAGAAAATATGATAAGTGATTCAAAAAAATAAAGTTTAAGGAGAGGTACTAATGCAAATAGTTGGTTTAATGGGATATGTTGATAAGCATGATTTTATAATGAATATGGCAAAAGTAATAGAAATAATGGGTAAATCTGTACTTGTTATTGATGGTACTTATGATCAAAAATTAAAGTATACTGTTCCAGCAATTGATGCAACTTCTAAATGCTATATAACAAAATATAGTGATATTGATTTTGCAGTTGGATTTAGTAGTTACTTTGAATTAGAGGAATATATGAGGGAGCATGATGTAGATATTACTAGGTATGATTATGTCATAATGGATATTGATTGTGCCGAAATGTACAGGAAATTTAATGATAAAGAATTTAATAGGAAATATATGTTTATTGATTCTACAGTTTTATCGGTAGCCAAAAATAAAGATCTTGTAAAAGCAATTAGAGAAAATATGCAAGATGGAGAAATAAAATTTACTAAGATTTTATACAAGGCATATTTATCCCGTGCAAGTGAGAATTATTTAGAAAGTCAAATTGCATTATATAATATATCTTGGCAAGAAGAAAATTATGAAATTATTGTAGATGAACAAGATAGGATTGTTTCAATAGATTCACAACTTAGTGGGATGATCCAAGTAAGAAAACACACAAAAGTATATGTAATGACACTGGCTGAGATCGTATCAAAGCTTTTAGATGAAGACGTTAAATTCATTGTAAAACAGATAAAAAGGAGGAGGAACTAATGGCAAAAATAGTATTTTGGAGTCCATTTAAAGAAGCAGTAGGATGCACTCACGTTGCAGTTGCAGTTAGTTCACTTATGGGAATAACACATAAATCTACATGTTTGTTGATGCATAGTAATTTTGGAACGAAAAAAATAGAGGCATGTTATACGTTATATAATGATTTAAAAAATGGGGATATGATTAGTGAATCAAGCCTTGGTATTAGTTCTGTGGCTAGACTTTTAAAGAGTAATAAACTTACTCCAGATGCAATACAAAATTATGCTAAGCCGGTTTTAAAAGGCAGACTTGATGTGTTATATGGCACAGAATCTGATTCTAGTGAAAATAAAGATATTTTAAAAGATCTACCTTTTATTATTAAAAAGGCCAATGATATATATGATGCTGTTTTTATTGATCTAACCAAAACAACGGATGAAGAATATGTAAAAGAAATTTTGGCAGATGCTGATCTTGTGATAACAGTAGTAAATCAAGATTATATAAAAATAGATGAGTATTTTGAGAAATATATTAATATAGATATACTAAAAAACAAAACGAAATTATTAGTGATTGGTGACTATGAAAGTAAATCCAAATATAATACTTCAAATTTGAAGTTTAAATACAGATATAAAGATACGATATTTGCAGTACCACATAATTATATATTTGCAGATGCTTGTAATGATGGCAATGTCTTAGATTTTCTATATAAAAATATAAATGCTGACTCAAAAGATTATAATGGCTTTTTTATAACTCAAACATCTAATATTGTAGAGAAAATAGTGGAAATTACAAAAATTAAAGAATAGTATATGCTATTTCTATATAAAGGGGTGAAAAAATGTCAGTTTCATTTATATTTAACATTTTATTGATCATTTTACTTATCGTTTTGATTGGCGGCTTTTTTATATATAGAGTAAGAAAGGCAGAAACTTATCAAGACAATAGATCTGCTATTGAAAGAGAGAGAACAATATATAGCCTTGAGACAATGCAAAATTATATTAAAAAGCAATTCGATGAAATTACGAGAATGAATCTATATGATCTTGCTTTATCAGAAGAAGAATTTGAAAGAAGGAAGAATGTAAAGTATGAACTAAAAAAGGCACTAAAGGGTGCTGGATATGCCGATGCTAATGACAAAAAATATGTTAAAAATTTAATGTTCGATTTACTTAGAAATAACTATAAAGTAAATAATTTCAATATTAATTATGCAATACCTTTTAATAATTTTGATGCTCTTACAGCTCAAGATAAATTTGAAATATTGATGCATGTGTATAAGAAGGAATTTAAGGCTGAGGCATTAACACAAATGATAACAAAATATAACTTGGATTATCCAAAGTATGAGTTTGATGACAATGTACCTTCCTATGTTATCACTGCAAAAGAAATAGATAATATTTTTACAAGTGAGATAACAAATGAAACTTTATCATTTGAAGATAAACTAGAAATTGTAGTTCAAAGAATATATCAAAAATATAAAGGTTACAGTGTAGTTGATGATATACGTGATATGAATATTGATGGTGTATCTGGTGGTGTATCTGGTATTCCTCCATCATTTTTAGATCAACTATCTGATATGGACGAGTATTTAGAGCAAATACAAGATAGAAAAATTCCAATGTCTTATGATTCTGTTTGGATATTTTATAAAGGTAAAGCTACTTATTTATCTTTTCTATCTTTTGGAACAGAAGAAGAATTAAAAAGAGTATGTCAAAATATTTATAAATATAATAATCCTGGTCAGTTATCTGAATCAGTTGGATATAAGATAAACGAGATGAAGGATGGTTCAAGAATTGTTGTTTTAAGACCTAATTTTTCTGAATCATGGGCTTTCTTTGTAAGAAAGTTTGCACCACCTACATTGATATCACCAGAACAGTTATTAGTACATGATGGAAAAGAAAAAGTAATAGAGCTTTTAAAATTTTTAGTTAGAGGCGCTAGGGTAACTGCAATCACTGGTGAGCAAGGATGTGGTAAGACTACACTTTTAATGGCTATCATGAAATACTTATATCCAACCATTACAATCCGTGTCCAAGAAACTGCTTTTGAATTGCATTTAAGAAAAATTTATCCATATCATAACATATTGTCTCTTAGAGAAACAGATACAATATCTGGACAAGAAGGACTAGATGTCCAAAAGAAAACAGATGGTGGAGTCAATATTTTAGGTGAGGTAGCAACAGATCCCGTTGCTGCTTGGATGATCCAGATGGCACAGGTTGCATCTAAATTTACATTGTTTACACATCATGCAAAAACATTTCCAAATCTAATTACTTCACTTAGAAACTCTTTGCTAAAAATTGGTATGTTTAACTCTGAAAATGTTGCTGAGGTACAAGTAGTTCAAGTTATTAATTTTGACATCCATTTAAAGAAGGGAATAGATGGTACAAGATATATAGAAAGAATCACAGAATGTATACCTTTAGAGCAAAAATATAGTTATAATAACGATTATAGAAAAGTAAAAGATATGGATAAAAAGATGGATATGTTCATGGACAATGCGGTTGAATTTTTTGAACATATGACAAGATCACAAAACTATACTTATAGAAATGTTGTTGAGTACATTGATGGGAAATATGTATTTACCAATCCTATTACAGAGAATAATATCAGTGCTATGAGGGATAACATGTCTCCTGAAGACATAAAGGATTTTGATAACTTCATAGATAGTACTTGGAGGTGATATGATGGTAGGTTTTGCTATAGCCTTAATAGTAATATCAGTTCTAGGTCTTGGTGGTCTTGCAGTTTATTATTTTATTATTAAAAAGAAATATAGTAATAACACTTTATTGTTTAGTAAAGATAAATTGCTGTTAAAAAATAAAAGTGGTATAAAAGAGGCACTAGATAGTTTATATCAAATGATATATTTAACTTTTATAAAGATGCCAGTATTGAAATATTATACTAAGAAAACTAGATTAAAGTTTGAAATGACAAATGATTATGATGAGTATGATGTAAGAAGACATACTGGTAGATCTATGTTTATAGCTATCATCTGCATGTTTATATCACTAGCTGTATTACTTAACTTGGTTGACGATTTATATATGTCTTTTATCGTTATAGTTGGCGTTATCATTATTACAGAAAAAGTGATAGATATTAGTATTACATCTGTATCGAATAAAATTTTAAGGCAATTGCCAGAGACTTTTACAAGTATTAGACATTCATTTCATGAACACGGAATGATTGATGAAGCTTTAGATACTACAATTGATGAACTAGAGAGCAAGGAAATTGTTCCACAATTAAAAAGAATTAGAGATGCTATTACTTCTGAAAATCCTGAGATGGAACTTGAAAGATATTATGATACCGCACCAAATAGATTTCTAAAACTATTTGCTGGTATATCATATCTTACATATGAACTTGGAGATCGAAAAGTTGATGATACATCAGTGTATTTAAAAAATCTAAATAATATATTAAATGAAATTTATCTTGAAGTCTTAAAACAAGATAAGCTAAATTATATGTTTAGAAGTTTGACAATTATTTCTGTTGTTCCTCTTGTAGCTGTAAAACCTTTACAAGTTTGGGCAGAAACTAATTTTCCCGCTCTTTCTAATTTTTATGATAGTAGTATTGGATTTATAGTGCAGGCAATGATTATTATATCGATATTTGTATCGTATATTATGTTAAGAATTATTAAGGAAGATACTGATGAAATTAAATTTGATAGAGTATCTAAGTTAAGGTGGCAAGATAAATTATATAAAATAAGACCTGTTAGACTTATAGTAGATGCTTTCAAACCTGAAAGCCATACGAAAAGGTATAGAAAAAATACAGAACTCATTAGAGATACCAACTCTTATCTTACTATCGAATGGTTGTATGTGAATAAATTAACTTATGCATTTGTATTTACAATTCTTACAGTGCTTTTAATTATCAATATGAATTTGATTGATTCAAAAGCTGCATATAATAGAATCAGTGATGATTTTATGGCAATGGGACAATTGAGCGCCGAAGATGAACTCGCTGCGCAAGAAGTGTTAAAAATGGATAGAGAGTATATTGATAAATACAAAGATAAACAAGTTACAAAAGAGGAATTAAAAGAAGAATTGCAAAGAGAAGCAGAAGAAAATGGAAGTGAAGTTGATGCTTCTGCTGTAGATAGAATCTATAACAAAATTGATACAATCAATAATTCTTATTTAAAATTTTGGCATGTTGCCTTAGCAATAGTGGTAGGAGTCATTGGTTATTATGTTCCTAATTTAGCTTTAATGATCAAAAACAATATAAGATCTATGGAAAAAGAAAATGAAATCATGCAATTTCAATCAATTATTCTTATGCTTATGCATATTGATAGAGTTGATGTTCAAACTATATTAGAGTGGCTATGTAGATTTTCTTATGCTTTTAGAGAACCAATTGCTACATGTTTAAATAACTATGAAGCGGGAGCTGAAATTGCATTAGAAGAATTGAAAGATGCCGTGCCAAATAAAGATTTTAAAAGAATTGTGGAACAATTACAGTCCGCAGTTATGAGAATCACAATTAGAGAGGCTTTCGACGAATTAGAAACAGAAAGAAGTTTCTTTTATGAGAGAAGAAAGGATGCAAATGAAAGACTTATCCATAGAAAAGTTTCATATGGTAAAATTTTAGGATTTACACCGATGACAATTCTAATAGGTGGGTATCTTGTAGCACCGCTTTTAATTGTAAGTATTCTTCAGATGTTAAACTATTTTAGTAAAATGTCATTTTAAATTGAGGTTAAATCATCTATATGTTAGATGTTTTAATATAAACTAATATATAATTATTGAATAAAAAGGAGGAAAAGTTTTATGGATAATGCACAAAAAGCCATCATGGTAGGTGTTGGTCTATTTATTACGATTATTGTAATTGCTGCTATCATGCTTATAACAGGCCTTGGAACTAATTTGATTAATTCTGGAAAGACACAAATCAATAGTCTTTCTGATGCTTTACAACAACAGTTAACAGCAGATTATGATGATACAACAGTAAAAGGTTCTGATGTAAGAGCAGCAGTTTCAAGATTTTACACTTCTGATGGAATGATCATTGAAGTAAAAGCCGTTGCATCTTCAGATAAGTATTTAGAATATGGAAAAGTAAGAGGAAATGGAACTCTTACAATTGATAAAGCTTTAGATTATGATGATGAGAATGTAAGAACAAAACAAGGTGTCCTTAGTGATAGTACTGATACAACTAATTATGTTCCATTAACTGCAAATTATAAAGCAGAACTTATCAGAAGTTCATCAAATGAAGATGTTGTAATGGGCGTTAGATTTACAAGAGTAAATTAGTAAATTTTATTAAGCAACAAGGTATATAAATTTTTTTATATACCTTTTGCTACTATTATGGATTTTAAAAAATATATTTTTAAGTGTACTTTTTAAAGTTTATAGAAAGGATGATATTATGGATGAGGGAGCATTAACAAAAGCTTTATATGTTGGTGTAAGCTTATTTGTTACAGTGATTACGATTACTGCTATAATCGCGTATTATAATATTGCTAGGGAGTCTATAAAAGAAGTTGGTAGTGGAATAGATTTTGACGTACTATATAGAGAAGATGTGAAAGAAACATTACTAGCAAGTGGCGTGAATAATCAAATTACTGGCACACAAGTAAAGAATCTAGTAAGTTATTATTATGATAATTTTGATGTTGAGATAACGATACTTGGTATGAAATATGTTTCAGAAGATGGCACGATCCAAAAATATGATACGATATCACTCTCTTCTACCGATCGTGTAACAAGAACTAGAAATTATAATATTATTATGAAGCATATTATTGGTAATCAACATTTTACTTTAGAAAGAAATATAAATGATAGTGAAAAAATGATAGTTACAATAAAAGGAGAGTAATATGGAAGAAAGTTTACAAAAAGTATTTGCCGTTTTGTTATCTGTAATTATTTTCTTTGTACTTCCTGTATATATGACGTTTGAAAAAAAAGATGATATAGCATATTCTTTAGCTTTAAAAATTACGACAAATTTTGTAGAAGATGTAAGAGCAAAGGGATATATGACTTTAGAAATGTATGATGACTATATTTCAAAACTTGCCGTAACTGGAAATACATATGATGTAATGATGGAGCATGTTTCAAAGAAATATTATCCAGTTATTTATGCTTACGATGATGATATGAAATTGGTTCTTAAAAAATTTGATTATAATCTATATAAGGATCAATTTGAAAATGACAAGAAGATTGTAATAGAATCTGGTACTGATGCAGGTACTTACGAAAACCTTATTTTAAGTTACGATTTATCAGAAGAAAAATATACAGAAAAGCAAATATTAGAAATGATATCAAGCGTAAATGATGGTATTACTGTTGATACTGGACTAGCAGAATATGAAAATACGAATATAGACGATTTACCTGCAATATCTAGCATTTATAAAGTTGGAGATAGTAATAATAAAGTATATACAATGAGTACTGGTGATGAATTTAATATTATTATTAAAAATAGAAATATTACTGTTGCGACTAGTTTATTCAATATTATTACACTTGGTGCAAATGCAAGAAATAGTACAAAAGTATATATTAATTATGGTGGAACGATTAAAAATGAAGCATATAGAGATAAGAGAGTTGATGAAGATACACAAAACTATAATGTCGCAGATGAGATTGAGATAGAACCATCTTTATCTGGTAATTATATTGAAAAAGATTTGGTATTATTACTAGATGGAGAAAAAAATATTGGAACGTCCCATTCTAATAATAGTGATATATGGAAAGATTTAAGCGGTAAGAATCATAATGCAACCCTATCAGGTTTTGACTTTTCTGATACATCTGGTTGGATTTATAATGGACTTAAATTTACTGGTAAAGAATATGTAGAGCTTGGAACATTTGACGAAGAAGAATATACTATTGAAGTTGTGATGAAACTAGAAGATTTAAATAATGATCAATCTACAAGACAAAGTATTATATCTAACATGAATGATGGGGGCTGTGGAATTATATATACGCAGGATAATGATTTAGATGTTAGCAAAAAAGGAAGAATTGGATTTGAAGTATACAAAAAGAAAGAAGATGAAGTAAAAGTTTCATCTGTATATTCAAGTAATATTGCTGAAAAAAATAAAATTTATTCTATATCTGTTTCTGTTGGTCCAGATGGACTTGGTGGAATCAAACAAATATATTCCGAAAATGGTGATATCAAAGGAATAACACTAGATGGAAATGTCCATGAAACAAATTCGGGAACAAAACTTACAATTGGAGCAAGTCCTTATGCAGGAGTCAATCCTGTAACTGAATTTAAAGGAACTATATATAGTGTTCGTATATATAATAGGGCACTTACTGAAAGTGAAATAAAAGAAAACTTTGAAGTAGATAAAGAAAAATATAATATATAAAAAGGTAGGGGAATAATTTGGATAATACTACTAATAAAGCATTAATGATCGGAGTGAGTTTGTTTGTTACTGTCATTATTGCATCTGGAGTAATAGGCGTTATTAATCAGATAAAGAAAGTATATGCAGATGTCTATAATACAGATACAAATCTTTCGAGCAGATTTAGTGAATTTACGAAGTATGAAGAAACAAACAGAACAGGTCTTGATATGATAAATGCAGCAAATAAATATTATAATGATAATTTTGTTATTATTGAATATAAAGAAAATGTTTTAAATAATGAACTTGGTATAGAATATTTAAACAATGAATTAGAAGCAAACAGGCTAACTTATGATAAGAAAGTTTATTCTTCGGTTGAAAATGTAAATATTGATGGAATCGAAAAAACAAAAATTATATTTATTGATAAATAAGGGAGTGAGTTTATGGAAGAATCAGCATTTGATGCAATATATATTGGAATATATGTATTTGTATTTGTTATAGCTGTTACTGCGACTATGTTTCTTTATAATTCTATATCTGATTATGCTGATTTGGCATATGAATTTTCTCATAAAATTGAGAGTAGTGGCATTATAGAAGGTAGTGAAGTTAGTAGAAATAAAATAATTACAGGGGAAGAAGTCATCAACTACTATTATAATTATATCAAAAGAGATAAATATGATAGCAGTAATGCTAATAACTCAAATTATATTGTTAATATCAATTTGAATGGAAAAGGTGAAACAGAAAATTTGATTACAAGTACAAATTTAACATATCGAGAATTGATACAAAAAATAGGTATTTCTAATAAATACCTTGTAGAATATACAAAAGAGACAAGTGATGGGAAAGCTATTATTAATATAACAAGAGTTACATCTACTACTGATGAGAATGGAGATACTTTAGAGGATCAGCTTTGGTAAGGAGGAAGTATAGATAATGAAAGATACTGTAAGTATGGTAATTGCTACAATATTATTAGTGACCGTTTTATTACTCTTTCCATTATATAATTATTTTGAAAGACAAGATGATATGACATATAATATTGTACTTAAAGCCACAACTAATTTTGTTGATGAAACAATACAAAATGGTTATGTAGATCAAAATACATATACAAACTATGTGAATACTCTTGCAAGTACCGGTTATTCTTATGATATTAGTTTAGAAATTCACAGAAGAGTTTTAACATTAGATCCTGATTCTGATTCAAGTAATCCTAAATATATAGAACAATATGAAATTAAATATAATAAGGATATATTTGATGATGCTACTGGTAATACCAATTTGAGTTGGGCAACTTCTAATACACTAAAGTTAAAAAATGAAGCTTTTTTTCTTAATGAAGGAGATCAAGTATATGTAAGAGTAAAAAATAGAAATACTACAATGGCAGGTGCTATCTTAAATATATTGACCCCTAATGCCCCTAAAGAGAAAATTGATATCAGTTATGGTGGAACCATCAAAGATACTACATGGGCAAACACTAAAATAAGTGATTTATACCAAGGAGATATCTATATTGGAGTAGAACTTTTAAATCCAAATCCAAATGATGATAAAAATGCATATCCACTTTATACACTAAGTGAAAGCAGTGATAGGATAATTGAATTTAGTGTTAAGTTGTCAAATATTGATGACTTATCTGTAGCCCAAAAGCTTGCTGATAATATAAAACTTGTAGGTGATAGTCCAAATATATATATTAGCCCTTCATCTGTTACAAGTACAGGAACAGATGAGTATAAAATAGAATTTGTATTAAGTGAGGATAAAGTAAATGATTATTTAGATGACAATGATTATAACAGATTCCATCTATTTTTACCATCAAATATCATCCAAGGTGTATTTTCTAAAAATAAGATGGTAAATTCTGATTATATTATTATTAGAAAAGATAGCTCTATAGAAGTACCAGAAATTTAACATTATAAGGAGGGAGAAAATGAAAATTACTGATTTTGCACTTATATTTATGGCTGTTACTCTTCCTATGATCATCATAGTATATGTAAATGTATCCTTTACGATAAAGTCACAAGAACTTGAGATGTATTATCAAAAGATCATTGATGTATCAATGGAAGATGCAGTATATGAAATGAAAGAAGTAGAAAATTCTGATAAAGAAATTGACTACGGTTATTCAGGAACAAGTAATAAAAAAATAAATATAAATGCGCAAGTAGGAGTTGATACATTCTTTAAAACATTATATAAAAATTTAGATATAGATGGGAATGAAGCTGCTGAAAGTTATTTACAATTATTTGTACCAGCTGTTGCGATCATAGATTATAATGGTGTACAAGTTTCTTCCAATCAAGAGTTTCAGAAAATCAATGAAGATGGTACAGAAGAAACTATGACAAAACATGTACTTAGTCCAAAAAGATATTATACTTATACATATTCCATTGTAAGAGATGGTTTTAAGTATACATTTGTCGATGGAATACCGGAGGACCGAACAATTGTATCTGTTCATACGATTGAATTTACAATGGATGATTATATTACTCATCGTGGATATAATTATTATACGAATCGAGATATAGAGACAAATTCTTTTTATTTGGATGATAGTAAAAATAATAGGGAACTTACTGCTGGCGCTGTTTCTTTAGAAGAAGCAAAGCTTAGAAGTGATTTGGTTAGTCATTTATTAGATATTAGAAAGTCCATTATTGTAGATACTGTTACAGAAGAATTAAATCAGGCAGTCAATAGCAATAATAGATATGCAAGGAATGCTGGGATTACCTATACATTTTCTTTTCCGGCTACAAGTGAGGAAGAAATGTATAATGCTATAGAAAATGTTGGAATGATAGCCTTTGTCCAAGGAATATCTATTGGAAATAAATATTTAAACTCAAAAGCTTTTGGGATTTCTTCATTAGAGCAAACAACAAGATATTATTTTACTGCACCAAATGAAAAATCAAAATATCAAATGAATTTATATCATAAAGATTTGAATTGTCCTGAGTATAGGATATCCAAAATAAATGATATGGTACCAAAATATGCTACTTCAAAGCAACAGGCTGCATCGGCTGTTACTCGTGGAACATTAAATAATGTAAAGCAAGTATTTGAAGGGTTTTATCCATGCCCATTATGCAATCCATAATATAAAGAGGTGATAATTTGGAAGAAATAAAAAGTAGTAATAAGGAATTTAAGCCTTCCTATATGAAAAATGATAATCAATCTAAGAAATCCAAAAAAAGAAATATTAAATCTAAAAAAAATATTGTTATCATTATTGTCATTGCGATAATACTAGTAGTTGCTATAACTGGTTTGGTATTTCTTTTTAATCAGAATAGATATAAAGGATACTATGAATTTGAAGCACAAATGAAAAATTATGGCTTTGATAGAGTATATGATAATGGAAGTGCTAATACAAAAGAGAAAGTAACTAAATCTGAGGCTGTAAAAATGGTTGTTTCTGCAGTATATAATACATCAGATATAGAAGGAATTGCAAGTGCACCTTCATCAGATTATAGTAATGCAATTTGGGTTGAATTCGCACAAAAAATAGGAATTATCACAACAACTGATGTTAATGAAAACAATGCCGATGACTATGCTACTTATGCAGATGTGATAAGATATTTTTCTAATGCAAAAAATAATGTTTTAAAGATCAATCTTGATACAGAAGATAAAGGAATTGTCAAAGATATCAATCAGTATAATATGGATGAAAAATTTGGAATCTTAGATATGGTTAATAATAATATCATTATTTTAAATCCGTCAAAAATAAAAGCAAGAAAAAAGGTATTTAAAGGACAAGTAAATGAGCTAGTTGTAAATTTTGTGAATCAATATAATACAATTACTTTAAAGAATGAAAAACTAAATATCAATGAAGATAAAATTCCAGAAAATGCAAGTGAATATCCTTATACTGTGATATCTGTTGATAAAGAAGCTTATGAAGTTGCTTTTTCGGGAAAAGAAGATCCAAATTTTAAAAGTCCGGTGGAGTTATTTCCAGATCAAAAAGAATATTATTATCAGATTAAAAACAATACAGAAGGATACTATAATTATTTATTAAATATTGATTATACGACTATTTCAGAAGAAAGACTAAAGAAAGATTTAAGAAAATATTTATTATTTGATTTAGATGATAAAATTGTAAAAGAATATGTAGAATATGTAAAAACAAATAGAATCAAACTTTCTGGTACAGCTAAAGTGCAAATTCCAGTAATCTATTATGATGGTACATATTATAGAGTTAGAACAAAAATAGAATTTAAAGTGGACTCTGCCAATACAACACAAAACTTATTATATAGAGATTTAGTAGATGGAAATACTAAAATTTATGATCAAGAAGAATATAGTTTTTATATAGATACATATATGTCAAATTCTTTTGGAAATAAAACGCTATACAATGTAGAAAAATCATTTTATGATATGTTAATACAACCATTAAATAGTAATATAAAGTTGGCAGGTGAGTCATATGAATAGGAAATTAAAATTATTTTTTATCCCTCTCATTACCTTAGTTTGTTTTTTGGGTTTTATGAATCATTCATATGCATATAATCAAACGTATCAAGCAATTATCAATGAAAGCAATGATGGATATAGTGCAACAATAACACAATATAGTAAAGCGACATCACAAGACATTTCAAATTATAATAGTGCATCAAAAGATTATGATAACTGGGTTAATCTATCACCAACTGACTCGTCTGCTAGTAACTCTTTTGCAACATATGGATTTAAGTTTCATAAAGATATTTCTAGTATCTATTATAATGGTTTTTCTAATGCAAATAATGGAAGTATTATGAATATGTACTATGATGAAGGAAATATTGGAAGTGGAAGTACAACTGCTAAAGCTGTAAATATCAATATTAGTAAAGAAGGCATTATAGATGACGTAAATAGTTTTACGCAAGAGATAAACGGAACAGATATTTATAGAAAAAGATACAAAATTGCAAATGTTGCTGGGCAAAATGATATATTAATAACAGATTATGTTATTAATAATTCCTTGCTTCAAAAACTTCTTTCAAGTAGTAACTATTTTATGAATGGTAATACAACTTCAGGTAGTGTAAGTATTAGGATATCAAATGTGATGAGAACAGATTATGGAGATAATTTAGATACACTTGCTAAATTTTTAAGGGTAAATGGAACCAATTTACCAGCAAGTGATAGAGGTTTTAATACAAATGAAAAAGTAAATTATAATGAAAAGGATGCTAGTTTTTTACCAATTGCAAGTGTTGCAAATTTGTATGATAATATTATTTCTATACCAACTGGAAATTATTATGGAAGAGAAGTTTATGTAAGACATTTTGATAGCGCGACTGGTAAATTGATTAATGGAATTGGGAGTAATGAGCAAGTTATCATAGGAAAAAATGGTGAAAAAAGTTTAGCCCAAAGAGTAAATTCTGACGTATCAGATTTTGATTATAGTGAATACTATAGATATAATAGTAATTGTCAAATGGAGATTAGTAAATCTTTAGTGATCAATGCTGATGGAAAAAAATATACTTATCTAGGAGCAAATGTATCAACAGTAAATACGATTGATGAAGCAAAAGAGGTTGCTTCTTTAAAGCAAAGTAATTATTTCAATACGTACGATGTAAAATATAAAACACAAACTTATGAAAATGATTCAGATACTACTACAATTACTACCAAAGTATCAAATTCTGATGACATTACCATAGTTGATTTTTATTATAATGTTTCTGATATGCAAGATGTAAGTGCCAAAATTAGTAGTGATACAAATATTTGGGCAAACTCTGGTGAAATAGCTGACTGTACTACTACATATATTCCAAGCGGAGAGTATTTAAAGCCATATATAGAGGCTCCTAAATATATTTTAAAAGATTTAAAATATAAGAAAGCAATAAAGGATGGTAATATTGTATATCAAGTAGATAAGTTTAATGTATACAAACTATCTGGAGGCGTTATAAAGAATTCTTCTGGGGTTCGAGATGATGATAGAAATATTACTGGAAATATTATAGGGTTTGATCATACAAGTTTGATTAGTGATCCTTCTAATGAAATATATCTAAATTTTACCGGTAATTTAAGTATTAATGATGAACTTGAGCAAAAAGTTAAGGCTGAGTATATTGGAAGAATGCCTACTGATGGTGATATAGAAATTGCATTAGGTAGTAAGAGTGCATCTAATGACTTTAATACATCACTTCAAGTGGGACAAGATAAAGTCAATGGACTTAGATATGTACAAGGAGGAGCGATATATAATACATATAGTGTATTAGATAAAACTGAAGAATATGCTTTTGAAATTGATACTAACAATCAGCATTTTGTAAATGTTTATACACCTGTAACACTAAATTCTCCAACAATAGTATCAGATGCTACAAATCATACAGATGCTTCAGATAATGGTGCGATTATAGAAGCTGGTGCAAATTTTACTATCACGATTCCTTGTGGCTATTCTGATTTTACATATTATCAAGGAGCTTCAAATACCTCAAAATATGTGAATCGATATTTTGTAATGTTTGATTTTGATATTTTATATAATGGTGAATTAAAACCAAAAGGAGAGCTTATTGAAGTTACAAATTATACAGAAAATGGGGCTACTTTTACTGCAAAAGTGTATGAAAATAAAGGACTTGTAGGAGACGATATTAGTGCTACAAGTAAAGTATTAGTATTTGCCGTGGCAAGTAATCTACCATCAGAGGCTCTTTTGTCAGAGATAGTAGATGTAGAGCGAAAAATTGAGGTCGAAAAAGATCCAGCTTACTTAGATAGCAATAGAAAGTATGTGAATGATACAGGAAGTAATCTTATTACATTTAGTTCCATTTGTGATGAGTTTTCAGAGCTAAAATCATCTCATCCAGATACTTTGATCGGGGCTACTATGTATTCAGATGCTTTTTATGTAGCAAAAAGAACTTTAACACTAAGATCTGCTGCTAGAATATATGATTTTAGGATAACAGATTGTAATGATTTGGCATTTAAAAATGTGTTTAGAGAAGCAAATAGTGGTAGTAATGTAAACGAAAAGACGGGTATCAGTTATTTTTCTGGAATTAGAAGGCTATACATATATAGCAAATCATATCAGACAATTATTGACAGAGATAATATCAATATTAATGGAACAAAGACAAAAACAATTTTACCACTTGGACCATATAAGCACTCAACGGCGACTTATTTAAGTGCGCCAAAGATGGGATATAGAATTAGTTTTGATGTAAAAACTGCAGGATATTATATTGCAAATATTAGTGATGAGAAGAGCATTCAGATAACGCCATCATATTATTATATCTCTAAAGATGGAACTGAGCTAATAGAAGATATAGATCTATATTATAAAAATGAAAGTGGAAAATATCAAGCTTTTGCAGGTAGTAACTATACAATATACTTTAGACCAAATGATCCATATAGAAATATTGAATTTAATAGTAATAGAATGTCTGATCAATTGGAACCATTAAATATTGCAAGTTCTGATGGCTATTTTACATTGACAGATAAGATGATGAGCGTTAGTGATACTTTATATAACCAAGCTTGGTATGGTGAATTTAAACTACCAAATTCAACAATTGCAGTACGATCTGGAGATAGCATTAGAAATGAATTAAAGGATGGATATATTGGAGTCAAGTTTGATATCAAATGTATAGAATATGATGATGCCGGAATGGTTACAATATCATATAATCAAAATGATAAATCAGCTAGTAACAATAGTAATACAAGTCAGTGGGATTATGAAGGGTATTTAGGCTTCTCTAATATAGGACAGCAAATCAGTGAGTCAAATCCTTTAAGACTTCAACTAGAAAATGGAGTTTGGAAAATTGATAGTAATGAGGTTTATAACTTTATAAAGGGAACAGTAGTGCTATATGATTTAGATAATAGAGCGGCAAATGATTTTGAATAAGATTAGATTGCAAAAATGATGTATATGTGTTAAAATCTCTCTAATTACTTAGCGATTAAAATTCTAATTAGAAGGGGGAAGGCTCTATGACTAAGAGAGAATTTGAAAAATTCATTAATCAGAATCTTCGGAACTTATCAATTGAACATCAAGAAGAATTACTAATCAAAATAAAAGATAAATGGATACCTGAAGTTTTGGAAAGAAAATTAAAAAATTATACAAAATGTGTAAAGTGTGGAAAATATTCTTTTACCAGAAAGTTCAAAACAATTACCGTACTTGAAACGAGGATTGAAACAACATACGTTGATGCAGGTTATGGTGATGATGATAAGTATGGCGAAGTTGAATATTTAGTAGAATACTCAGTTTGTCCAATTTGTGGTTATCGAAAAGAAAAAAAGAAATGCTATATGAGGACGATCTGGGAAAAGGGAAGAAGTTAGAAAAAGACTGCAATTGCAGTCTTTCTTATGTTATCATTCTTTTTATATTTCACTTTTCTTTTATAATCTGAATATCCTATCAAATTTCTTTCTAGCATTTTTTCTTCATTTTCAATTCTTTTTGCAATAATGATTGGATATATTAAAAAAATAATGAATGAAATAAAAGAGCCTAAAATTAATGGCATTGATAGGAACAATAAAATAGTTACGGCATACATTGGATGTCTTACTATTTTATATAGTCCTGTGTCAATTACTTTTTGATTTTTTTGTACTTCAATAGTACGGGATAAATATGTATTTTCTCTTAATACTTCTGCATAAAGAATATAAGCAATGATAAATATGATAGAAGATACAATTACTATCCAATTAGGAAGTATTATCCAATTAAATCTATAATTTAGCCCTGCAACTATAAATCCGGGCCAAAAACATGAATCCACTATATAAAATGACTTGTTTTTGTTCTTTCTCCTTTTCTTTGGCATTTAGTCTTTTCCTTAATAATTTTGGATTTTTTATCATTAAAATCATTCCTGCAATAAACATAGGAATAAATAAAATTCCCATAAATAACCATCCATTCCAGTAATTGATTGTATTTGCAGGTACGAATAATAACAATCCTATTATGAATACGCCTAATATAAATTTTACTATTGCTTGCAAAAATAATTTGATATCCATAAGTACTCCCTTTCTTTTTTGTAATTTCAATTATAAAATATATTGAATTATGAGTCCTACTATCGCACAAACAATTAATGCAATTAATTCGCCTTTCAAACTCTCTTTTATATGAAACCAATAATTGTGATATTCTTTTGTCATATCTTCTGTTCCATTCAATATAAATTTTTTAGAATGACAAAACCAGCAAATATCTATTACAAGTGCATCGTATATATTTACAATAGTCCATATCAAGAAACTATATCTAAATCCTTTTATAAATGTTGTATAACCATTTATATATCTTAATATTAAACTTATTATCATTATAATAAAGATGGATGCAATCACTTTTGTAATAATTTTATTTTGTGTTGTTGGAATTTTATCTTTATATTCATTTAAGGATTTTACCCTTTCCTGTATTTTTGGTGGATAATTATATAGTGTTGCAATGGGATTTCTTGACATTACATAAACCATAATTGTAAATAAAATACATAAGACGATACTTTCTATTACTATTATCATATTTATTATTTTCCTTTCAAAACTGTAGTTTTTATTATTATATAACAAAAAGAACAATTCTGAAATATCTATTTTCATATGTTTTTCAAATTACGTATCAAATATGTTGAAAGGAACCTTTTTGATTATTATTGATAAATTTTGATCAGTCCATCTGTTGAATGTGTAATAGTATTAGCAATTTCTATAGTTTATTCTCATTTTTTGAATAAAATGGTAAGTAGTTGAATATATATATATTAAGGTGATATATATTGAAAAGTAGACCACTTACTATTTTTTATGTTTTAATATGCTTTTTAATAATATTTACAAGTGTACTTTTTTGTATCAATTTCATAGTAAAGCAAAAAAAAGATGAAATGAAAAACAAAGAGGAAATAGAAGAGAAAAATATTATAGAATATAAAGCTAACCAAACAATAAGAGTAAGATTTCATGAAACTGATGAAATTGTTGCTATGGATATCAATGATTATTTAAGAGGAGTGGTTCCAGCTGAAATGTCACCAAGTTATAACATAGAAGCTCTGAAGGCGCAGGCTTTAGTTGCTAGAACATACACATATAGTAAAATGAAAAATCATGTTGAAGGAAATGATGCGGATATATGTGATGACTTTGCTCATTGTCAAGCTTTTTATACAAAAGAAAAATTGTTTGAAATCTGGAGAAATAAAGGCTATGACGAAAAAACAATAAATGAATATTGGTATAAAGTAAATCTTGCAGTAGTATCTACTCAAAATGAAGTGATTGTATACGAAGGAGAATTAATTAAAGCTTTTTTTCATGCAAGTAGTCCTTATAGAACAGAAGATATCAGTCAAATATGGGGCGGCGAAAGTTTACCTTATCTTGTGTCAGTGGAAAATATGGAAGATGAAAATTATGAGAATCGAACAAGTATAGTAACTTTAAAATTTGACGAGTTCCTAAATACATTAAAGGAAAAAAATGAGATTAGTGATAAAGTTACTTTAGACGATGTAAAAAATTGTAATATATATGAAAAAACGATTAGTGATAGAGTCAAAAATATTAAAATTGGAGAAGAATTAGTAAGTTCAGAAAAACTGAGAGTAATATTTGGCTTAAAATCCACAAATTTTACAATAGAAAAAAATGATGAGGAGATTATTTTTCATGTTATTGGATATGGACATGGAGTAGGAATGAGCCAGGTAGGAGCATCTACATATGCAGATTCTGGCATGAATTATAAAGAGATTATAAACCATTATTATCAAGGGGTAGAAATAGTAAGATTAGATGACTAAAGAAAATATGGAGGGTACAAATGAAGATCAAATTGAAAATAAATCATAAATTAAAAAAAGAAAAGAAAAATAATGAAACAAAGAATCAGGTAAAAGAATATAAGATTCATACAGAAAATATGGCAGCCAAACTTACAACTGCTGAAGATAATGTAATTAAATTGGAATTTGCTGAAAAAAAGAGGAGAGCAGGATATGCTATAGAAAATCAAAAAGCTGAAAATTTAAAAGAAAATATAAGTAATTTTTTCAAAAACAAAAATAATCTACCCAAAAATTATTATAGATTATTTTTAGCAATGTTGCTTCTTGCTATATCAAGCGTTGCTCTTGTGATAAAAAATTATAGATTTACCGATTTAGAAGATTTTATAACTTATAGCTTGGATGGCGAAAACGTCATACAGGCATCTAGCAGTATAGATACTTCTGATATTACTAATGAAGCAATATTAGAAGAAGAAACAATAAAAATTAGTAATGTTTCAGTGGTAAAGCCTGTTCAGCAAGAGCCTATTGTTGAAAAGCTTGTTTTTACTAAACCAATGGAGGGGGAAATTTCTAAAATCTTTTCAGCGGATAAAGTCATCTATTCTAAAACTCTAGAACTTTGGAAAACTCATGAAGGGATAGATATCAAGGGAGACAATGGTCAAAATGTTGTATCAATTGAGAAAGGGAAGGTAGAAAAGGTTTATGAAGATTCCTTTTTGGGATTTACTGTTGTTATAGATCATGGACAGGGATACAAAAGTTCCTATTCTAATTTAAGTGAAAATATACCCGTAAAACAAGGCCAAATTGTTACAAAAGGTGAAATATTAGGTCAGATATCAAACACTGCAATTGGAGAGATAAAAGATGATATTCATCTTCATTTTACGCTTATGAAAGATAATCAAATTATAGATCCAACATATATTATGAAAAATTAATAAATTAACATACATAAGACAGTATTTGACGAATATTTTAATTCAAATTGAATACAATATAATTGTAAAAAGGAGAGGTTGTTTTAATGGATATAGATGAGAGGGCTAAAAAGCTTGCAATATATATAATAGAAACCAAAAGTACTGTTAGGGCGACTGCAAAAAAATTTAATGTTAGTAAATCAACAGTACATAAGGATATATCTGAAAGATTAGAAAAGTTTAATCCTTCTCTTGCAAGTGAAGCAAAAAAAGTATTGGAGGTAAATAAGTCTGAAAGACATATAAGAGGAGGAATGGCTACAAAACTAAAATATCAAAAGGAAAAAGTTGGTTGATTTTTTACAAGTTTTTATTTATTTATTGCATTTGAAATAGAAATGTAATATAATTGTAACAGAAAAATAGGAGGAGAATTTAGTGGTATTTGGACAGGACATAGGAATAGATTTGGGAACAGCAACTATACTTGTATATGTTAAAGGAAAAGGAATTGTTTTAAGAGAACCATCTGTTGTTGCAATTGATAAACATACAAACGAAGTTTTGGCTGTTGGACAAGAGGCTAGAAAAATGCTTGGTAGAACACCAGGTAACATTATTGCGCTTAGACCCCTAAAAGATGGTGTTATATCCGACTATACTATTACTGAAAAAATGCTAAAATATTTTATTAATAAGGTATGTGGTAAATTCATTTTTTCTCCTAGAATTATGATATGTGTACCATCACGTATCACAGAAGTTGAAAAAAAGGCGGTTATTGATGCAGCAAATCATGCTGGAGCAAGAAAAGTTTATTTGATAGAAGAACCAATAGCAGCAGCCATTGGTGCTGGTATTGATATTGGAAAACCTTATGGAAGTATGATAGTAGATATAGGCGGTGGAACTGCAGATATCGCCGTCATATCACTTGGAGGATCTGTTAGGAGTACGTCACTTAAAGTAGCCGGAGATAAATTTGATGAGGCAATTATCAAGTATATTAAGAAAAATCGTAATATTATTATTGGGGAAAGAACAGCAGAAGATATAAAGATAAATGTTGGATGTATGTATCCCAAAACAGTTACGGAAAGAATGGCAGTAAAAGGAAGAGATTTAACATCTGGACTTCCAGTGGAATTTGAGGTTACATCCGAGGAAATCTACGAAGCGCTTAGAGAATGTGCTGAAAAAATATTAGAAGGGGTTCATAGTGTATTAGAAGAGACACCACCTGAACTTGCAGCAGACATATCAGAGAGAGGAATATATATTACTGGTGGCGGTGGTCTCGTTGATGGCCTAGATAAATTAATTGAGGAAAGAACTGGTATATCCGTTATGATTGCAGAAGATGCACAATCGTGTGTTGCAATTGGCACTGGAAAAGCTTTAAATCATATTGAACTTTTAGAGACTGGAAATGCAGTAAAAATTAAGAAATTTTAATAAAATAGATAGTACTGTCTTTGAGTAAATTCTTACTTAACAGTATTATTTTTTTCACGATATAAGCTTAGAAATAAACTACAATATTTTATATAAATTTGATGTTACTAATCCCTATGCTATAATAGCGACAAAGCATGATTGGAGGAAAGAATGTTCAGTTTAAGTGCAGTTGCAAATTATCAAGAAGTGTTATTAGGGAAAAGAAAATGTCTATCCAAAAAGTTTATGAAAGAAAAATTATGTAATTATGAAATTAAGAAAATACAATTAGAATAGTTTAGAATTAATTTGGATAATAAGGAAACATTAAAGTTAGTGTTTCCTTATTTTCTATATGAATAAATTTGGATAAGTGTAAATAAAATATAGACAAAATTTATAAAAAATAGTATAATGGAGATGTTAAAAAAGGGGGTTTAGAGAACATGAATAAAACAGTAAAAGAAGTGTTTTTTAATTGTGTAAATGAAGACAATCACTTTTGTAATGCAGTTATAGATGAAATAAAGTTCTCTAAAAAACTAAATGCAGTTATTTTAAACGCAAAGAGTGAAGATAATATTTCACTTTTAGAAATAGAAGAGTTTGAAAGAAGGGCCTGTAAAACGTATGAGTTAAATAGCTTTAAAGTAGATTATCAATTTATAGGAGTTCCTTCTGAGATAACCATAAAAAATGTTCAAAATGTAATTTTAATTACTAATAAGAAATATGGTTATACACAAGACATTTTTGAAAATTGTAAAATTGATATTAATGATAGAGAGAAAATAATTAATATTGAGCTTTTAAAACCATATTCTAATTTTCTTTCTATTAAAAAAGTAGATGAGTATATTTTGAGATGTTTAGATACTCAGTATGGTAAGGGATATTCTTTAAATATAGTAGACAGTAAAGATGCTAAGAATAGTATAGATAATGGAATCAAAATGGTAAGACTTGAGGATATACCAAATAGAGCGGTAACAAAAAGTGAAAATGCTGAAGTGAGTAAGCCAAAGACAAATGAAGTTCCTAAAGAGATATTTAGAAGACCTCAACTTACAGAAGAGGAAAAACAAGAAAGAAAACTAGCAAAGTCTCCTCAACCCGAAAATGTGATATATGGTGTAAATATACAGACTACTGAAAGAAAAAGGGTAGATGAGGTAAGTGATGCTTTAGATAGAGTTTGTATTGAAGGACAAATTTTTGAAAAAGAGGTACGTGAATTAAAAAGTGGAAAATTATTATTAATGTTAGATGTTACAGATAAGACAAGTACGATTTCATGTAAGATGTTTTTAGATAAACAAAAATATGAAGAGGTAGATGGGAAATTATCCAAAGGTAGTTATATTGTATTACAAGGTAGGCCTCAAATTGATCCTTTTTCAAAGGAAATAACGATTATGACTAGCAATATTTGTAAGGGAGAAAAGCCACCAGACAGAATGGATAACGCTGAGGAAAAGAGAGTTGAACTACATCTACACACACAGATGAGTGCAATGGATGCTGTTACTTCTGCTACTGATTTAGTGAAGCAAGCAATCAAATGGGGACATAAGGCGGTAGCGATAACAGATCATGGCGTAGTGCAGTCATTTCCAGAAGCAAATCATGTAATTGTTGATAATTATGCGGATTTAGTGAAAAAGGAAGGAAAAATTACAACACAGGATATACTAGATGCTGCTCCAATTAAGGTAATATATGGCGTTGAAGGGTATCTTGCAAGAGATGTTGAGCCTATCATTCCAAACTTTGATACATATTGCGTATTTGACTTAGAGACAACTGGCTTTAATGCTGATTTAGATGGAATAACTGAAGTGGCGGTATGTAAGGTTAAAAATGGTGAAATCATAGATGAGTTTACTACATTTGTAAATCCCGAAAAGCCAATTCCATTTAAAGTTCAAGAATTAACCCATATTACAGATGATATGGTTGAAAATGCTCCTAAAATGGATGAAGTAATCCCAAAATTCTTGGAATTTACGAAAGACTCTGTACTTGTAGCCCATAATGCACATTTTGATATTAGTTTTATTGCAAATAAGTCACAAAAGTTAGGACTTGAATTTAAGCCATATGTCATAGATACCTATGAAATGTCACTTGAATTATATAACGGTGTTGAGAATCATAAGCTTGGCACTTTGGTTGAATATCTAGGAATTCCTTTGGAAGGAGCACATAGAGCAATTAATGATACTAGAGCTACTGCAAAGATGTTTATTAGAATGAAAGAAGATTGTGAAAAGGAACGAGTTGATATTAATAACTATATATTTACAAATATCTCTGATAGATCAAAGAATTTACCAGCAAATCACATTATTATACTTGCCAAAAATTATGTTGGATTAAAAAATTTATATAAATTAGTTTCTTATTCACATGTATGGAATTTTCATAAAAGACCTAAAATATCTCGTTCTATGTTAAAGCGATATAGGGAAGGATTAGTTATCGGATCTGCATGTGAACAAGGTGAATTATATCAAGAAATATTGGAACATAGATTAGGACATAATGATGGTAGTATGATAGAGGAGATTGCAAATTTTTATGATTATTTAGAAATTCAACCTTTGGGAAATAATGAATTTTATGAGAGAATTGGCAAAAAAGTAAAAAAAGATGGAAAAAGACCAAAGGATGAGGAACCAGAATATATTAAATTAACACATCAAGATTTGATCGATATTAATAAAGAGATTGTAGAATTAGCAGATAAAATTAAAAAACCGGTTGTTGGAACTTGTGATGTTCACTTTATGAATCCTGAAGATGAAATTTATAGAAGAATTATACAAGCTGGACAAGGTTTTGATGATGCCGATATGCAAGCACCATTATATTTTAGGACAACAGAGGAGATGCTAAAAGAATTTGATTATTTACCTAAAGAAAAAGCATATGAAATTGTTGTGACAAATACAAATTTAGTTGCAGATTGGTGTGATCGAATTAGTCCAATATCAGATGAAAAATGTCCGCCTCATATCGAAGGATGTGAAGAAGATATTAGGAATATAGCCATGGAAAAAGCGCATAAGTTATATGGAGATCCATTACCTGAAATTGTTCAAGATAGACTTGAAAGGGAGCTAAATTCTATCATATCTAATGGATATTCTGTTATGTATATCATTGCACAAAGACTTGTGTGGGATTCTAATGACCATGGATATATAGTTGGATCTAGAGGATCTGTTGGATCCTCACTTGCTGCATATATGACTGGTATTACTGAAGTGAATTCTTTAAAGTCACATTATAGATGCCCAAATTGTCATTATTCAGATTTTTCAGAAAACGGATGTGCAAATGGTTTTGACTTACCAGATAAAAAGTGCCCGAAATGTGGTGCTGATTTAGATAAAGATGGAATGGATATACCATTTGAAACATTCTTAGGATTTAAGGGGGATAAAGAACCAGATATTGATCTTAACTTTTCTGGTGAATATCAGGCAAAAGCACATAAATATACAGAGGTTATCTTTGGTACTGGAACTACGTATAAGGCTGGAACTATAGGTACAGTAGCAGAAAAAACAGCATATGGTTTTGTTAAAAATTATTATGAGGAGAGAGGCAAAAGTGTTCCAAGTCCTGAAATTAATAGAATATCTAAAGGATGTACAGGAATTAAGAGAACAACAGGTCAACATCCAGGTGGAATCATTGTTGTTCCCAAAGGAAGAACTATATATGAATTTTGTCCAGTTCAGCATCCGGCAGATGATCCTTATTCTGATATTGTAACGACACATTTTGATTATCACTCAATCGATAAAAATCTATTAAAACTTGATATACTTGGTCATGATGATCCTACCGTTATACGTATGTTGCAAGATATAACAGGAATTGATCCAACAAAGATACCACTAGATGATAAAGAAACAATGGGGATATTCTCATCTACTGAACCATTAGGAGTAACACCGGAGCAGATAAAATCAGAGGTTGGAACTTATGGTGTTCCAGAATTTGGAACCAAATTTGTAAGAGGAATGCTTATCGACACAAAACCAACTACTTTTGAAGAGTTGATACGTATTTCAGGACTTTCACATGGTACAGATGTATGGTTAAATAATGCTCAAACATTGATAGAGGATGGAATAGTAACACTTAGTGAAGCAATTTGTACTCGTGATGATATTATGATATATTTAATTAATAAGGGATTAGAACCGGGACTTGCATTTAAAATTATGGAAATAGTAAGAAAAGGTAAGGCCTCTAAAAAACTTACTCCTGAAATGGTTGAGGAAATGAAAAAGCATGATGTACCAGACTGGTATATTGATTCTTGTTTTAAGATAAAATATATGTTTCCAAAAGCGCATGCTGCTGCATATGTAACAAATGCTTTTAGAATAGCATGGTTTAAGGTACATATACCAAAAGCATATTATGCGGCTTTCATGTCAATTAGGGCTGATGAGTTTGATGGAGATATTATGCTACATGGAAAGGAAAGAGTTCTTTCTAAGATGAAAGAAATAGATACACTTGGAAATGCGGCTCAGCCAAAAGATAAAAATATGTATCCAATACTAGAACTGGTACTAGAGATGAATGAAAGAGGAATAGAGTTTTTGCCAGTAGATTTGTATCAATCAGATTCAGTAAGATTTGTATTAGAAGATGATGGTATTAGACCACCACTATCAGCACTTACAGGATTTGGTGAAGTGGATGCTGAAAAAGTAGTTAATGCAAGGAAGAACTATAGGTTTACTTCCATTGAGGACATGCAAATGAAATCTAAAATCGGAAAAGTTGCTGTAGAAACATTACAACTTGCTGGATGTTTGGATGGTATGCCTAGATCTGAGCAAATGGACATGTTTGATTTGTTATAATAATTAGGAGGAAGATATATGATATTATCAGGAAATGAAATTAAAAAAAGAGTGAAAACAGGAGAAATTATTATAGAGCCATATGATGAAAAAAACATCAATCCCAACAGCTATAATTTATCTCTTGATAAAGAGCTAATTGTTTATGAGAATGATATATTAGATATGAAAGTGGAAAATAAAACAAGAAAAATCACAATTCCAGAAGAGGGATTAGTATTAGAGCCAGGTAAATTATATTTAGGTAGAACATCGGAGTATACTAAAACTGAAAAATATGCTCCTATGCTTGAGGGGAGAAGTTCTATTGGTAGACTGGGGATTTCAGTACATGCAACTGCAGGTTTTGGCGATGTTGGATTTGCTGGCACTTGGACCTTAGAAATTTCTTGCATTCAGCCTGTTAGAATTTATGCTGATACTAAAGTTTGTCAGATATGTTATCATGATGTTGATGGAGATACTGATATATTATATCGTGGAAAATATTATGAGCAAAAGGATGCAAAGGCAAGTAATATGTATAAAGATTTTGAATAAATGTGAAATGTTAATGAAAAAACTTAACTATGCTTGAATTATAATGAAAATAGTGTATAATATAAGTGTGAGGTGATTATGCTATGAAATTAGATTTAACAGGACTTCGTATTGAAGTAACAGATGGAATAAGAGAATACGTAGAAAAGAAAGTTGAAAAGCTTGCTAAATTTTTTGATGAGGATACAATATGTCATGTAACTTTTACTGATGTTGTAAAAGGAAAGCAACATATTGATATTAGAATTGAGTATAAATCTCGTACTTATTTAGCTGAAATGGATACTCCAGATTTATATACTGCTATGGATGATTTAGTTTCTAAAATTGAAGGTCAATTAAGAAAAGATAAAGCAATAGCAGATAAAAAAAGAAAAGAGAAAATTGAACATCCTGAAGTTAATGATGTTGAAACTTTATTAGATGATGATGAAGAATAATATGATAGGGGAGCATTTGCTCCCTTTTTTATATAAAAAATGGCGGTTGTTATTATTTTCAACCGCCTAGTTATTTATTTTTCAAGATGTGTTAAAAAGGATACGATATTAGATATCTGATAGATGTGAGATCTCATAATGTTGATCTGATGTGAAAAGTTTTTGTAATGTTCTGTACCGTATTCACATAAGGGATAAAGATGACTGATACATTCAGAAATATATTCATCGATTTCTTCCTGTTCATATGTGTTCAGAATGGTACAGGTGTTAGCTCTGTTAGATAATTTTATTAAAAGAGCTTTAGGATTTAGACGTAACTTAAGGTAATATTCATCCAGTGACATTTCCTTTGGTTTTGAAACTAATTTTACAAGTTCAAAGACTTCCGGAGATAAATCATATTTACTTGTTAAAGCTATTCCTCCATCAGTTACATTGCATTTTTTAAATACTTCATGAAGTAGAGCAGCAGCACAGGTCGTATCATCATTAATTTTTAAGTTGATTAAATAAGACGCAACACGAAGAGGATGAAGTATAAAAGGATCACCGATACTTCTAAGCTGTCCTTCATGTAATTTGCAAGCAATGGAGAGGGCTTTTAAAGTATTTGGCATGTTTTTACCTTTTGCGTATCCTTTGATAAAGAATAAAGTTCTCTGATATCCAGTAAAATCAATACTTGCTGGAGTTCTTCTAAGAATCGATTCAATGACTTCACAATTGGAGCGGAGTACATACTTTACATTTGTAAAAGCCTGAGAATATTCAGGATAGTAATTTTTCTGAACAAGTAATGGATATACTCTCTCCTTTGTTTCATCAACGTAAGAAATCATTTTTTCAATTTTGAAGACCTCGATTGTACTAAGATTATCAGTTCTGTCATGAAGCTTTATATTAGTAGCTCTGATATCGGACTGAACACCTTTGTAATATTTTTCTTCCTTGGGATCTGTTATTTTATAGTCTTTTGGCTTGGTCAAGAGTCTAACAATTCTTAATACTTCAAAGTCAAGGCCATATTCTGTAACAAGAAGTGAACCATTGCATTTATACATAGTTTCATCATCTTCAATAACATCATGAAGCAGTGAAGCTGCACAAGTGATATCATCATCCGTTCCAGAATAGATAATCTTTAAAGTAATATAAAGGGGGTGAATGATATATGGATCACCACCTTTTCTTGTTTGGCCAGCGTGTAACTTTGATGCCACTTTAAGTGCAATCAAGGTGTTTTTATAATGATTCATGGTTGCATATTCTTCAATGAAGTTGTAAATTGCAGCAAGTCCATTATATGGTAAATTTTGTGGCATAAGTTTGTTTTTGGTTACATTTTTTAACGGATTATGACTGATTGCATAATCATAGTTTTTTCTGGAGCTTAAGATTTCTAGTGCATCTAAGTTTTCATTCGTAAAAGAATATTTTTTTGCAAGAGATTGTTTATCAGATGTATTATTATATTCATCAATGATGTCTTGTAATATAGTAGTTGCACAGGTATAATCACTTGATTTGTCTGCTGAAATTAGATCATAAGCATCAATCAGCACATAGGTGAACCGTGAGCTGCCTTTAGAATAACATATTTCATAGTACTTAAAAGCTAGACTTAAAGCTATGATGGTATATTTGTATTCAATAGCTATAGCATAGCCTTTAATATAATAGTAAAAATAGTCAAGGGTAGAAAACTTTGAGTCTTTGTGTCTAATTTCATTCATAGTAACTCCTCCTTTAATGGTGTGGGAATGATTGTCAAATTAATATATTCGACATCAATGTTTTTTTGTTATGCAACATTATAATATATTAAAGATAAATTATCAAGAAAAATGTTGAAAAATAATAGTAAAAAAGAATAGACAAACCAAATTTTGATTTGTCTATCCAAAAAAGTTTATAAAATATCAGAGACAGTCATAGAATTGTTCAAAGTACTGAACCTTATCCATATTGCATATATTGATGAAGCGCCTATAGACTTTCTTTTTAAACTGTGTATATGTTCTTGATGTTCTCGTCTTTTTTACTTCAGTCGTTTTAACAACGATTTTATAAATACGAGGTTTATGTTTTCCAGTTGGTTGAACTTGTAATAACAAATCCCCATTATATAGTCGACTTTTTATAATGACGCCATCTAAGTTCAATAGCATATTATTACAGTTGATAGCAGAAGGGATTGTTACTAAGTATCCCTGTGGAGCTTTAGGATCTATAGTAACTGGGGTTAGTCTTCCTTTTATCATGCGTTGTTTTGCTTTCCTACACCACTTATCATCTTTCGTTACAATCCTTACCTTAAAATCTTCCCGAGTATAACAATTTTTACTTGATCTTTTACCTTTTTTACTCTTGTTTTTTGCCATAAATTTATCCTCCTATTCAATTAATATAGAAATAATATAGTGACGTGAGAAGTATTATATCACTTGTTAATTTATATTTCAACATTTCATAAAAAAATGTAAATGTTGACATAATTTTAAAAATATGTTATAATCAATATCATAGAGAGTGTGTATAAACTTTATGTGAGCTACACAAGCCTATTATATTTAGGTACACTGATGAAGATATTTTCATAAAAGGAGTCTCTTAGTTGTAAGAGAAGTTTTTTATGAGAATATCTTTTTTTGTTTGTATAAATATGCAAACATAAGAAATATTCTAAAATAACAAAATAATAAAATGAAAAGGAGAAAAGAAATGCTTATCAATGTAAGAAACTTAAGTAAGGAGTTCAAAATGAAGCAAAAAGTAAAAGGAAAATTCTTTAAGAAGAAAACGACAGTATTAAAAGCTGTGGACAATGTGAGTTTTCAAATTGAGAAAGGGGAAATTGTTGCTTTTATTGGTCCTAATGGAGCTGGAAAATCCACTACTATTAAAATGCTCACAGGAATTATTCGGCCTACAAGAGGAGATATTACAATTAGTGGATTAGAACCGGGAAGTGATAGAAAAAAGCTTGCATATCGGATAGGTTGCATGTTTGGTCAGAAATCCCAGTTATATATGCATCTATCAGTAATTGATAGTTTTAGATTACTTGGAAGTATTTATGATTTGTCTAAAGAAGAAACTGATCATAGAATATCTGAGATATCTGAAATGTTTCAAATAACTCATTTATTAGATAAAACTGTAAGAAAGCTCTCTTTGGGACAAAGAATGATCTGTGAGATCGCAGGAAGTATTTTACATGACCCAGATATCATTTTTTTGGATGAGCCTACTATTGGATTAGATATTGTAGCGAAATTAAGAATAAGAGAAATTATATTAAAACTGAATAAAGAGAAAGGAACTACAATATTTTTAACAAGTCATGATGTAAGTGATGTTGAAGTACTATGTAATAGAATTATTGTTATTAATAATGGAATCATAGTAAAAGATACTAGTATGGATACATTAAAACAGGAGTACTTAAGTAAAAAAAGGGTTACTATATATTATGAGAGAAAGTTAGAGGTAACTTGGAAACTGATATATGACGTTATTGGTATAGAAGAAAATAAAATTATTTTAAATGTTGATACTAATAAAAGTCATATAGGAGAAGTGCTTTCGTATTTTTCCTCCCTTGGAAATATAGCAGATATACAGATTGACTCTACTCCAATGGAAGATATTATCAAAATGATGTATGAAGAAAGGAAGAAATGATGAGAAAATATTTTTCAGTTTTTCAGTTTAATTTAAAGTCCAGTATGAACTTTAAAGTTGATTATCTTTTTTCTTTATTTTCTTTTGTAATTCATGTTTTTATTTTCAATGAATTATGGGATTTTATTTTAAAAGATAAAGTTATTTTAGGGTATTCGAGGCCAGAACTTATCTGGTACATTATAATGGGTGAATTTTTAATGTATGTAGTAGGTGGAAAAAACTATAAGAAAATATCTGATATGATCAAAAATGGAGATGTTGCCAATATGCTTACCAAACCTATCAGCTTTTTGAAGTATACTCTGGCAGAAGAAATGACATGTATTATCAACTTAGTAATTAATTTTGTCAGTGCTATGATACTTGGAACTTTTATGGCTGGCTCTCTAAAAATAACATTTTTTCAGATGATATTATTTTTTATTTCAGTATTATTTTCTACAGTATTACTCATTCTTATTCAAGTAATGATCGGGATGTTAGCCTTTATTACAGAAGAAAATGATTCGTATTATTTTGTAATTTCTAAAGGAATGTTATTACTTGTGCTAACGCCACTTGAGTTTTTTCCAGAAGTATTTAGGAATATTCTAACTTTTTTACCAACTACTTATGCCATATATCCCGTAGGGAAAATTTTAGTCCATTTTGATATTTCTAATTCATTAAAGCTTGTTGTATTTCAATTATTATCAATTATGGTTATGTTAATGATTGTGAATCTATTAAATGTAAAAGGAGTGAAAAATATAAATGTTAATGGCGGTTAAAAACAATTTTAGATTCTTTTTGCAAGCATTAAAGGTTAGTATTATGTCCGCTGCCGCATATAGGGTGAGCTTTATGATTCAAACTATATTTATGTTTGCCAATAACAGTTCCTTTTTGATATTTTGGAATGTTGTATTTGGAATAAATAGAGGAAATTTAAATGGGATAGAGTTTAATAATATATTGTTTTTATGGTCTATTCCGGTTATTTCTTATGGAGTAACATATTTTTTCTTTGGAGGTGTTGTAAATATTAATACATTTATTATTACTGGTCAAATGGATAGTTATATGTTACAGCCTAAGTATCCACTGATCAATGTACTTACTTCAAAGTGTAATTTTTCTGCATTTGGAGACTTCATTTATGGAATAGTAATTGGTAGCATTGCAACGAATTTTGACATAAAAAAAATCCTTATTGTAATATTTACGGGATGCTTTGGAAGTATATTTTTCGTATCTACGGAGGTTATTTTAAGGTCACTTTCCGTTTGGTTAAAAGATACAGAAAAAATTGCTACTAGGTATAATCACTCATTGCTTACAACGTTTTCTTCATATCCAGAACAAATTTTTAGTAATGGAGTAAAGATATTGCTTTATACTGTTGTACCAGTTGCATATATTTCATATTTACCGATCAAATTACTTTTTCATTTTAATATACAATATATGATGTTAATAGTAACAGTAGGAATCATATACTTGCTCATAGCATTATTTGTTTTTAATCATGCAATGGAAGAATATGAATCTGGAAATAATATTTCTATGAAGATGTAAAGAAGTATAGCAGGTAATATTTAAAATAATATTGCTTGCTATACTTTTATTTTACATAAAAGTGGAAAGAAAAACGTTGACATATTATGTAGACTGTGGTATAATAATAATAGAGTTGATAAAGTTCAAAAAATGAATTAATATTGCTAAAATCATTTATTAGTAAAAATATGTTTGTACTTTGCATAAGAATGTAATGTACATGTAATATTAAGATTGATTTTAGCATAATTTAATGCTATAATGAAAATATATACTATTGGGTAAAAATTTTAATATGATTAGGGGGTATTAAAATGAAAATATTAGAAAAAGTGAAAGGAATAAAAAATATAAAATTAAAAGTAGTAAGCATATTTTTACTTATTACTCTTATGTCATTGCAATTAAGCCCATTTATGTTAAGAGCAACAGCAACACAATTGCAATTTTATAGCCCAGGTCTTATAACACCAGCTACAGACACAGCTTATAACAAAAATGTATTTTATACGAGAGCAAC
>JAUNGP010000015.1 GCA_030524345.1 Clostridia bacterium | reverse complement strand
CTACAGGTGCCACTGGTCCGACTGGTGCTACAGGTGCTACTGGACCTACTGCATTATCAAATGCAATCATTCCGCTTGCATCAGGAGATCCGATTACTTTAACGACAAACAACGAAGGAGTAGATGGTGTTGCTAGTTTCATTAGTTTTGGAAACGGTACTGCTAGTAATATAGCTCTTGCTCCATCTCTAAATTTAACTAGTCTAGATAATCACTCTTTCTCTATGCCACGTGATGGTGTAATAACTGGATTTGCAGCATACTTTAGCACTTCAACACCACTTGATTTAACAGGAACTACTGCTACAATAACAGCTAGAATATATAGATCTTCAACAACTGACAACGTATTTACAGAAATACCAGGAACAGTAATCACTTTATCTCCTAGTATATCAGGAATTGTACCTGAGGGTACTGCTGTTAGAGGTATTATTTCAAATCTTAATATACCAGTTTCTGCTGAAACAAGACTTCTAGTTGTATTTGCATCAAGATCAGTTGGTGATAGATTCCAAAATAGTATTCAAGGATATGCAAGTGCAGGTATTTCTTTATCATAATTTTTAATAGAGCCTTATGGCTCTATTTTTATTTCCTTTTATATCTTTTTGTTCCTTGACTAACTTTATAATTAGTTATATACTATTTATGTATTAATATAATATAATAAAGGAGGTATATTTATGATAGAAATAAGATGGCATGGACGTGGCGGCCAAGGCGCAAAAACTGCCTCTTTGCTACTTGCCGATGCTGCTTTTAATACAGGAAAATATATTCAAGGATTTCCAGAGTATGGACCTGAAAGAATGGGAGCCCCTATAACAGCATACAATCGTATCAGTGATACTCCAATTAGAATACACTCAAATATATATGAGCCCGATTATGTTGTTGTAGTAGATGATTCCCTTCTAGAGACTGTTGATGTCACAAAAGGATTAAAAAAAGATGGTGCTATTTTAATCAATACCAACAAAGATATAAATGAAATAGCAAAAGAATTAAAAGACTATAAAGGCAGAATTTATACAATAGATGCTTCTAAAATAAGTAGAGAATGTTTAAAAGCAAATTATCCTAATACTGCAATGCTTTCTGCAATTATAAAAATCACAGGAATTATGACAAAAGACGAGCTTTTAAAAGATATGAAAGAATCATTTAAGCATAAATTTGCAAGAAAACCTGAAGTCATTGAGCCTAATATGGAAGCAATTACCAGAGCTTATGATGAAGTAATTGGAGGGAAATAAAATGAAAAAAGAATTCGGACTTGGGGCATGTATACTAAAAGATGGAAATTCTATGGAATTTAAAACTGGTAGTTGGAAAAACAGATATCCATCACATAGCAAAGATTTGTGTAAATCTTGTATGCTATGTATTCCATATTGCCCAGAAAATTGTATAAAGGAAAAAGATGGTCTCTTAGATAGAATAGAATTGGATTATTGTAAAGGTTGTGGAGTTTGTGCAAAAGTTTGTCCTTTCAAAGCAATAGAAATGAAAAATATCGATGATGAAACAAATGCAAAATAAGCAAGAATTATTATTATCTAAATTAAATAATACCTCTTCTTTACAAGAAATTCAAAACTACATTCAAAACGTGATCCATATGAGAGGATTTGGAGACCAAAGCATTGAACAAACAATGTTACTACTCACAGAAGAAATCGGAGAACTCGCCAAAGCAATTCGAAAGGATGCAACTAGCATGAGCTCAGATAAAGCAAAAATTTATAACTATGATACGGTTGAAAGTGAATTAGCTGATGTTTTTATAGTTCTCTTGTCTGTGAGTAATACTCTTAATATTGATCTATTTCATGCATTAAGAGAAAAAGAGAAAATAAATATCAATAGAAAATGGACAAAATAGAAAGGATGATATAAATGGCTATTAGAGAAAGATTAAGCGGTAATGAAGCAGTAGCTACAGCAATGAAACAAATCAATCCTGATACTGTAGCAGCTTATCCGATTACCCCTTCTACTGAAGTACCACAATACTTTTCAAATTTCGTAGCTAATGGTAGTGTTACAACAGAATTTATTCCAGTAGAAAGCGAACATAGTGCAATGTCAGCATGTATTGGAGCAGCAGCAGCCGGCGGTAGAGTCATGAGCGCTACTTCATCACAAGGACTAGCCCTGATGTTTGAGATGCTATACATAGCATCTGGTATGAGACTGCCTTTAACTTTAATATGTGGTAACAGAGCATTATCTGCTCCACTCAATATACATAATGATCACTCTGATTCAATGGGAGTTAGAGATTCAGGATTTATTCAATTATACTGTGAAAACAATCAAGAAGCATATGATAATACTATTATGGCTGTCAAAATAGCAGAACGTGCAAAATTACCTGTGATGGTATGTTATGATGGTTTCATCACTTCACATTCTGTTGAAAATATTATGCTAATGGAAAACGACGAAGTCAAAAAATTTGTAGGAGAATACACGCCATCTGAATATCTTTTAGATGAAGCAAGAAATATCTCGATGGGTCCTCTTGCTTTACAAAAAGATTACTTTAAATTTAAAGTGGAACTTGCACAAGCGATGACAAAATCAAAAGATATCATTTTAGATGTAGCAGAAGAATTTTACCAAATAACTGGTAGAAAATATGAACTATACGAAAAATATAGAATGGATGATGCAGAACTTGGAATCATTGTTCTAAATTCAACTGCTGGAACAGTAAAAGACACTGTTGATAAGCTAAGAAACAAAGGAATTAAAGCAGGTGTTATCAAACCTAGAGTATTTAGGCCTTTACCATATTTAGAACTTACAAATGATCTTAAAAACCTAAATGCCCTTGCCATTATGGACAAATGTGATAGTGTAAATGGTTACTCTGCCCCATTATTTTCTGAAATAACTTCTGCCATGTATACTGCTTCTCTTAATGTACCTACTGTAAATTATATTTATGGCTTAGGTGGATGCGATGTTAGAGAAAGTGACATAGTAGAGGTGTATAACAACTTAGAAAAAATCGCTAAAAATAAAAAAATAGATAAAGTAACACACTATCTAGGATTACAGGATTAGGAGGGAAAAATGTATGGCATATAATTTAAAAGAAGTTGTAAAAAAAGAATCAAGACTCGTATCAGGACATAGAATGTGTGCAGGATGTGGGGCACCCCCTGCTGTGCGTGGTGTTCTTAGTGCTTTAAAAGAAGAAGATAATGCAGTTGTTGCTGTAGCAACTGGATGTTTAGAGGTTTCTACTTGTATCTATCCTTACACCGCTTGGAATAATGTTTCATTCATTCATACAGCTTTTGAATGTGCAGCCGCAACCCTATCAGGAGCAGAAAGAACATACAAAGCTCTTAAAAATTCTGGCAGACTATCTAAAGATAAAGTCACTAAATTTATTGCATTTGGCGGTGATGGCGGTACATTAGATATAGGTTTCCAATCTCTTTCAGGTGCTATGGAAAGAGGTCATGATATAACATATGTATGCTATGATAACGGGGCTTATATGAATACAGGAACACAAAGGTCTTCCTCTACTCCACATTTTGCTGATACCACTACGTCACCTGCTGGAAAAGTAATACCAGGTAAGACTCAACAAAGAAAAGATTTAACTGAGATTATGGTAAAACATAATATTCCTTATGTGGCCCAAACTGCATTATTTGGAAATCTAAAAGACTTATACGAAAAAAGCGAAAAAGCTATATATACTGAAGGTCCAACATATATGTCAGTATTTGCTCCTTGCCCAAGAGGTTGGGGATATCCTACTGATGATTTAATGGAAATAGAAAAACTTGCAGTAAATACTTGTTTCTGGCCTCTTTACGAAGTTGAAAATGGTAAGTATAAAGTAACATATAAACCAGCAAACAAACTTCCAATAGAAGAGTTCCTAAAAACACAAAAACGTTTTAGACATATGTTCCAAGAAGGAAATGAGTGGATGATAAAAGAGCTTCAAGAAGAAATTGATAAAAAATGGAATTATCTTCTCATGATGGAAGAAGTAACAAATAAATAGAGCTGAGGATCAAAAATCCCCAGCCCTTTTCTCTTATTCTGTAAGTTCAGCCGCTTTTCTAATTACAAAATCACAAAACTCAAGCTTATCTTTGGTATCCAAACAATATGTTGCATTCTTTTTACCAATGCTAATCTGTGTTACTCCAAACATAGATTCATCTTCTTTGTTATCCCCAGATGAAAGATATGGAATTACTCCAAACTGCTTTGCATATCTATTAATAGCAACACCCTTTGACAGACACTTAAATGTGGCAACAGCACTTGTTTTTCCAATGTTGATCAGAAGCCCGCTAAATTTTTCAAGTTCTATCCTAAGATTTTCTCTTGAACTTTCCGTTACTCCTTTGCATACATAATCTAAAACAAAGTTACTACCCCATTTTTCTGTGTATCCATAAGTTTCCAAAATCTTTCTGCAACTATCAAACTGATCTCTTACGCTACTTGAAATATCATAACTCTCATTCAGCCAAATATCCCGCTCGACCTGATCTTCAATAACCAGCACTGCTCCATTGTCGACCAATGCATGTCTAAACAGCCTTTTTAAAAAGATATTGTTATATGACATTTCACATCTTGTGGTAATTGGAACTGTTATGATCTTTTCTGTAATTTGTTCAAGTATACTTTTGCTACTCTTCCTCATAAAAGAGGCATTCTTTCCATGCTTTGTAGCTACGCAAACAAGATCATCACCAGTTACTCCACTACAAATAATCGTAGAATCTAAATCTGTAAAATATGCTTTCTCCATATAATCTTTCCTATCTCATATAATTGTCGTTTGCAACACTAACTGCTTTGTAGCCACATAACGTTTTGTCTTCAACAACAGGAATACCTTTGTATTCTGCAAGTTCAATCAAGCACTTTAAATCCTTGTCCTTTTTATCACTTACAAGAAGTTTTTCCAAGGTCCTCCTAAGTACAGCTCTAGCAGCCTCATTGATTCCAGGATTTAACAACTTCTTGTCACGACCAATTCTTTCTGCAATTCTATCGATCTCCTTATCATCAGCATGAAAGTATTCCTCTCTTACAGATTTTATCTTTGCAAAATGGGAAGATACCAAATCTACAAACTGCTTACTCTGATCAATTTCTTCAAGATTTTCTAAGTAAATTGCTGCATGAAAATCTCCTTCCCCTTTATATGCCTCATTCAGGACGGTAATACTTACCAGCCCAGTAACAGATGCGTTTAATGGAGCATTCGGGATGTATACATCTTCGGAAGTACCAACATATTTGGATACGCCAATACAATCAGAAAGAACAGCAAGACTTGGATCAACACCAAGAAAAGGAAGATCTTCCACACTTTTGGCAATTTCCTTTGCTACAGTACCTTTACCGGTCCAACCGTCAATAAACTGAATTCCGGAAGTACCATGCTTGGAAATGATATATTCCATGGCCTCTTTATCAAGTCCCTTTACCAGTGAAATTCCATAATGTGGAATATCCACATGATAATATTTTTTAATATACCTTTTTACCAAAATACCGATTGGAATCCCTGCACGAACGATATCAACGAGTACAAGCTTATCCCCTTTTACGGCATAAAGTTTCTCTGCAAGAATGCCAACATACTTTGCCATGCTCTTAGAAAATTCATCCATATATGAGTTTACAATATCAATATACTCCTTTGTAATCTCATACTCTTCAATGATAATAGAGCGAACATATTCTCCCTGTTCTACCCGCCTCTTTCTTTCTTCCATCGATACAGGCTGAACAAGTCCTGTCATGTCTTTCAGTAATAAAGTTACATCTTCCTTGCTATAGCTAGATCTCATAATATTATTCTCCTTTTTTGTCATGGTATTACATTTTATCGTATTTTTCTCTTGCAACCATTTGTACTTTCTTCCATTCTCTATTCCATTCCTCATCGACTCCGATCAGTTGGCTTAAAGCAATACTTGGAATATTAATACCGGTTGCCCACTCAGAAATATGAATTCCTCCAGACATTCTGGTGTTGATTTCAAGAAGCTTAGGAGTTTTTCCTATTTCATACTTAAATTGAATGTTACAAGGAGCATCGTATCCTGTAAAGTTTAAGATTCTATCACAAAGGTTCATCAGCTGAGGCTGTCTTCTTACTTCCTGAATTCTAGTATTGAGTTTCATACGTGGAATTATAATGTTTCCACTAGAAGTTGCAAGACAATCACAACTTACTTCCAAACCGTCTAATAACTCCATGACCATCATATCTTTAAACTTCGGCACAGAGCTTAAGATTTCAAGAGCAGTATCATATTCGATAGCATGTTTTGTCTTACTACTAAATTCGTCAATACCACGCTTTTCAAACGAAATGATTCTAAAACTTTGTGATGCAATATCTTGTACATATTTAAAACATACACCACATCCTTCTTTTCTCAAAGCTTCAACAGCTATCTTAAACTCTTCCACTGTATTTACCTTGTAATACTTAGGAATACACTCAGGCACTACTTCTCTTAAAACTTCATAGGTTGATGCCTTATCATTTAAGGTACGCATCATGAAATGACTACTTGGAAGCATAAGCTTAATACCGCGCTCTTCAAAGAGTTTGCGATGCTCACTAAATTCAAGCATTTTTCTTACCGGCATAATGATATCAATATCATGTTCGTCGCATATCTCTAAAGCAAATTTAGAATAATCTTCCCAACTGGACTTGGAATTACAAGTCTCACGATACCATTCATCAGCTTCGCTCATGACAGCGGGATTTTTCACGCCTGTTGTAGAAATTACACGAAAAGAAGGTTCATGTTTTTTCTTAATCAAAGGTATTACTTCTGCTGCCTGACTTCCCCAGTTGTTTAACCATACGTTATAATCTGCCATAATTCTTTTCTCCCTTAGATCTTCAAACAAACTGTATTTTCTGTAAACTGCTTAAAAATATCACTTTCTGAAATAATGATAACCAGATCATAATCGTGCTCCATTTCATTTTTGTTATACAAAAAATATGTTACACCTTCGTTAACAAAAGCTGTCTTGTCGCATATTACTCTGCCATCACAGTATATTGGACTTCTCGTAGTAGTTTTAAAGTATACATCTGCATCAATATAAGAAGCAATCCTAGAGGGAATATATATTTCCTCACCATGTCCTAATACAAGAACTCTGCTTTCTTTAGATACTTTGATCCTTTCTGCTACCTGCCTACATTTTTCTTCCAATCCTAAAATCTCCTGATGACAAACTCCGAAACGACCGCTATATCTAATGTAATCTCTTTCTCCGAACTTTGTATTCAGTAATACTTGTTCAAAGGCATCTGATGCATCACCAATTATTTCAGCATCATCTAAATACGTGATATCTAAATCATCAGTATAGATAGTCTGATCATCATTTAAAACTGTTCCAGAAATGAGCGAATGTACATGAATAGTCACATTACATTCCTTTTCCACTCTTTTATAACATTCTAAATTTTCTTCGGAACGCCAATCAAGGATGGAAAAGATAGAGAATTTCTTGATAGATGATATTTTTGACAACTGAGCTATAATATTTAACATAGACTTACCAGTCGTAATTTCATCATCAACCAAATAAATTTCATCATATTCATTGATATTCGTCTCATCAACGGAATAAAAATCATGATTCGTCGCATGCGAATGTTCCTCTTTAAAAGAGAAAAGTTTCTTAACACCAATTAAAGGCTCCCTTGTAGTAGTCTGATAATAGGCATTTTTTAAGGGAGCAGCAACGGACATTCCAAGTCCTGTGGCAGTTTCAGCAAAACCAATAACAAAAATTCTCTTGCCAGGATCAATTTCTTTTGAAATCTCAACCGAAACTTTCTCTTCACAAGCCTCTTCTTTTCTGCTGATATAATCACAAAGCAACTTATAATCTACCTCATCATATACCCGAGATAATAAAAGGCGTCCAGTGGCCTTGCAGATGTTTGGCTTTACCTCAACATGTTTTCCCAAAAGTTTACTGATAAAGAGAAAATTTCTCTTAGAATTGTTTACTCTCTTACCAATGTAGATAAGGTCTCTCAGATCTAAATCATACTGATTTTCTTTTACATTAATCTCCATATTTTTTCTCCTCAAATCGTTGCATCTCTTTCTAATACGCCAAAAATCTTAGCGCGTGCTACAATCTTTAAAGCCCAATTGGTATGTGGTGCTACTTCATTCATTCTGTTTCCCTCAGAGCTTTTAAACACACCGCCAGTTTTTTCAAGAATATTGGTAGCATCAACAAAGTCATGATAGGGAACAATATATCTCTCATTTACCACATTAATTTGAGATGGATGAATGATTGTCTTTCCCTGAAAACCATTTTGAATATCCATATCAAGTTCTCTTTTCAGCCCAATAATTTCTTTGGAATCTTCATTATACGAAAAGTATTCCCATACTGGGCCTGAAATTACATATCCCTGACTTTTTCTTAAAAAGAAATTTAAGATATCCATTAAGCAATCAGAAATGACTTTAATATCATAGATCGTTTTATCTACGCTTCTTCTCAATCCAAAAATGGAAGAGAAATCCGTTCCTCCTACTCTGATATTTAGCAGATAGTCACTATACTCGTTTAAGATTTCCTGAATACTATGAAGTTCATTTAGACGTGTTTCTTTTTCCACGATTTCTTCACTTTCAAGAATCGGCATACCATAAAGTACTTCATTATGCTTTTCAGATAAATTCTTTAGTATTTCAAAATACTCTCTGCCATTCCTGCTAGTAAACTTAGGAAAATTAAATCCCGCCAAAAATCTTAACGTATTTTTATTCAGTCTGCTTGAAAAACTTCTGAATTGATCAACATTCCTAACCCGAATAAAAATGAGTGGCAACTGATTTAACAAATTTTTATCCTTTTTATACCTTTTATCAAGATTTTTCAAAATGCCAAGGATATTTTGCTCAGCCTCTGATACTGCTGCAAGTGGAATTGCATCTTCACAGCAAAAAGTAATGGCACCCACTTCATGAAATTCATTATTAATTAGTTTCTCAAAAATGTGGTGCTTTGTCGCCGGAATATACATATTTGCACCAATTGCATACTTTAATACATCTTTTTCCGTGTGCTTGTTAAAGCAACTCGGCTCCTGGAAAAATAATACCCTGTCCTTAGTACCAAAATACAACATTATTACATGTCCTCCTTTAATAAATTAGTCATCTTTTTAGGGAAGTTTCCCTTCAACTATATAATATAGTCGCAAATATTATATCATTTTTTAAAATTATGTCAAATAAGCTGCTTTTATTTATTTTAATATCAATAAAAAAGGACGGAACCTACTATATAGATTCCATCCACATTTTCTAATTATTTCCAATTTCTAAAACTAATGCCATACTTTTTTTTCAAATGAACATATATGGCAACCAAAACCAAAATTGGAACTATAACCGCTGTACGCCAAGGTCCTACATCATATCCAAACGCAATCATGATAATCATAATGCCCCAAATTGCGATTAGGATAGTCAGCGCAATCCGTACTAAAACGACGGACTTTATTTCCTTACTTTCTCTGACGGTGCTGTTTTCTTCCCTCTTGTTCTTTTTTTTAAGCTTATTGCTCATAAATATACCTCCATTATTTTGGTATTCCTTTATTTATTACATCAATATTATAACATACATTTCATATTATGTCAACTATAAAATAAAATAAAGGACGCTACTTTTTAAAGTAACGTCCCTTCAACTAAAAACTTTTTTCGTTATGCCATAGCTTCCTGATATCTTTCTTTAGCTACTGCTCTTGTAAGCAGCTTTCTAATCAAATCCAAAGGAATAATTGAGAAAGCCATCAAAAGCGGCAAGCCCCATTCAGATACAGTAAGTGCTTCAGTTCTGAGGATTGGTCCACCAACGTATACCATGATAATCTGCATAATTGTAATGCCACTCATCACGATAACAAAGGACTTATGCTCTTTTAAATTTTCAAACAAGTTCAAAGAGCTTGTTCTTGCATTCAACGAATTGAAAATTGCAAAAAAGATAAAGAGTACAAAAAATCCTGTCATGTAACTTGTCTCGTCTCTGAATGCAGTTCTGAAGTAAGGTACTTTCAGATAAATGATACTCAGCAGTGTATTATACACTCCGGCAATCACAATCTGTTCGTACATCTCTCTTGTAATGATATCTGCATTACGATCAATCGGTTTCTCAAGCAAATATCGATCAAGTGCAGGTGCTCCGCCAAACGCCATAGCTGCCAGTGTATCCATAACAAGGTTTACCCAAAGCATCTGGATAACGGTAAGCGGCTGAGACACTCCAAGGAACAGCGGTCCAATCGAACAAGTAAGCAATGCAGCAACGTTGATTGTAAGCTGAAAGATGATAAACTTCTGAATAGACTTGTAAATCGTACGTCCATACAGAATTGCCTTAATGATGCTTGCAAAGTTATTGTCCAATATAGTCAGATCAGCTGCTTCTTTTGCAATCTCGGTACCGGCTCCCATAGCAAAACCAACATCAGCACGTTTCAATGCAGGTGAGTCGTTTACACCATCGCCAGTCATACCGACTACTTCTCCCATTTCCTGACCAAGTTTTACCATACGCAACTTGTCTTCCGGTGTAGCACGAGAGATAACTCTGATTTTTTTCAATACAGACTTGATTTCCTCATCGCTCATTCTATCAAGGTCTTCGTGAGTGAAAGCCAAATGACCCAATAATTCCTCATACAGCCCAATTTCCTTTGCGATGGCCACTGCAGTTTCTTTCTTATCACCGGTAATCATGACTACCTGAACGCCAGCACTCTTTGCCTGTTCAATTGCAGGTTTTGTAGATTTTCTGATCTCGTCTCTAATACCCAGAATACCAACAAGTGTCAAATCACCGTCAACACCATCCTTGGATGTAAACAATGCAAGTACACGAATACAGCGATTTGCAAGTTCATCCATTTTTTCGTTAAGTCCATTCATAATATTTGCTGTGAGCAAAATAATGTTTCCGTTATCATCATAGCAATACTTACACTTAGGAAGCAACTGCTCCGGTGCACCTTTAATGTACCACATTCTACTTCCATCTGCTGCAATCATTTCAGTTGCAGAGTGTTTATATTTGCTACTAAACAGAACCTTCTCACCCTGCGTCTTTTCAGGGACTGTGGCCTTTTTAGCAAAATTAAATACAGCCTTCTCAGTTGGATTACCGCCGATCGCTCTATCTCCGTCTGCTTTCGTAGCAGAATTGTATAAGATCGTTTCAGCAATAATGTTTTTAAGGTAATCATTTGTAACATCTTTGAGTTCGTCAAAAACAGTTCCTGACGAGCTGATAAACATCTCAACGCTAAGATTACCAGTTGTCATCGTACCAGTCTTATCAGAGTAAAGCAAACTAACAGAACCTGCAGTCTCAATACCTGCGCCATCGCTCTTTACCAAAACATTATCCTTGCGGATCTTCATAACATTCTGAGAAAGAACGGTCTTAATCATAAGTGGCAATCCTTCAGGAACAGATACTACAATAATTGTAATACCCATAACAAAAGCGGTAATCAGATCCTGAATAATCATTTCAACTGCTTCGAAGAAAAGAGTAAAATCATTTCTTGCATCCTTGAAAATCAAACAAGCAATCACGATTGCAAGAAACATTACCAGTTCTGAGACAAACATTGCTTTTTTGCCAAGTTTATCTTCATCTTCTTTTCCTTTATTCTGGAAGAATACATACAGAGCCCAGATTGCAATAATTGCTACAACAATCGCAGTCAGCATAGCCATGTTTGCAGTAAACATCTGGCCCAAAACAAAATAGGAAGCAAAGCCTCCAGCCGCTTTGATCTGAGACCACATATATCCAACGCCTACAATGACACCGAATACATTGGCAATTTTGCCAATAAGATCAGCAAGTTTCTGAAGTTTACCTTTCAGAGGCGTAATTACTTCATCTTCTTCCTGAAGCTGCTGAGCAATCTTACCATACTCAGTATTGTCACCAACAATGGTAACTTCCATGTAAGCTTCGCCATTAGTTACAATTGTTCCCCGAAAGACCAAATACGGATTACTATAATTGCTCTGGCCAATATTTCCGGAAATGTAAGGGATCTTTTTAACCTCTTCACTTTCTCCGTTTACTACCGACTGATCTACCGATATATTGCCATAAACCAATCTACCCTCAGCAGGAATCCTGTCACCAGCTTCAATCTTTACAATATCGCCGACAACAACTTCATCGCTCAGTACCTCAACCAAGTGGCCATTTCTGATCACTTTGACAACAATTTTAGCTGCTTCTTCCTGAAGCTTCTTGAACGCATTATCACTTCTAAAGGAAGAAATGGTCCCCACCATTGTTGCAAGCAACAATGCAACGAAAATGCCTACCGGATCATACCACTCGATCTTTCCCATAACTACAAAGATGAGCTCTAAAACGAGACACACAAGAAGCCTTTTCATTATCGGATCATCAAATGACTCCAAGTACTGCTGGAAGAAGTTTTTACTCTTCCGTTCGGTCAATTTGTTACTGCCATTTTTTCTTCTTGACTCTTCGACCTGAGAGTCAGTCAAGCCTTTAAAATCAAACATATAATATTCTTCTCCTTTTCTTGTTATTTTAAAGTTTGATTGTTCTTGTTTCTAAAGCAATTTCAACTCATTTTAATCCCTCCTACAATGTTTTTTTCACCATTTTGCAATGAGATAAGTTACTAATTAACTTTTTGAGCTATTTTGCTCCTCCTTTCATAAAATTACATCTACACATCTGGTAAATTTTCCATTCGAGTAAATATACTCAAATTTTTATATGTGATGCAGAAGTATTATATCAGTTTTTCTTATTATTGTCAATATTTTATGTAACTTATTTTACATAAATTAATATACATAGAAAATTTTAGGGCTTTCAATCTGAATAACTGCAACATATAATCTCCTCATTATAGCTCTAATTAAACTCAAACTATGCTATATATTCCGATCATATTTTTTTATTATTATGAATTAACATTCCAAATTTTACTTTATCTGTACCAAATCTATTTTGCATATCATCTACCACCTTACTAACAGTTTCAATTTTTTTATTCGAGCTTGCTTCTCCTTTTTCAACTTGGAGTGTAAAAAGGTCAAGTTGTACTTCATCATCTAAGGATTCTAACATAGATAAAGCTAAAGTTAATTTTCTTACTGGATTATGATTATAATTTTCTTTTAAAATTTCTACTGCAATTTTTGATATATCTTGAAAAAGATCTGTTTTAAAAATCTTCTTTTGCCTATTTATTACACTAAAGTCATTATATTTAATACTAATACAAACATTAGAACATTTCATATTTTTACTCCTTAATGATTTAGAGACTTCTTCAGCAAGTTTCATAACTATTTCTGTAAGTAAAGTAATATCAGAAATATCTTTTGCAAAAGTTATTCCTTTACTAATACTTTTTGGAAAATGCTTCACATTATAATAATTTACCTCTGAATCATCAATTCCATTTGCATAATGATACAATTGGATTCCCATTTTCCCAAATTTTTTCACTAATTTATTCATATCATATCCGGCTATATCACCTATTGTATCAATTCTCATCTTTTTTAAGGCCTCTTTTGTAGACTTTCCAACAAAAAGCATATTCTCAACAGGAAGAGGATGAATGATCTCTTTGAAATGTTCATAATCAATAATGGTTATGGCATCTGGCTTTTTCATATCACTTCCCATTTTAGCAAATATTTTATTAAAAGAAACTCCAACAGATATGGTAAGACCAAGGGTATTTTTTACTTCTTCTTTTATTTTATATGCAATCTCTTTAGGGGAACCAAAAAGACTTATACTTTCTGTAATATCTAAAAAAGCTTCATCAATGCTAAAAGGCTCTACTTTATCTGTATATTTTAAATAAATAAGATTGACAAGTTTAGAGTATTTTTTATACTCTTCATAGTGCGGTTCCACAAGTACTAAATTAGGACACTTTTTCTTTGCAGAGTATACTGTCTCAGGAGTATATATACCATACTTCTTAGCGATCTCATTTTTAGCAAGAATAATTCCGTGTCTAAGTTTAGGATCACCAGATACTGCCATAGGGACATTTTTTAATTCAGGTCTTCTTAAACACTCAACAGAAGCAAAAAAACCATTCAAATCACAATGCAATATACTTCTCATAATACCACCAAATCCATTATATCAAACATTTGTTCTAAAATCAATCTTTGCATAAAAAAATGCCCATAACACTGGACATTTTTATCATTTCCTATTTATTTTTTCTTTCCAAATTTCTACTAATTTGTCTAGATTGTATCTTGCATTAGCAGGACTCGTAGAAGGTAGCACATCTACTTCTATACCAAGCGAATTTTTATAATATTTCTTAAATACTCTATATGATGCATTACCATTACAAAATATTTTTGTAATACTACTCTCTGACAATATCTTTTCTATATCATTTGGAATAGCATTCTTAATACTAGAATCATCTGAATTTTCTATATCGCAACTTTTTATACTATCCCATATGGCAATATTATTTTTTAATAGAAATTGAATTTTTGCCTCTTTATTCTCAAGCTTTGCTTCTCCATAAATTCTTTCTAAGACTTTCCAAAACCTATTTTGAGGATGTGCATAATAAAAATTGTCCTCTCGAGATTTAACAGATGGAAAGCTACCTAAAATCAATATTTTACTATCCTTATTATATATTGGTTCAAACGGATGTATTACTCTCATAATTTCCTCCATTATATATTTGCATTCACCAAATCCACCTCAAGCTTAATATCATTTCCATCACTATCATAACATTTATAAATATAATCAAGTGTAATAAAGTTTTTCAAATTATCAAATTTTATTTTTTCAAGTGCTCCAAGTTCATCATATGCTTCTGCTACTTTTTGTCTTACTATAGAATATTCTATTTTTGAGTCATCATCCAAATATGCATTATCATAAGTTATTAAAGTAAACTGATTTGGATTTTCCACATCTTGATATAAATTAACTGCATTGATAGCATGTGCCCTATTTTTTATTACAACACATGGAATTCCACTTGAAAGTGACTCTTTTAATTTAGCAAAACCTTCTCCATCTTCTATATTATATGGGTCAGCTGCAGCTTTTAAATATTGTAATTGAAATAAATTATATATACAACGATAAAATTCTACTTCACTAGAATAAGCCTTTTCAAACTTTTCTGACTCGTCATTAATATATATATCTTCAAACTCTACTTTATCTCCAGCTTTATAGCCAAAATTTTCTATCTTCTTAACATTTTCTTCATTTGCTGTATAGCTCTTTGTATAAATTTCAAATCCATTAGACAATAACATATCTCTCACATCTTCTTTAAATACCATCTTGCCATCTTCAAAATTTAATGCTAATAATCTTCCTGAGTACTGTTCCATCATATCCATAGATTCTAGCTTGAATCCATATAACTTTCCTTCTCTATTTGCAATATATGAGATTCCTGTTAAATCATATTCCTTTGGATCAGCCCCTTTGACGAAATTAAATTTATCTGTTTCATAAGCGTCTCCTTGTAAATTCAGCTTGTTTAAATAATAATCCCTGACAAATACAGAAAGTCCATAGCATTGACCACCTTTTGATTCTTTTACTCCATAATTTGAAAAACTGAAATTATCTACACCAAATTGAAAACCACTATCTGCTACCAAATAACTTTCTAATTCTCCATCTTTATTCAAATCTATTGGCTCGTTTCCAATTGTTTCTGTAAGTTTCATATATAACTCTTCTAAGGCATTAGAATCTGTTGCATAAAAATACATTCCGCCAGTTCCATTTGCCATTTTTGCTAATGATTGTGAATTTGGCTCATTTCCTAACCCAATGATATACAATACAACATTATTATCATTGGCTTTTTTGATGATATCATCCTCATCATATCTCTTTGTTCCTAAAATTCCTGTTGTTTCTGTGGTATCACCATCGGTTACCATGATAATGGCTTTTCTAGAAGTTTTAGAAGTAGTAGATATAGTATTAATAGTAGAATAGAGCGCATTAAAAATATATGTTCCATTAAAATTTTCTTTATCATTTCTTATTTTATCCAAAGCTTCATTTAATTCCTCTATATCATTTGTAGTTTTAACTAATTTTGTACATGTTTTAGTAAATTTAGATATTGCAAAATTAAATTTTTCAGTTCCAAGTTTATTGACCAATGAAGAAACCATTGTAAGTCTTTTATATTCAGGATCATTTCCATTCATCTCACTATATTCTTCTTCATTTCTCTCTTGCTTATCTTTCATGGCAGCTTGTTCAGGTGTATACATAGATCCAGAATTATCTATTAAAAAGTGAATATTTGTGACATATTCTTCATTAATATATCTACTATCTGCTATACAATAGTAACTAAAGTGCTCTAATTCTGCACCAATTGTATTATTCTCCTCGTTTAAGTAAGATTCTACTTTTTCATAACTCCCATCTTTAGGCTTATACTCATAAACGCTGATATCATCTATTTGATATCCAAGCTTTTTCAACTCATCCATATCATAGGAGAATTCGATTTTTGCACTATCAAATTCAGTATTAAGATAGATCTGATAGATATTTCCATAAACTCCATATTTTTTATCAGCATTGGTAATTATACTCTTACCAAACTCTACATCAGATATATTGGCATTTCCACTGATTATTAACTTTGCGTCCTCTACTTCAATTTCCTTTGTAAATTTGACCTCATTATCTAATGTTTGTCCATCTGTCTTTTGTAATAATGGATTTAAACTATTAAGTACTTCATTTAAATCTCCAATTCCATCTCCATCTGTATCCCATTTTGTAGGATCCGTACCAATTTTTAGCTCTAAACTATCACTCATTCCATCAGCATCAGTGTCTTTTGAATAAACAGATGTGTTATTTTCAAGTTCATCTTTATTTAATATTCCATCTCCATCATAATCATCATTTTCATCAATCATTTCCTTAGGTAAGACTGTTGTATCAATAATTTTGGCACCTTGTGACTCTTTTAAATTTTTCTTAAAAATATTATCTATCACCCAAAACTTTACTACTGCTGCCATTACAATAATGACAATTATCATCAATATTATTAAAAAAATAGTAATTTTAGAAATTTTTTTCTTTTGCTTTTCCATAAATCTTCCTCCAAAATCGCATTTCTTCTAGCTAAGTTTCATAGAGACTACTTTTGATATGCCATACTCTTGCATTGTTACACCATATACAGAAGATGCAACTTCCATAGTTCCTTTTCTATGAGTAATTACAATAAACTGATTCTTTTTAGAATATTTCTTAATATATTCTGCAAAACGATGAACATTAACATCATCTAATGCTGCCTCTATCTCATCTAGAATACAAAACGGTGGTGATTTTATTTTCAGTATTGCAAATAGTAAAGCAGTAGCTGTAAGTGCTCTTTCTCCACCAGATAAAAGCATCATATTTTGAAGTTTCTTTCCAGGAGGTTGTACTTCTATCTCAATGCCAGAGTTTAGTACATCATTTTCATCAGAAAGTTTCAGATCTGCCTTTCCTCCACCAAATAATTCTTTAAAGGTTTCATTAAAATTTTCTGTAATAACTTTAAATTGTTTTGAGAACTGTCCTTTCATAATACTCGTCATATTATTAATTAAGCTATTTAGTTTCGTTTTTGTCTCTTCAAGATCTAATTTTTGCTTAGTAATAAAATCATACCTTTCCTTGGTACTCTTATATTCTTCTATTGCACTGATATTTACCTCACCTAAATCCTTAATATTTTTTCTTATTTTTTCCGCTTTTTTGGATATATCTTTTTCCTCTATTTGTATATTTTCAGCAAGACTTCTTGCATTTGAAATAGTAATTTCGTATTCTTCCCACATCCTATTTTTTAAATTTTCAAGCTCCATATTAAATTTAATTTTTTTAGACTCAACTTTTTCAATTTCTTGTTTTAATTTTTCTTGTTTCTTTACACACTCAATAGTAGACTGATTTAATTTTTCTTGTTCTTGTTCTATTTCCTCTTTTTTGGTTTTTAAAGTATCTGTATATTCTAAAAATTCAATCTTAAATTTAGATTTTTCTTTCACTTGTTCTTTTATTTCTTCTATCTCTTTTAAATAATCAACAACTGACTTTGAAAATTTTTCTATCTGCTCTTCCTTTTTTTCAATTCCATTCTCAAAATTTAGAATATCCTGTTCAATTTTTTCTTTCATTTCATCAATAGATGCAACACTTTCATCAAAAGAAGAAAGTGAAATTTTTAAATTTACAATATCTTCATTTAAGAAATCAATTTCTTTTTGTTTTTCTTTATTGAATCTTGCATATTCATCAATGATACTTTGCTTTGCAGTATTATCTTCATCAATAGTCACAATTCTGTTTTCTTTATCTTTTATTTCAGATTTCATTTTATCATTTTGAGCATTTAAATTTTCAAGTAATTTGACACTACTTTCTTTTTGTGTCTCTATTTTTTGTAACTCTCTTTTCACATTTTCAAATTTTTCAGTAAATGTAGCTACTTCAATATTTAACGAATCTTTTTTGTTACTGATTTCTTCCAATGATACTTCAATATCACTTTTCTCTTTTTGTAGTCTATCTATTTGATTTTTATATTCTAAGTATTTTTCTTCTTTTTCACTGATTACTACTTTCAGATTTGCTATTTTTTCCTGTCTACCGATCAGTCCTGCAGATTTATTTTTTGTCTTACCACCAGTGATACTACCTGTTGTATTGATCAATTCCCCATCTAATGTCACAAATCTTAATACATTTTTCAATTTCTTTGATATTACAATCGCCGTATCAATATTATCAACAATTACAGTATTATTTAAAGCAAGTTCAACTACTTTTTTATATTTACCATCAAATCTTACCAAATCCGGCGCAATTCCTATAACGCCATCAAATTTTGCAATTTTATTTTTCATAGCAAAATCAACACTGACTACACTATCAAGCGGTAAAAAAGTAACCCTTCCAAGTGAATTTTGATTTAAGTAAGAAATCATCTCTTTTGCTTTTGAATCATTTTCTACAACTACATTTTGTAAAAAGCCACCAAGAGCAATTTCAATAGCATATTCATATTTTTCGTCGGTTGATATAAGACTGGCAACTGTTCCGTATACCTTATCATCATGACTCTCTTTGGCAAAGTCTAAAACTGATTTTACACTCTTGTTATATCCCTCATTTTCAGCTTCCAAATTCATCATATAATTATACTTTGCTTTCAATGTCATAATATCCTGATTTAACTTTGAAGAATCATTTGAAACGATTTGCATATTTGATTCTATATTATTTAGCTTATTGATCGTCTCTTCATAAGTTGAAATAATGTTCTTTAATTCATTAGATCTATGACTCAATTCAAGATATACATCATTTTTTAAAGCATTTAGACTATCTTTTTGGGTTGTACTTTTTTCCTCTAACTTTTTCTTTTCTTCTAATTGCTTTTCATTAGCCTCTATAGTAGCATTCATACTACTAACATCAGCTTTTAAATTATACTTTTCTTCCATTTGTAAATCAATTTGTTTTTTTAGCTCTTCAATCTCAAGTCCCCTACCATCTAAAGTAGCTATCATTTTTTCAAGTTCTTTTTGTTTTTCTTGAAGTTCATTTTCAAATTTCATTTTATTTTCTGACATAGAATTACGTTTCTTAATTCTTTTCTCGATCTCTTCTTTTAACAATTCAATCTTTTCAGCATCTTCTGACAATTCGCCTTTTAGTCTATCCACATTTTGATTCGAAGTATCAATACTTGCATTTAATATTCCAATTCTTGAATTCAACTTTTCAGTTTCAGTTTCTGCAGTATAATATTTCTCCTTTGCCTGTTCTATTTTTTCAGTAATTTCTCTAACTTGCTCTTTTAATTTTAATTTAGCATCCTCTATTTCTTTACTATCATTTTCTTGTAATAAAATATCATTTTTTAACGCATCAATCATATCATCTAATTTTTTTAAACCATCTGAATTTTTATCTACGCTTTGTATAAATAGTTTAACATCTAGATTTTTCAATTCATCTCTAAGTCTTAGATATTCTTTTGCCACTTCTGCTTTCTTTTCTAACGGACCAATTGTATTTTCAATTTCTGCTATAATATCTGATAAACGTATCAAAGTAGCCTCAGTATTTTCAAGCTTCCTTGTTGCCTCTTCCTTTCTTGTCCTATACTTTACAATTCCTGATGCTTCCTCAAAAATATGTCTTCTTTCCTCTGACTTTGAAGAAAGAATCTCATCTACTTTTCCTTGCGATATAATACTATATCCATCTTTTCCAAGTCCAGTATCCATAAATAGTTCTTGTATATCTTTTAATCTGCACTCTGTACCATTGATAAGGTAATTGCTCTCACCAGTCCTATAGACTCTTCTTGTAACCACAACTTCTCTAAACTCTACTGGAAGCTCTCCATCACTATTATCCAGATACATGGATACTTCTGCAAAACCAACTTTTTTTCTTGCTTCTGTACCTGCAAATATGACATCTTCCATCTTAGAGCCACGAAGATTTTTCACACTTTGTTCCCCTAGTACCCATCTTACAGCATCTGATATATTACTTTTTCCACTTCCATTTGGTCCAACAATTGTAGTAATTCCATCTAAAAATACAATTTCTGTTTTATCTGCAAAGGATTTGAATCCTTGTATTTCTAATTTTTTTAGTTGCATATCAATTCCCCTTTTTACTCCTCAATTATATTACAAAAAATTCAATTATTCAAGGAATTTATCTAAAATATTTTGGGCATTACCAAGTCCATTCGACCTATATTTACATAAAGGTCATGGTAAAATAATACTAGTAACCTATTTTATGAATCTACAATTGGAGGTTTTATATGCAAATATTTTCAAAAAGGTTTCAAAAAAGAATTTATATTACATGCTATTTATTTGACATTTTTCTAGAAGAAGTAAGATATACCAAGTATTTTAATGAGGATGTCGCCAATGATTTACTATACTTTGCATTCACTTTATATAACCAAAAAAACTCATTACTAAAACAAAGAATGAATCAGGTTGTTTTTCTACGAGAAATTGCAAAGTTACTAAATGATATTGAAGGAGATAAATTAATTACATTAAAAGAATATGAACTTTTAGAAATTTTAAATGCTGAAGATAAATGTAAAGCACTGAAAAGGCTAAAAAAGTATTACTATTAGTTTAAATATATTTTTAAAATTTGACTTTACATAATATTAATGATATAATATGTTTACAATTTATTTTAATCACCTAATATAATTGGAGGGCTATATGAAACTTTTCTCAGAAAAATTCGACGAAACCGTAAACGTAAATCGCATTATGTTTGATGCATTTATGGCAGTGGCCAAAGATACTTCACTTTTTGATGAAGATGAAGTCAATGATTTACTGTACTTCTCATATGATATATATAGCGCAAAGGGCTCCCTTTTCAAGCACAAATTTACGAAAATGGAATTTTTGAAGAAAATTGCAGGTCTTTTAGACTACTTTAATGCTGAAATTATTATCGCATTAAAACCACATGAGATATTACAGCTCATGACAGCCTCAAATATTCATGAGGCATTTGAAAACTTATAATACAAAAATACCAGCTACAAAATGTAGCTGGTTTTTCTTACATCATTCCATATTTTCTCGTAGTTGCTTTAAATGTTTGATTGCAAATTTTGCTCCATAATTTATATTCTTGCATATCCTTAGGTATAATCTCAATATGATAGATATCTCCTGCAAGTTTTATAATCCTAATAATATCCTTCTCCGAATAGATAATATTTTTAAATGTATCAGAAGAAAATGTAAGATAAGTTTGTCCATTCTTATACATTATTTTAGCATCTCTATCAGTATATTTAGCACCTGTTCCAACATCTACTACTTCAATTTTAATATTTCTAACTTTATACATAACTCCATTTATTTCAACATTTTTTACTTTTTCATTAAATCCAAAGAATTCAGGTATCATAGTACGAATATAATTTGGTACTTTGATCACATTTTGATCCTGTTCTTTTAGAGGTCGTGATGGAAGCTCAAATATAAAATTTGAAATATTATTTAAATTTACTTTTTTGACTTGAACTTTCTCATCTTCTTCATCAAATTCATTTTGCTTTTTAATAGGCTTTTTCTCTTTTTTGATATTATCTATGTCAAGCTTTACATCTGCTTTGGAAAATAAAATATCACTAATATCGATTGTAGCATCAGTATCTATTTCATCATCTGCCATAGAAGCATCATAATATTCATTATTCACGTCTAATTTTATTTCATCTTCTTCATTTTCATGGTTCTCTGAATTAATAAATTCTTTTACTTCATCCATATTTGACATATTATTGAAATCATCTTCATCATAAGTTACTTCAATCTCTTCTTTTTCTTCTGGAATTTTCTTTGTAGAAGAATCAGTTACAATCTTTTCTTCCACATCTGATAAATCAATATCAAGCGATAAATCAGACAAATCTACTTTTGGAATTTCTTTATCTTGAACATATACGTCATCAATTTCCTCTTTTGACATCTCTTTTTTAGCAGACTTTAAATTAGATCCATTTAAAAGTTCAGATATACTTTTCACATTATGATTATACTGCCTTGTAGTAAATATTTCTTTCTCTTCCACAAGCTTATTTATCTCAGTTTTATTTAATTTTGTAAATTCTTCTTCTATTTTCTTTGTTAACTCCTTTACTTGAGCTTTATATTCTGCTTTATCTTCTTTATTATTCAGATCAAAAATAATTTCTGAATATAAAGATAAGTCTTCTTGTATTCCGCTCTCAGACATATTAGAAGATCCTACATACATATATACTTCATTTGTATATTCAAATATACATATATTACTAGTAAACTCTACTAAGCCATTATTAGAGTAATAATACACATCTTTTGAATAATTCAAAATGCTATCTAACATAATTCTTGTCGTATTTTTCTTATCAACCCCAATAGCAAAATAATATTTTGTGCTAGTATCAATTAGCTCCTCTTCTAAAATTTTAAAACCATTTTCTTTTAAATTACCAAATAAAAAATAAGCTTTTTTAGGTTTTTTGTCAAAACACATTGTTATTTTACTTGCTAATGTATTTTCATTATTTTTTTGCATAACTAAACTTAATTGCATAGAATCTTCTCTCCTTATCATACTCAATATAAATATAATATACCAAATTAAAAAATTTGTAAATATATCAAATCTAAAACTTTAAAATTCTTTATATCTAGAATTTTTCCCAAGAGCTGGCATTGTCATAATATTTCCCGCATATACAACTATAAATCCAGCACCACTTGAAATTCTAAATCCTCTTACAGTAATACTAAAATCTTGTGGTCTTCCCAAAAGTTTTGGATTATCTGATAAAGAATTTGGTGTTTTAGCAATACAAATAGGTAATTTCTCAAAGCCAAGCCTTTTTATTTTTTCTAAATCCTCTTTTGCCTGATCTTCATATATGATTTTACTTGCCCCATATATTTCTTTTGATACTTTTGCCACTTTTTCTTCAATGCTATCACTATCATCATATATATACTTAAATTGACTTTCTTCATGTTCTAGCACTTCACATACTGTTTTTGCAAGTTCTAATCCACCATCAGCTCCATCTGCATATACAGTAGATATCTCTGTTTTCATACCTTTGTTTAAACAAAATTCTTTTACATATTTTATTTCATTTTCAGTATCACTATCAAATTGATTCACACATATCACAATTGGTAAACCAAACTTTTTCATATTATCAATATGTTTTTCTAAATTCAAAATACCTTTTTTTACAGCCTCTAAATTTTCTTCATTTATATTTTCAAGTTTCATTCCTCCGTGATACTTTAGTGCTTTTATTGTGACCACAATCACGGCTATATCTGGCCTAAGACCTGCTTTTCTACACTTAATATCTAAAAATTTTTCTGCACCAAGATCTGCACCAAATCCTGCTTCTGTGATACAATAATCTGCAAGCTTCAACCCAAATTTAGTTGCAATAACAGAATTACAACCATGAGCAATATTTGCAAATGGTCCCAAATGTAAAATACATGGTGTATTTTCACTTGTTTGAACTAAATTAGGACATATTGCATATTTTAATAATGCTAACATAGCATTCGTTACTCCCAATTTTTCTACATATACAGGATTGCCATCATAATCATATGCAATCAACATATGATCAATTCTATTTTTTAAATCTTCCATATCTTGAGCAAGACAACAAATTGCCATAAGCTCACATGCAGCAGTAATCTCAAACCCAGTTTTATAGCTTAAAGTATTGACACGATTCCTTTCAATAGTAATATCCCTTAGGCTTCTATCATTCATATCCATTACTCTTTTGATACATATCGTATTGGGATCAATATGAAATTCATTTCCCTGAAAAATACTATTATCTATGACTGCGCATAGTAAATTATTAGCACTAGTAATGGCATGAAAGTCTCCTGTAAAATGCAAATCAATGTCTTCTTTTGGTTCAATGATTGCTTTTCCTCCACCAACTGCTCCTCCCTTAATGCCAAATACTGGTCCCAAAGAAGGTTCTCTTAAGACAGCTATTGTTTTCTTATTCATTTTATTCATTGCCATAGCAAGACCAATTGATTGCGTAGTCTTTCCCTCTCCAAACGGAGTTGGATTAATAGAAGTCATTAGAATTAATTTTGCATCATTTCGATTCTTGATTTTTTGATAATAATCTAAAGAGATCTTAGCTATATATTTTCCATAAAGGCTCACATATTCCTCCGGAATATCTAATTTATTTGAAATATTTTGAATCTTTTCTAACATATAGTACCTCCAAGCATATACAATAAAAGTTAGGAAAATCCTAACTTAATCAATTTTGTGGCTGGGATAGCTGGATTCGAACCAGCGAAATGTCGGAGTCAGAGTCCGATGCCTTACCGCTTGGCGATATCCCAATATTCAATGCATCTATATTATACATTAAAATTTGATATTATTCAATACATAAGTCTAAATATTTCACTATCTTACTTAAAGTAGTAATAATTCCATCCAAATCATATTCTTTATATTTTTTTGACCTATATTTATAATTAATTTCTATTTGAAAAGCAATGATATTACATTCATTATGAATATAGGTGGACACACAACTTTTTCTAGTGGCCGAAAAAGGGGTATCAATTGTAACATTTGCAAAGCCGTCATTTTTAAATATCGCTATTACATGTTCTAATATATCTTGTCTATGATTGATATTATTCCCATCATTTATACTGATACAGATGTCCTGCGCTCTTTTAGAAGACATTCCATGAATATCTAAAAACGCTTTTATACGCTCTTTTTTTACTACATTACTACAATACTTTCTATAATATGAATATTCATCATAATTAGCATCGTCTTCTAAACATTTTGTTTTATATATGCAACAACTATCAGTATTTCTAGCTACTCTCTCCACTATTTTTCTTGTTTTTTCTTCATATTTTTTTATTTTTCCATTTCTGATTTGATTTACAGCATGAGGTGCAGAAAGCATCACTTTATGATTTCTAATAATTACATCAAAATCTTTATTAATAATCTTTTCCACTTTTCTATCTTCTCCATAAAACTTCATATAGTTATCATAACGCAAACTACACTAAAAATCAAGTTATTTCCTATATTTTTAGTTTTTATGTATACTTATATTTTGTTTTTGTTGATTTTTTATTCAAATTGTGATAGAATATATAAGAATTTTACTATTAATCATTTATAAAATTATAAAGGAGAATTCATATGGGATTATTAGACAAATTTCTAGGATTTGTAAATGGTGATGGTACGGAAACTCCAAAGGGAAATTCTCCTGCTCCTACCACCTTCACTTTACAAGAAAACACATCAAAACCACTAGAAGTGGAAGATGTCGAGACTTTTTTAACTGAACTATACCAATACTATGCAAATGATATCTATAGAATCGAATCAAAGATGATAGATCCAGAAGCGTGTACTGATGTACAGGTAAAGTTATTAAAAGTTGTAGTAAGACAAAAAGAAGAAGCTTTAAAAAAGATCAAGGCACTTTTAAGTGAAGTCATAAAAGAAAAATCTGTTTTAACAGAACTCGAAAGAAAAAGCTCTTATACTTTTTACGAGCAACTAAAAAGTGACACCATGGAAAAACTAAGACTAAAAGTTTTTAAAATTTTTGCAAAAATGAAATCAATTAATGTTGCAAGTGAACTAGATGAAATTATCCTAAATAAGATTAATAAGCTAAGAGCTGATTGGAAGATTTCACCAGATATTGATATTCCTGATGTTGCTGATGTTAGGATTATAGATGTGACAGATGAAATGGAAGCTTACTCCTTTGGTGATATGAAAAAAGAATTCAAAGTTAGTGGTAAAGAGATCAAATTAAGTGATGAAATTTCAGACAAAATAGATCTTCTTGAAATTTCTATTGATTTTGATTCCCTTCCAGACTATCTTTGGATCCAAACTTCTATCATAGAGAGATGGCAAATTGATCTTTTACAAAGAACTGCAGTATTTCCTAATACCTATGAATCAACTGTAAGTGGTATTTCCTATGATGTTATATCAAAAATAGAACTTGAAAACTACATCAAAGGATTCCTTAGAATTCTGTTTTCAAGAGGAAGATATTTGCTATTTTCTATCATTCTTCCCAATGCGGATATTAAGAATGCTACTTCCAACTTTATCAGCGTGTCAAAAAGAAAAGTAACTGTAAACAACATAGCAGCTTTTATGCTATATGAAAGAAATCAGATACCAGATGAGAATTACTTAGTAAAATATCTAGATAGATTTTCTATTCCAGATAAACTTGTATTCAAACAAGTAAGTGAGTTAAGATCTGAATTTCTACCGCAATATATTGATTATTAATTGCCTTTTTGGCTTTTAATAAATAAAGGTATCCAAAAAAACATTTTAATTAAAGGAGGAAACAAAAAATGGCATTACCTAACAAACGTGTAAATCTTACTGACACTGTAACTTTTGAGAAAGAAGACAACCTCTCCAACATTTTGCTGCGGGCAAAATGGAAAGAAAAAAGTGAAAACTGGGACATTGATATCTCTGTTATCTGCCTAAGAAAAGATGGAAGCATTGAATATGTGGTATACTGGAATGGACAGGAACACCCGTCTGGAGCAATCATTCACGGTGGTGACAATACAACTGGACGTGCTGAGAGTGGTAGCTTTAACTCCGGCGAGAGAAATCCCGAAGATTGGGATAAGGAAAGGATCTCAATTGATCTGGATAAGCTGATCCAACGCACAGATGTATATCATCTTGTATTGGCAGTAAATGTTTTTGCTGGAAGATCAAATAGGCAGTACCTCGATCAGGTAAGAGACTGCAAGGTCCTGGTAGACACAGGCAATGGCAAACCGCTTCTGGAATGCAGCTTTGATCACAGCAAATTCAAAGAAAAGACCGGTTTTTACATTATGGATATCTACAGAAATGAAAGCGGAGGTTGGAGTTTTGATCCGATCGGCGAAGCTGTTCTTGATTACCGTGTTGAAAAAGATATGGCAAGAAACGCTTCCGCTTACTACCAGAAGCATGGTACTTTCAAAGGAATTGCAAGTGAGTATGATATCAATATTTCCAGTTTCGATTCTTCTTACAATTCCACTCCAAGTAACTCCGGTTCAAGTAGTTCTGGTGATTCCCGAAGAAAAAGGGGTCTCTTCGGCAGACTTTTTGGTTAAGCCTATGGATGTATTAAATAGAGACGAGAGGATTCCATTAAGTGATTCTGTACTTGATGGACTGCAAATAGACATAACCTACAAATTCAAAAGGGAATCATTTAGTACAACTACCACAGCATTTGTTTGTGATGAAAGCGATAGCGTTATTGACCAGACAAGTTTTGTGTCGTACATGAATTATAAAGATGCAAACTCGGTCGTTCAATATCTTGGCTGTAACGGTATCAACGGTGAAAGCTTTAAGGTGGTTTTGAAAAATATGCCACAAAACGGAAAAAGTATCCACTTTATTCTCTCTTCTGACAGTCCCCTCATTGGACTGAAAAGTCTTTCTGTAACTTTAAGAGATATGGAAGGAGAAAGAATAGCTACATTTAGCGATATCACAATTGAAGCTGATGATACAGCAGTGATTCTACTGGAATTCCGTTTATCCATGAACAAACAAGATTTCCTACTCACTCCTAAAAGTGAATGTCTTGGAAAGTATGAGATAGATAGAATTTTCAGTGATCTTGGTGTAAAAACAATCTCATAAAATAAAAAGAGGCTAGGTAATTTTATATTACCTAGTCTTTATTTTTATACAAAAAAGTACCCTGGTATAATACCAGGGTACCACTTAAATAAATCTTTTATACTCTTATGCGATTCTTCGTGTTGCTTCTTCTCTTGCTTTACTCATCTGAGCAAGTTCGGCACGGTCTGCTTCACGTTTCTTCTTAGCTTCCAGTGCAATCTTCTCTGTCTGAGCGGCAGTTTCCAAAGCATTCTGATTAATTTGACGCAAGACATCCATGTCAATTACACCACGCTCTTGCGCTTTTGCAGCCTCGATAGACAGATCCTTTACACTCTCAGATACTTTGAGTGCCAACTGGTTATTGAAATCTGTAATCTGATTGGTAAGCTCAACGCCTTTTTTAACCACTTCAGCGGCAAAAATCATGCTCAACTGCGATTTCCAAGTTTTAATCGTGACAGTTCTTACTGTCACCAAGGCATCCTGCGTGTTCTGAGCAGAGGTCTTAATATCAAGCATCTTTGGTCCAAGAGTATCAGAAAGTTCCTTGGTAAGCGCCAAGTTATACAAACGGCGATCAAATCGATCAATGTTGGCACTAAACTGCTTTACCTGTACTGGATCGGCAGTCGGATCAGCTTTCAAGGCTTCGAGTTCCTGTCTTTTCTCCTCCAGAATCTGCATACCAGCAACAATCATAAGCTTCATGTACTCGCGCTCTTTCCTGTTGCTTTCGATCATCTGATCCATCTGATTAGCAACCTGCTGTACATCCATCTCTTTGGCAGTAATTGCCTGTACAAGCTCCTCAAGCTGAGCATCTACAGTTTGGTAGCGAGCTCTTAACCTGTTAAACTTATTACTACCTTTCTTGATCATTTTACTGCCAAAACCAAAAAGTCCGGGTTTGCATTCCTCTACATCAAATCCCTTTATCTTCGTCATACAAGATGTAATCAAATCTCCTGCCTCTCCAAGAGAAGCTGCTGTCTGACCATCCAGCATAGTGCTGTTAAAACCATTGACTGCGCCTTCCTGCTCGCTACAAAAACTTGTAATATCAAGAACATCATTAATGTTAGTCTTTCTTACGGTCTGCATAACGAATTCCTGCTGCTGAGGGGTAAGATTCTCCCTAAATGCAGGAGAAATTCCATAGTTTTGCTGTTGTTCCATTTTCATGTCCTCCCTTCTTAGCAACCGTACAAGCGCTTAATTTCTTTCGGTTCGAGACCAAAGTACAGGCAGAAGTGCTCCAACTTCTCGGCATTCTTGTTTGTACCAATCTCAACCAGAGAAGGGGATACCGTAAGAGCCCATTCATCGTTTTCTCTCTTTTCAAACACAACGAATGCTGCGCCCTTATGATTCGTAAGAACCGGATTATCATACAAAGGGCAATTACTCTTACCACCGTTACCATACGATACGATAATTTCAGCATCATCTACCATTCCCAAATGGTCATCGCCTTCGAAGATGGTTACAGTAGCCACCAGCACACTGATCTTGGACGGAAGTCTTGCAAAGTCAATATCAATGTACTCTTCGCCGCCACCATCTCTTGCATCCGGTGAATGTTTGATTGCACCATTTAAGCAAACCAAATGATTGAAGAAATTGATACAATCGTAGTCAGGGCACTCATAGTTTGCATTGCAAGCAAACAAGGAAAGATCCAGATCCACCGGCTCGGCCAACTTTTTCTTAAGTCCATAACCAGTAGCAGCTTTCTTGCCCCACTTCATTGTAAGCCGTACGATTCCACTTACCAGAACAGACTTACTGAAAATGACTTCCTGTTCCTTTGAAAAGGTATCCACCTGGTCAACATTGTTAATTCTTTTACTCGGTAATGGCATAATATAAATCCTCCTCTATTTTTTTCGTTTTTAGCATCCAGGATATGCGGCCTTAAGAGCTGCCGGATCCAATCCAAAATACAGACAAAGTCCCTCAAGATTTTCAGCATTCTGCTGCTCATTAAGAGCAATAATTGTAGGTTCAACCTTCAGAGACCAGCTCTCTTCGCTCTTCTTCTCGAAGATGACAAAAGCTGCCGCCTTATGGTTCTCCAGTTCTGCGTTCTCAGAAATCGGGCATTTGAGTTCACCGCCATCACCATAATTGATAATGATTTCAGCATCATTGACCATGCCGAGATGTTCATTACCATTGAAATTGCTGGCTGTAATCACCAATACTTCAATCTCTGCCGGCAGCTTGGAAAAGTCAACGTCAATCCATTCTTCGCCGCCACCATCTCTTGCATCCGGTGAGTGTTTCACTGCGCCTCCAAGGCTCTCCAAATGTGCAAAGAAGTTGATTCCATCCATATTCACGCACTCGTAGTTTGCGTTGCAGCCAAACAGGGAAAGATCCAAATCTACCGGTGCAGCCAGTTTTTTCTTAAGGCCAGCGCCTAAAGTCTTTCCTTTTCCCCACTTCATTGTAAGCCGCGTGCTTCCCTTAACGAGAAGATCTTTTGCAAACTCCACTTCCTGTGCCTTTTCAAAAGTTCCTACAACCTCAGTAGTAATTGTTTTTTTCGGTAATGCCATTTTTTTGTCCTCCTTAATATTTTGTTAGGTTTTAATGTTACAGGAAAATTTGATAAGCAAGATTTGCTGCATATGCTTCTTGCATTTTTTCAAATTTCCAAATACCATTCGTCAGATACACTCTTCCAATGACAAGAGCAGTCTCACCGCTTAGTTCACTTAAATCATTGAACTTCAGTTCAACATTACATTCTGATATAGCAAAACTTATTTGCCGTATCATAGTCAAATTTTGATTTCTCTTCAGTCCATTCAAAATTGTGACCACAAAACATATATCAGTAATTTCTCCCATCCTTGAAAGATCTAAAGAAAACTCTTCTGCCGAGTCATCAGATTTGACATATTTTATGGCAGAATTACTTCGAGAATAATTTATGATATCACAAACTTCTTGCTTTTTATTTAAGCATACCAGATGTAAGTTGACATCAAAATTTTCCTCTACAGGGTCGTACTGTAAAATGCACTTTACAGTAATACTACTTGTATTGATAGTATTTTTTTCGTTTCTCATCACATATGAGTAACCTCCTTTAATAAATTCTTAAACTTTAAGAATCAATTGCTAAAATAATTATTTAGCATCTCTTATCGTTTACAAGCCGTATTATATCACACTTTCACCTATTATGTCAACTTTTTATCAAAATTTAATAAAAAAGCAATCAAAAAATGCCGATTTAATATCGACATTTGTTATTTTCGTTATTCTGATGATTGATTATTCCAAATATTTTATATACTACAAACGTAAGAGAAATCCCTAACAGCCATCCCCCTATCACATCTGTGATATAATGTACCCCTAAATATACTCTAGTAAGTCCAATCACAAAAGGATATACTATAAAAATTGCTATCAGTATATATTTTACTTTTCTATTTTCAACATATTTATTGGCACATAACCCAAGCATCATATAAATTGCAGAATTAATCATCGCATGTCCACTAGGGAAACTAGGACTAGTCTCCGTAATAAGTCTTAGAATATCTGGTCTTTCTCGAGCAAATAAAATCTTCAGACTATAATTAATAATTTCAAGTAAAACAACATTAATAGAAACAGGCAGGCCATATTTTATTCTAGTCTTTGGAAATACAAGTAGCCCTAAGCATATTAAAACTACCGAAATAGGATCTCCCGTATGTGTGATTACCTTTACCACACTAGTAAAAAGCGGTGACATATGCTCTGTTGTCTCACTATAAGCCCAATTTTCAAATCCTATAGTAAGTTCTGCTTTGATGCATATAGCAAGTATAATAAAAAGGATTATGGGAATCACAATCAAAGCAATTTGCCTTTTTTTCATTTAACTCCTCCTTTAATCCTGATTATCATCATCCAGTAAAAAATTATTTGGTGAATTTAAACAAGACATATATGAAGAATCCACACTAAGTTCACCATGAATATTATTAAAATTATGCATTGATGAATAAAGTGGTTGAAACATTTTCAAATTAAAATAATCATCAATATCCTTTGGATTCGAGTTTTTTGGATCAAATAGTCTAATATTTATCAAGTCGCCACGTTTATATCCCAATTGATTTATATTGCTAGTTTTTACTATAATTATGGCATATCCTAGCTCGTTTTCTAATAAGTCTATTAATTTAGTTAAAACGGTCTCATCTAAATAATGATATGGTAAATAGCCAGAATCAATGATTAATTCATCTCTATCATACAGATTAAAATAATATATATAGTCTCTAAAAAATCTCTCAATATTCGGTTTTAAAAGTTTAAATTTCATTTCAGGACTTTCAGATTTTAATAGTCTCATTTTTTCTACATTTATTAGCACTATTTTTCACCTCCAATATCACAAAATGATTATTGTAACTAATATTATATAACTTTTTTCACCACATTTCAATAGCATGTAACTATTTTTTACAACAATAAAAGTAGGGGAAAATTCCCCTACTTTAGAAACAACTTCATAGTGTCCAATACCAATTCAGATTCATCCAAAACTTTTAATACTCTATTTACCAAAAAACGTCTATTAACAAGCCTTGTTCCTACCTCCATTAATTGCTCAGAATCACTTATGAGCTTTCTGTCCATTGGCCAATTAGAATTTTGAATACGCTTTGCACAACAATATAGGAGTGTCCGCTTAAGCCTATAATTAAGTTCAAGCACCCGCTGATAAATGTACATATTGTATCCTCCAATCAATATAGCCTCCAATAACAAAATAAATACTGCGCCGTTGATCATAATTAGATCTTCCTTTCATAAATCAGAATAAATATATTATATCATAATTATGTAAAGTAGTCAATATTTATTATTTTTATTCAAGTTCTCCACTTCTTTGATAAAAGTTACAAAATTTTAAATTTTGATAGCTCGATTTATTTAAATTGCCATTTAACTTTCTACAATATATACTAGAAATTCTATATTGGTTATTATACTTAAAAATAGCATATTTACATGTATCACATTTCTTTAACAACAATCTCACCAGTATATATTATGCGCAAGTAAATAAAAAAATAAAACCAGTAAAATTACTGGTTTTTATTTGGCTGGGCTGGCAGGATTCGAACCTACGAAATGCCAGAGTCAAAGTCTGGTGCCTTACCACTTGGCGACAGCCCAATATTATACATTACTGGGGTGGATAATGGGACTCGAACCCATGACAACCAGTGCCACAAACTGGCGCTCTACCAACTGAACTATATCCACCATCAGCTGCTCTATCATTTTAATATATTTTTATCATTTTGTCAATACATTATACTATTTTTTATAAAAAATTGGTAAAAATTGTATTCTTTATATTTGAGCCACTAATTTATATATAGGTCCTTTAGATGAAAACTTAGTTTCATACTCTGTAACTACATTGGGTATATCTGTACTATGTAAATCTAAATAAACTTCTAAAAATTTCATTCCAAAATTTTGCATACTAACTAAGCTATATTCAAATAACAATCTATTATCTGTTTTAAATTCAATAATCCCTTTTTCTTTTAAAACCCTTTTATACTCTTTCAAAAAATTTTCATGAGTAAGTCTTCTTTTAATATGTTTCTTTTTTGGCCAAGGATCACTAAAATTCAAATATATTTTTTCCACTTGATGTACTTCAAAATACTCCATTATTTTTGAGGCATCAAAAGACATAAGATATAGATTCTTTAAATGAATATTATGTGCTAGTTCATATCTTAATATTTTTTTAACAGCAAGCGCAAGTACAGATACAGATAATTCTATTCCGATAAATATATCATTAGGATTGTCATGTGCCATCTGTGATATAAACTCACCTTTTCCCATACCAATTTCAATATATATCTTCTTATCTTTATTTTGATCTAAAATTCTTTGCAAATCTTTTCTTGTTTCTAAAAACTTATCACAATTTAATAATTCCACTTTTGCATTTGGATTATTACGTATTCTCATTCTTTCACCTCAAATCAAAGTTATAAGACCACCAATAATTATAATAATACTACTTATGATAAAACTTATTACAATATTTTTATATGGTATTCTTACATTTAATTTCTCTATCTCTTGATTCCTTTTTTCTTCTTTTTTTAAAGTTTCTTCTAATTTTTCCTCATTTTTTCGAATGGAATAATATTCTTTTTTTACATCATTCAAAGTAAAGTTCACACTTTGGCTATATCTAAACCTTTTCGTTGAAACCTTACAAAAGCAAATCCCCATAGCTGATGTAAGTGCAATGCCAAACATTTGAACAATTGAGCCAATTGTCATGAATGTTGGGCTCATATTAGATGCCATATTATTAAATAATGTTACGATATTTAAAGCCAAACTATTAGAATATAGAACACCAATTACTGGTATATAAATATATGGTGTGATTCCAGACAATAGTAATACAAAATTAACCAAAATTTTATCTGTAAATATACCTTTAAAGTTTGCGACTTTTCCTAAAAGAGCTGTACTTTGTGCTTCACTTTTAATCATTTCTCCTAGTTCAGTAGTTGCATTGTTTGATTGTATGTAATAAACTAGCATAATAAAAAATAAAATTAATGATATAACATAAAGTAAAATGTGTTTTTTATATAACTCTTTTTTATAAAAATCATAATAGTCAACAATTGCCATAGCAAACTTACTATTTTTTTTCCTTCTTAGCTGATTTACTTTTTTTTCGATCCTATTGACTTTCTTTTGCTCCTTTTTTTTAGCTTTACTAGTAACATTACTTTTCATATAACCACCTCTTACAATATAGCAAAATCTATTTGCTTTAATCTTATATTAACCTTAACTAATTTTAATTTTACTTTGTCTCCAACTTTATAGATTTTTCCTGTTTCTCTTCCTATTAAAATATGTTTCTTTTCATCAAAAATATAATATTCATTATCTGATATATTTCCAAAAGGAACTAAACCTTCAACTGTATTTTCAAGTTTTACAAACATTCCAAATGAGGTTACCGAAGACACTACACCCTCATACTCTTCACCAATAAATTTTGACATATACATCGCTATATATAAATTATCAAATTCCCTTTCAATGATAGTTGCTTGCTTTTCAGCATCAGAAGAACTCTTAGCATATTTTTCTGCTTGTTTTAAATATTTGCTAATTTCACTTTCAGAAAAAAGATAATTATTTTCTAAACATTTGGAAATCATTCTATGTATAAACAAATCTGGATATCTTCTTATTGGAGATGTAAAATGGCAATAGTATTTAGCAGCAAGTCCAAAGTGTCCTGTACACTCATTACTATATCTTGCAAGTTTTAATGTTCTAAGAGTAAAATCAGATATTACTTTTTTCTCACTTTCATCTTCTATTCCTTGTAACATTTCTGATAACACTTTTGGATGAATATTTTTTACCCCCTTAATTCGTTTTTTATACATAGAAAGAATTTCATTTAGCTCTCTTAGTTTTTCCTCATCAGGTTTTTCATGTATTCTATATATAAATGGTATCCCTAAAAAGAAAAATCGCTCTGCAACAGTCATGTTAGTAATTAGCATAAATTCTTCTATTATATTATTAGCAATGGTGATCTCATAGGCTTTAATATCAGAAACATGGCCATTATCGTCTAAAACAACTTTTGTCTCAGGTATGTCAAAGTTAATACTCCCCTCAGATGTTCTTTTTTTATTTAAAATCTCAGCAAGTTCTTTCATTAAAAATAGATCATCTTTATACGGACTATACTCATTTAAAACAGCATCATCTTCATTGATTAATACCTTATACACTTTATCATAGCTCATCTTTTTATTTACTTCGATGACGGCTTTAAAAATATCACTTGAAAGAACTTCGCCAAAGGAATTTATTTCCATATCTACACCAAGTGCTAATCTTTTTACGCCAGCATTTAAACTACATATACCATTTGATAATTTTTGTGGTAACATGGGCACAACAGTTCCAGGAATATAAATACTTGTTCCCCTAAGAATCGCCTCTTTATTAAGCTCAGTGTTTTCTTTTACATAATGACTAACATCTGCAATATACACAGACAAAATATAATTTCCATTTGACATTTTTTTAATAGATACCGCATCATCTAAGTCCATAGCATCTTCTGAGTCAATTGTAAAAATATGATCCTTTGTCCTATCAACTCTTCCTATCATTTCAGAATCTAGAACAGTATCTGGAATCTCTTTTAATTCCTTTTCTATGATTTCATTAAATTTTTGCATTCTATCAATTCCATAAGAAATTGCTAGTGCTTTCACTTCAATATTTTCCTCTTCTATACTTCCAATTTTTGTTAATATCTTACCTTCTGCTTTATTTTTTTCTGTAGCATACTTTTCAATGATGACTTTAACAAAGTCGTTATGATTAGCAAGATTACAATATTTTTTGGGAATATAGATATCATTTATATTCATATCTATAGGCTCAACAAATCCAAAATTTTTCTCTTTTATAAAACGTCCAATGAGCGTTTTGGTATTTCTTTTTAATATTTTTACAACTTGTCCTTCCTTACTTCTCTTTGAGTCACTATTACCAGCAATAACCTTAACTAGGATTTCATCGCCATTCATTACATTACCTGCATGATCAGAGGAAATATAGATATCTTCACCATTTTCTACTATTCCAAATCCAAAGGAGCTCGATTTAGACTGGTATTTACACTTCACCAAATCTGACTTTAAAACGGATACATATCTTTTACTCTCGTCAACATATACAATTCCTTCTTCTTCAAGTTCGTTCAATATATCTTTTAATAAATTTATTTCACTTTTTTTTACATTAAATACAGTAGCAATTTGCTTTAATGTAAGTAAATTATAGTTCTTATCTGAAAAAAAGGAAGTTAATGCTTCCTTTCTTTGTAAATATTTCTCATCTTCCATATTAATCTCATTCAACTCATTTCTTAATGCATTATTGAAATAGTAGTAAGTAGACAAAGTATACAAAATACTATTGCAAGAACAACTGTGTATTTTGATAAAACCCCATCTAAAGTCTTACCTTTATTAGATCCATAAAATGTATTAGATCCAGTTACAGAAGATTGCCCCTCTTTACTATTTTGTAACATTACAACTATTGTTAAAACAATTCCAACAAGTATTGTTAATATAGATACTGTCCAATCTATCCAACCCATTTTGTTTCCTCCTAATCAAATAAAATCATGATAGAAAGATTATATCATAAATCTAGAAAAAAGACAAGCTAAAACTCATATTATAGTATACTATTTCTCTTTTTATCTAGTATATCTATATATTCCTGTAATTTTATACTATTTAAAAGTTTATTTTTTTCTTTTATCTTTGTATAATAATTTTCATATAATTCTTGTACCTTACTAATAGCAATTTCATTATACTGATGGTCCTCTAAACTTTCGATATAAGATAATATAGCATTCATATACTCTTCATATCCCTTTTCCTTTTCATTTCCATAATCTAGTTCTACAAAATATTCTAAATTATTAAAATATATATTTATAATATTGATAATTACATATTTATTATAATTACTATTTTTCATCATACAATTAGAATTCTTTTTGATACTAAGCAATACATTCTCTATTTCTCTTTCTAATTCTTTATTTTCACTAGTTGTATATTCTTTTAAAAGAATTTTTAAATATTTTTCATATTCATTATTTAATTCAATTCGATAATTTGAGTCGTACTGATCCAAAATGACTCTTTGCTCCATTGCTTTAATTTTATCAGTACTAGATGTATCTGGTATACTCATTCCATAGGCAAGATTTGCTTTAAATAAAATAATAAATAATAATATCATAATGATATTTAATGGAAAATATATATAACTACTAACACTAAATTTGCTTTCATTCTTACATGTTCCAAGTAATATTCCAAATAGAAATATCATTAAAAAATACGACAATTCTAAATCAATGAAACTATGTATGATAAAAATGAATAACAATATCTTCTTTTCTTTATTTTTACACTTAACAAATGTATATATGATAATACTAATCACACAAGAAAAGCCTATCATACCTGATTCAACGAATATTTGTAAAAATGAATTATGGACTTCTGTAGAGATATACTTTTCAGTTTGATAAAGCTCATAAGCATTCTTAAATCCTTCTCCACCAATACCAAAAACAAAATTTTTGGTAGACGAAAATATTATTTTTAAAGCATCTTTTGAAAATGTTACCCTATCACTAATACTTGTTGAATGATTTAATAAGTCTTCTATTTTCTCTAAGATACTGCTTGGAATAAATAAATAGTTTAATCTTATTTTTTTACCATTGAGTTCCATATCTTTTAAAGTCATATTTCCTTTTTCACATTCTATAGTAATGTTGATATACTTCACATTTTCATCAAGTTCAAAATCAAATTCAAAATTGCCAGTAGAGCTACTATAATATCCTACCTCCTTGATTTCTATTACTTCTAAATCATCTAATACTTCAAAAAACTTTATTTTATACCTTGTATCAACTTCATTTTCATCAACTTTAAATTTAATATGATTCACATCATTTCCATTAATATGATAGAGTCTCTTAGTAACATGATGATTCAAATCTTCAGACATATATAGGGGGATACTAATGTTTACAGCTAGCACACCATAAATCATAATACTTAAAATGAAAGTTATCGTTACTTTTTTCATACTAAGTTTTGAAAAAATATTAGTACAATATCTATATAAAATAAAATTAATAACTACATTAAATACTAAAAATAGTAATGTAAATAAATAGACTTTTGCATTTGACATAGCAAAGTTATAAACCAAAGCTGCCCCAATAATGCACAATAATATATTTATACTGATTATGATAATTGCCTCATTTATATTTTCTTGACTTTTTCTATAACTTGATATGAAATAATATAATAAAAATGCAAAAAATATAACGAGCATAGCCCTCGATTCAGTTAATATTAATGAAGAGAATATGAATGAAAACAAAGTCACTTTTATAAAATTATATTTTTTCTCCTTTAATATCTTAAATAGTAAAAGAAACAAAGAAATGACACAAAACATTGCAAATACATTTGCATATTGAATTGTACCTGACATTCTAGTCAAATCTTTACTTAAATATCCTGAACTAAAGAAATTTAAAATTCTTGTCAGATACCTTTGCCCTATACCATCTATTCCAATAAGACACTCTATAGTAGTAATGATAATTATTCCATTTTCATATATACTGTGATTATCACTATTACTTACTATTTTATAAATAATATATAGGTTAAAATATCTTATCATTTCAAAAATACTATCAGATATGTCTGTACTATTTCCAACTAGGATTGGTAAAAAATATGCTATTCCAAGTAAAAATAAAAATATTGAGCCCATACTAATGGAAGTTTTTTTGTTATTAATTGTATTTAGTGCTAAATATACTATTCCAATAGCTGTTACAACAAGATTTATTGTAATGACATCTTCTTTATAAAATCCACCTTTTTTGATACAAGTAATCAAAAGTAGTATGACTATAAAAATATCTAATATCTTTTTAAAGTTAATTTTTTTTATCATATTTTCATCCCTTTTTACTATGGTAATTTTACCACAACTTATGATTGCTATCAAGAAGAAAATAGAAAAGACGGCACTTGCCGTCTAATCTAACCAATTTCTATTCATTTTTTACTATTTTTTACAATAATGATTCCAACAACTACTCCAACAATTGCTACAAGGGAAATTACTAGATATATCCAAACATTGAAATCACTTGTATCTGTTGGTGGTTCATATGTACTAATATTTACAATCTCATTTTCTTTTATCTCTTTTGTATAATTT
>JAUNGP010000004.1 GCA_030524345.1 Clostridia bacterium | reverse complement strand
ATAAACCAGGGACAACTGAAAATGGAAGTGCATCAGATGTAGAAGATTGGGCAGACACATCAGGTGACTCTGATGCAACATATACGATAGAAAATGTAGTTTTACACTATGAATTAAAAGAGGGACCAGTGGTAGCGACAGATGGTGGCGAACCAATGGTAAAAGAAATCAAAGTAAAAAGAGAAATTGTACCATATAAATATGTTCCAAAATTAAAGTATCTTGAAGAACTATATAATATATTTACTGCAAATTATGAAGTAATACCAATAAGTGAAGCTAATTTGCCAGATTATTCAAATGGCGCAACCGTTGCAGATGTAACTTTAAATGATGAGTCAAATGGAATAGGACTTGTTACATTAGAAGAAAATTGGAAAGAAAACTTTACTACGCTTGATTCAAAGACAGAAACTTATAAAGTTTCATATTATACAGAGGAAGATTACAAAAAGTTAGGAAGAAGAATTTCAAGAATTGAATGGAAACAGGATTGGGGCAATGTAGTAAATGCAGCAGGAGCTTCAATATTTGATTCATTAATATCGGCAGATACAGGTTCTGGCGGAGGCGGTGGTTCTTCTAAAGAAGCACTTTGGGAATGGATTGTACCACTTGCGCAACAACTGCAAAAAGAATCAGGACTATTACCATCACTTACAATTGCCCAGAAGATTCAAGAGTCAGGTTGGGACTGGACAGATAGTACAATCGAAACGGAGTGTCATAACTATTGGGGAATGAAAGCAGGAGGCAGCTGGGATGGAGACTCAATGGTATTTAATACAAAAGAAGATGATGGTTCTGGAAATCTATATAGTATACAGGATGCATTTAGAAAATATGATTCAGATGAAGCAGGATTTTCAGGTAGAGGAGAATGGTTCTGGTCATATTCAAGATATAGGAATGTACTGCTAGCATGTATTGATGGAGACTGGGAAGCAGCAGTAGATGATTTTACAACAAATGGATATGCAACAGATATACATTATGCGGAAAGTCTAAAGAAAATAATAGAGCAAAATGAATTATGGCAATATGATGATGACCCAGCATACCAATTTGATGGAGTACCACCAGAATATGCCAGATATGACCCTTATACAGGAGATTCTCTAGGTGGAGGCAGTAGTGGATCAGGAGCAGGACTAGCAAGTGGAGTTGAATTTGAGACAGATCCATATTACAGTAAATTTAAAGATAATGAGATATATCCAGAAAAGACAGTAGCAGATTTAGCGAAAGCATATAGAAATTATGCAAATGGAAAAGGATATAGTTATGATGATTTATACTTTGCCTTTTATCAAATAGATAAATATTATCCAGAAGGATATTTTACTGCTAATAATAGTGGTATTATTCAAATGGGTGTTGATATACCAATCGATGGATTTGCTTGGCCAGTCGAATTATCCGGAAATCCTGATGCAGCAATTATAAATTGTTTATATGGATATACTGCTGGTTATGGAAGAACACATTCTGGTGTAGATATCTCTAGAGGAAATATATTATATAGAGAAGGAGGACTTAGCAAGGGACCTAAAATTGTCGCTGCACATGATGGAAAGGTTGTAATGGCTACAGCAAACCCAACTAGTGATAGTGATGGATATACGTATGTTGAAATACAGACAACAGACGGGAAATATATAACACAGTATGGACATTTATCAGAAATACATGTAACAACAGGACAAGAGGTAATGAAAGGGCAAGTTATTGGGGTTATGGGAACAACAGGAAATTCAACTGGAGTTCATTTGCACTATGCAATGTTTGATACATCAAATGGAGACAAAGTAAGAATTGATCCATTGCAATTTTATGAATTATCTCCGGAGTATGGAAGTATAGATAGGGCTACTATTACTGGGTTGCCAACTGGTTATAGGTATATAGGTTCTAAGACAAATTCTAGTGCTGGTGGAGGAAGTTCAACAATACCTAGTAATATTCTCAATGCAAGTAAAGATGAAAAATTAGCTTATTTATTTCCATCTGGATTACCACAATCTGCATCAGCAATGAGTCAATATTTAGTGGATGTTCAAGTACCTACTATCAATAAAAATGGAAATAAAGTAATGAGAACACTTACTGTTCATAAAGCGGTTGCTAAGGATGTTGTTGATATTTATACAGAGATTGCAGCTAGTGGATTCCCAATTTATGATACATATGCATATAGTTGGAGAAGTATGGCCGCTTCAGGAAGTAGATCCCATCATTCATATGGAATAGCCATAGATATCAATGCAAATGAAAATTATATGGTAAAAAATGGAAGAGTAATTGCAGGATCATTATGGGAACCAGGTAGAAATCCTTATTCTATAACGCCTAATGGACCCGTTGTAAAAGCTTTTAAAGCTAGAGGATGGGAATGGGGCGGAAATTGGAGAAGCTCTAAAGATTATATGCATTTCTCATTTACTGGATATTAATATATGGAGGAGATAACATGAATAATAAATATATAAAAGCAAGTATTATTACCTTTATAGTATTAGTTTTTACATATAATATATTGATGTATGTAAGAGATAATTATTATTTTGGCAAAAGAGATTCAAATGTTGATGTTAATGACTATGAAACATATTTTAATTTATATAATGCTATTGACTCCTATATCAATAATTTAGCTTTAGAAGATTGTTACACGAACATGAAAACTGCTACAATAGGGAGTGCTGTGATTTTAAAAAATGATATTGATAGAATAAAAGACATTTATGAAGTAGATAAATATGAATATGAATTAGAGTTAACAGATATGAAGTATTTAGAAAAAGATACGTATAAATGTAAATATACATTTTCTTATGAAGCAGAAATAGGTGGTGTAGGTGAGGAAATCAATGTTGATAAGGATTTTAAGCCATCAGTAATATATGAGAATGAAATCATTTTGAAAATTAATAGAGAGATGAATGCTTATAAAGTAATTAGTAATAAGATAGATTTAGGTGGTGGTAATTTCTATGAAAAATAAATTAAGAATAATTATTTTCCTAGGATTTATATTTACTATTATAATATATATATATCAATTTAATTCTTGGTATAGTGTATATGGAAAGTATGATTCGCCGAAAAAGGAAGATATGGAATTAATTATCTCATCTAAAAGAAAAGAGTTTATTAATAACAATTTACTTTTTAATTCAGATGAATATTCACTAGAAAAGTTATACAACACTTTATCTTCTAATTCTAAAATGAATTATAAGAATGTAAATGAATTTTCAGACCATATCAATCAATCAATTATTTCTAAAATTGATCCTGGTGAAGATATGCTTGAGTTTGAATATATTTCTGAAGAAAAAGAAGATACGTATACTAGAGTTAAATATAAAGTCTATGTGATGAATATATCTTATTATAGAGAAGCACAATTTAAATATTTTGGAAATGCTAAATTTAGTTATGATGTAGATATATTAGAGTATTCACCACTTAAATATGAGATAGAAATATAAAAATTCTAATAAAATAATAGTTTTTATGAGAAAGTCCTGGAATGAATTCTGTGTAGTGCAGAGTTCATTCCTTTTATCTAGTCTTTTGCCTTTTTATTATTTTTTTATATGAAAGAGTTAAAGTAAAAGCCTTTTTGATAGCATTTTAAATAACTTAATACTACTATAAAAAAGAAGTATAAGAGTTTTTGAGAGGTTTCTACATTCTTTATGGTTAAGAGCCTTTGTCTAAATAATAGTTTTTCTGTAAATTTGATTGTTACACTTGCAAAAAAGTAGTTCATGAGATAAAATATATAGTGTACACAAGGGAGGTAATTTAGTATGAGTGTAAAACTTGGTATTAATGGATTCGGAAGAATCGGAAGGCTTGTGATGAGGGCATCACTAGAAAGAGAAAATGTAGACGTAGTTGCCGTAAATGATCCATTTATTGACTTAGACTATATGAAATATATGCTAATATATGATACAATACATGGAAAATTAAATGCAAAAGTAGAAGTAGTAGGGAATGATCTTGTTGTGGATGGAAAAACAATTAAAGTATTTAACTGCAAAGATCCAAATGAAATTCCTTGGAAAGATGCAGGTGTTGAATATGTTGTTGAATCATCAGGTGTATTTACTACAACTGAGAAAGCTTCAGCTCATTTTACAGGAGGAGCAAAGAAAGTTATTATCTCAGCTCCATCTAAAGATGCACCTATGTTTGTAATGGGTGTTAACCATAATGAATATACAAAAGATATGAATGTTGTATCTAATGCATCATGTACTACTAACTGTTTAGCACCACTTGCTAAAGTAATTAATGATAATTTTGGAATCAAAGATGGGTTAATGACAACTGTTCATTCAGTAACTGCTACTCAAAAAACAGTTGATGGACCTTCTAATAAAGATTGGAGAGGTGGAAGAGCTGCTACATATAATATTATTCCATCATCAACTGGAGCAGCTAAAGCTGTTGGTAAAGTAATACCTTCTCTTAATGGAAAACTTACTGGAATGTCATTTAGGGTTCCGACTCTTGATGTATCAGTTGTAGATTTAACATGTAATTTAGAGAAACCAGCTAAATATGAGGAGATTGTTGAAGCTGTTAAAAAAGCCTGTGATGGTGAAATGAAAGGAATTCTTTCTTGGACTGATGACTCAGTAGTATCTTCTGATTTTATACATGATTATCATACATCAATATTTGATGTAAATGCTGGAATACAATTAACAGATACATTTGTAAAGCTTGTAGCTTGGTATGATAATGAATGGGGATATTCAAATAAAGTTGTAGATTTAGCAGAACATATGTATGAAGTTGATAATAAATAATAATTGAAAAAGGCTGGCTTATATTGATACAGATAAAGCTAGCTTATTTTCGCTGTATAGATGGAGGGAAATTATGATAAATAAAAAATCTGTAAAAGACATTGATGTTAGTTCTAAAAGAGTTTTAGTTAGATGTGATTTTAATGTACCATTAGATAAAGAAACAGGAGAAATTACTAGTGATAAAAGAATTGTAGAATCTCTTAAGACAATTTGTTATTTAAGAGATCACAATGCAAAAATCGTACTTTGTTCACATATCGGTAAAACAGGTAAAAATATAAGTTTAGCACCTGTAGCCAAAAGACTTAGTGAACTTTTAAATCAAGAAGTTAGATTATTAAAAGATATCGATTCTGAAGAGACAAAAAATGTTGTTTATCATTTAGCAGAAAAGGAGATTGTTTTACTTGAAAATACAAGAATGACAGAAGCAGAGGAAGCAAATGATATGGAATTTGCAAAAAAACTTGCCTCATTTGGTGAAATATTTGTAAATGATGCATTTGGCACTGCACATAGAGCACATGCATCAACTGAAGGGGTAACACATTTCTTGCCATCAGTTTGTGGATTTTTAATTGAGAAAGAAATAGAAGCTTTAGATCATGGTATTAATAATCCTAAAAGACCACTTGTAGCGATTATAGGAGGAGCTAAAGTTTCAAGCAAGATTGGCGTTTTGACAAATTTGCTCGATAAAGTTGATACGCTTCTTATAGGGGGAGCTATGACATATACTTTTGTGAAAGCACAAGGCGGAAAAATAGGAAATTCACTTTGTGAAGAGGATAAAGTAGACGTAGCAGCAGAAATTTTAAAGAAAGCTTTGGAAAAAGGCGTTAGAATGTTACTTCCAGTTGACAATGTAGTCGCTAAAGAAATATCAAATGATACAGAAACTAAAATTTGTGGTGTTGATGAAATACCTGATGGATATATGGGACTTGATATTGGCCCAAAAACAATTGAACTATATAAAGGTGAAATTGAAGTTGCAGGAACTGTTGTATGGAATGGTCCGGTTGGTGTTTTTGAATATCAAAACTTTGAAAAAGGAACACGTGAGATTGCAAAGGCAATGGCAGATTCTAATGCAGTGACAATCATTGGTGGTGGAGATAGTGCAGCAGCAGTTGAAAAATTTGGCTTAGAAGATAGAATGTCTCATGTGTCAACTGGTGGTGGTGCGTCTTTAGAATTTATGGAAGGCAAAAAGTTGCCAGGTATTGAAGCATTACAAGATAAGTAGTTTATTGGGAGGAACTTAAATGAGAAAAAAGATTATTGCTGGAAATTGGAAAATGAATTATGCTGTTAATAAAGCAGATGAATTTGTAAATGAAATAAAGGATAGAATTAATACCAATGAAGTAGATGTGGTTCTATGTCCAAATTTTGTTTCACTTGAGAGAATATCAGATTTAATAGATGACAGTAATATAAAGCTTGGAGCACAAAATGTTTATTTTGAAGATAAAGGAGCTTATACTGGTGAAACATCTGTTGATATGCTAACATCCGTTAATGTAAAATACTGTATTGTTGGGCATAGTGAAAGAAGAAAATATTTTAATGAGACTGATGAGATGGTAAATAAAAAAGCATTAAAACTTTTGGAAAAAGATGTATCTCCTATCATTTGTGTAGGTGAAACATTAGAAGAAAGAGATGCAGGAAAACATTTTGATATTGTTAAGGAGCAAGTAGAAAAGGCACTTCAAAATATTGATAAAGAGAAAGTAAAATCCAAAATAGTAATTGCTTATGAACCTATATGGGCAATTGGTACTGGTGTAACTGCTACTTCGAGTCAAGCAAATGAAATGTGTAAATATATACGTGACATTATAGCTAAGTTATATACTCAGAACATAGCTGATTTAGTAAGAATACAATATGGAGGAAGTGTAAAACCATCTAATGCTAAAGAAATACTTGAGCAAAGTGATATTGATGGAGCGCTAGTTGGTGGAGCCTCTCTTACAAATGATTTTGTTGCTATTGTAAATTATTAAATTTGGTGATATAATATATTTACTGCGAAAAATGCAGAAGAAAGAGATGTGTATAAAGATATGAAAGATAGACAATATATGCTAATGATAATGGATGGAGTAGGTATCAATGAAGAAGAAAAAGGAAATGCTTTTAAGTTGGCAAATACTCCAAATCTTGATAACTTATTTGAAAAATATCCAAATACCCATATAAAGACAAGTGGAATGGCTGTGGGATTACCTGAAGGACAAATGGGAAATTCCGAAGTTGGACACACTAATATTGGTGCTGGTAGAATTGTATATCAAGAACTTACAAGAATTACAAAAGAGATTAAAGAAGGATCTTTCTTTAAGAATGAGGAACTACTTAAAGCAATGAAAAATGTAAGGGAAAATAGAAGTAGTTTGCATTTATTAGGACTTGTTTCTGATGGCGGTGTGCATAGTCATATAGATCATTTATATGCACTTCTTGAAATGGCTAAAAAAGAAAATATAGAGAAAGTATATATTCATGCAGTGCTTGATGGTAGGGATACACCTCCAACATCTGCTATTGATTATCTAAAAGACTTAGAAGAAAAAATAAAAGAAATTGGTGTTGGAAGAATTGCTACTATTTCAGGTAGATATTATGCAATGGATAGAGATAATAGATGGGAGCGTATTAAACTTGCATATGATGCAATGGCAAATGGTATTGGAAATAAATTTAAAACAGTACAAAAAGCCGTTGAAACATCTTATGAGGCGCAGGAATTTGATGAATTCGTAAAACCTATTGTAATTGTAGATGAAAATGGAGAATCATTATCTACTGTAAATAGTAAAGATTCCGTTATTTATTTTAATTTTAGACCAGATAGAGCAAGAGAACTTACAAAGGCTTTTACTTTAGAAGGATTTGAAGGATTTGAGACAAAACCAATAGAAAATTTAGTATTTGTTACAATGACTCAATATGATGAGAGTTTAAAAAATGTGAGCGTTGCATATAAACCACAGATGTTAAAAAATACATTTGGTGAATATATATCAAATCTTGGATATACACAACTTAGAACAGCAGAAACTGAAAAATATGCTCATGTTACTTTTTTCTTCAATGGAGGAAAAGAGGAGCCATATAAAGGGGAAGATAGAACACTTGTAGCATCTCCTAAAGTAGCTACTTATGATATGAAACCTGAAATGAGTGCTTATGAGGTAACAGATAATCTTCTTAAGGCAATTGATGAGAGAAAATATGATGTCATAATTATAAACTATGCTAATGGTGATATGGTTGGACATACTGGAAATCTAGAAAAAGCAATAGAGGCTGTAGAAGCTTTAGACGAATGCATTGGAAAAGTAATGTCAAAAATGGAAGAAGTCAATGGAGAAGCTCTTATTACTGCAGATCATGGTAATTGTGAATATATGCTTGATCTGAAGACTGGAGAAGCTATCACATCGCATTCTACATTTGATGTTCCTTTAATTGTCGTTTCCAATCGAGTAAAGAGTGTCAATAGTGGAAGACTTTGTGATTTAGCACCTACTTTACTTACACTAATGGGTGAAAAAATACCAGAAGAAATGACAGGCGTAAATCTAGTTGAATTATAAATTTAAAGGAGTGCGGCTTATGGACGAAGAAAAAAAAGACGACTTTAATAGTATAAACTATACTGATTATAAAGCAATTTGGGGATTTGGAGAAGATCATATTGATATATTTGGCGATGATGAGGATCAAGAAGAAGTGAAACCAAATGAACTAGATGATGAATACAAAATTTTCTTGTGTTTAAATTGTAGATATATATTAGATGAAACAAAAGAGCCACATAAGCCACGTTTAAAAGAGTTACTAGAAAAGGACGGAAAGTGTCCTAAATGTGGAAAACCAATTCTTGGAAATTATTTGGTAATCTCAAGGGAAAAAATGAAAAGAGAGATTGCTGCTCAAAAAAGAAAAGAATACATGAAAAAGAAAAAAGAAGAATGGGAACTCGAAGATGCAAGAGAAGATATAAAAGATGATTGTATGGACTTGTTATATGATTTAAGAGATAGATTACTAGATGGAAAGATAACACCAGAAAGATTTGTTGTATTATATCTTAATTTATCATACAGAATTGTCAATCATTATGGTAAAAAACTTCCAATTTATGCAAGTGAATATAGAAAAACATTTTTAAGCCTTTGCGATGATGTTTTAAAATATTATCATGCTGTTGATGAATCAAAGATTATTTTAGAGGATTATGATGAAGCAATAACAAGTGATATGAGCGCAGCTGAAAAGTTATCACTTTCATATAAAGGGGATATCGAAAAAGACAAGTTATTTATTGCTGAAAGCAAGTTTTATTTTGAGGATGATAAATTTGCTATTCCAGCATATGAAATGGAAGAGAGAATAGAGGAGTATAATAAACTGCAAGATGAGATCAACAGAGAGCAAAGAGAAAAAGAATTAGAAGAGAAATATCAAGAAAGAGTCACTTTATATGCTAAAAAACTTCAGGATAGAAGTTTAAGAAGACAAGAGCGAAAGCTAGACTTTGATTAATACAAAAGGAGAACGCATGTGAGTATTAATAAGGAAATTATGAAACTCGAAGCAGAAAAGTTTTTAAAGACTCTATTTGTTCTTCCTGAGATAAAAAGAATTTTTATAAAAAATATAGAAATTTCTAATATAGACGATGAAGAGAGCATAGAAAAATCTTTATCTCTTTGTTATCATGATAACCTAAGTGATATAGATTTAACGGCAGAAGTATATGTCAGCTATGAGGACTACAAGGATACAGAGCCTTTTTATAAAAAATATTTTTCTAGGTTGGGTATGAAAGATGAGATATTTTCTATATATTTTATAAATAAAAGGGATAAAAACGAGGATGTGCTTAGAATTTGTTTAAAAAATGGAATTAGAATAGATTTTACTTGTATATTGTATTCTACTAAAGAAGCTTCATGTTTAGAATATGTTAATGATAAACAAGATATTTTTGAAAATGATGTTGATCGTATTAATCAGTTTTTCTTTATTGCAGTTCAAGCACTTGGAAAATTATATCGAAAAGACTATTTAATCGCTGATCATTTAGCTCACATGCTCATTATGGAAGGATTAGTATTACAAATGGAAGAAAGAGATAAGAAAACAAATACGAAATTTCATCGTTATGGGTATAGTGAGGAACTAGAGTATCGTAATGTAACTGTGAAAGAACCATTCTTTTTGACTAGTGATGACACGTTTAATGATATTGCAGATAGAATATATAGAGCAGTTGTTGCCTATGATAATTTAAGTTTAAAATTAAATAAAAAGTATATATCTAAAATGGATATTTTCTTTAATATATGGAAAGGTTACTTAAATAAAGAAACTCTATAATTATTTTATATATTTTAGAATAGTTTATTTATAAGATAAACTTGAAGTGGTATATTTAATTATTAAGAAAATATTATTTTAGTTAATATATATGAATTCAATTTTTTAAGGAGGAATTTTTATGAAACAATATTTACAAATTGAATCAGTTTATGCTAGGGAAATATTAGACTCTAGAGGAAATCCAACTGTTGAAGTTGAAGTTGAAGTTGAGGGAGGCTTTATTGGACGCGCTGCCGTTCCATCAGGAGCATCAACAGGAGCTTTTGAGGCAGTCGAATTAAGAGATGGAGACAAATCAAGATATTTAGGTAAAGGTACACTTACAGCAGTAGATAATGTAAATGATATCATTGCACCTGAAATTGAAGGAATGAATGCCTTAGATCAAGTTGAAATTGATAAAGTTATGATAGAACTTGACGGTACAGATAATAAAGGAAAGCTAGGAGCAAATGCAATTTTAGGAGTTTCACTTGCAGTTGCAAAGGCAGCAGCCGAAGCCCTAGGTGTCAGCCTATATAATTATTTAGGTGGGGTAAATGCCAAAGTTTTACCAGTTCCAATGATGAACATATTAAATGGTGGTAAACATGCTGATAATAGTGTAAATATACAAGAGTTTATGATTATGCCAATTGGTGCTGAAAACTTTAGAGAATGTCTAAGAATGTGTGCTGAAGTATTTCATAATTTAAAATCAGTATTAAAAGCAAAAGGCCTTGCTACTTCAGTAGGTGATGAAGGTGGATTTGCACCTAACTTATCTAAAGATGAGGAAGCATTACAAGTAATCGTTGAAGCTATTGAAAAAGCAGGATATACACCTGGAAAAGATTTTAAAATAGCAATTGATGCTGCTGCAACAGAAATGTATGATGAGGCTAAAAAGGCAGGAAAAGAAGGATGTTATTATTTCTGGAAAACAGGTGAAATGTTTACTACAGAAGAGCTTGTTAATTATTATGCAGGACTTGTAGAAAAATATCCAATTATTTCTCTTGAAGATGGCCTTGCTGAAGAAGATTGGGAAGGATGGAAAGTACTTACAGAAAAACTTGGCTCAAAGATTCAACTTGTTGGTGATGATTTATTTGTAACGAATACAAAAAGACTTGCAAAGGGAATTGAAATGGGCGTATCAAACTCAATTTTAATTAAATTAAATCAAATTGGAACATTAACAGAAACTTTAGATGCTATAGCAATGGCAAATAGAGCAGGTATGACTGCTGTTGTTTCACATAGATCAGGTGAGACTGAAGATACTACAATTGCTGATTTAGTTGTAGGACTTAATGCTGGTCAAATTAAAACAGGTGCTCCATCAAGAACAGATAGAGTATGTAAATATAATCAATTACTAAGAATAGAAGAAGAATTAGGTTCTGTTGCTGAATATAAAGGTAAAGAGGCTTTCTTCAACTTAAAATAGTCTGATGAATATAAAGTCCTAACTTAGTTTGAATAAGTTAGGACTTTTTATACTTGTTACAAAGAATATATCAATTTGTGATATATCATACTTGATATAAATTCTGGAAGTCATTCTTTAATTTATATAAAAAATATGATATAATATAATTATAGTAATATCATTAATACCTTTTGATTAGAAGGTGTGTTGTGAATTTATGATTTACTATTAAAATTTAATGAGGTGAAGAGCCCAGAACATTATATTTGCAGGAGGATCAACAATGATCGAAAAATTAATTAACAACGTAGAAACTTTTCAGGGAACAGAAGTAGATGTTTCAGTAGGTAATATTTTCCAATTTATTGGAAAAGACACTGAAGTAAAACCATCGCCTTTCTTTCCCGGAACATACTTTGATAACTACAATCTTTATGAGGAAGTTATCTCCGTATCAAATATAGAACAGCTTGGCTCCGTGATTACCTCCACTTTTAAGTGGATGTTAGAACATTTTGGCTTGGTCACCTCTGAGAGCTCAGCAAATCGTCAGCGAATTCTGATGAGAGGCAGAAAACACGAGGATGGAATCATTAGAGGAGTCAGTGTTAATGATCTCTTAGGAAAATCAGCGGCATTGTGTAGTGAAAGAGCCACTTTCATACATAATATTTTGATATTAGCAGGATTTCAAGCTACATTGATCTTTGGATCAATAAATGGTGAGCCTCATGCTTTTAATCTGATCAGATGGAACAATAAGCAAGCTTTGCTGGATATTAGTAATTATCATCTGGTAAAAAAAGGTGACAGAGAATTCGTAGAGCCAACCTTATGTTTTTTAAATGATGAGGAATATCAAAAGATACTAAGAGGAGGTTCCTATACAACAAAGAAAGATCAGCTGTTTACCATCGGCGAGTTGACTGGGAATGTCAAATATACTTACGGTGGGAATAGATTTATGAATTAAGTATCATTTGTAAGAACTTGACAGAAAAGTGCATTTCAATTGTTATTTCTATAACTTTGATGTGCACTTTTTCTTTGTAATATATAAAATAGCAATTTTAGATTGAAAAAGTATACATAGTATAGCGTAAGACAAGGAACCTACTGAAAACTTGTTAGATTATAACACTAGAATGGCTAAACTATATAGCCGAAAAAATGTAATAAACGCTTCATTTTATTACTGATCTAAGAATTCATAATAAAGAGAGATCTTTGAATCATCATTCTTTTGCATTTGTAAGTATTAGCCTAAACTATTAATTATATGCAACTTAATCATATAGAGGAAAAGTTTTAAATTAAATATAGTTATTTCAGTACTTTCAAAGGAGCGTTAGAGTTAACTTTTCCATAAAAATGATTTTCAAAAAATGTCGAAGAAAGTATTGATAAAAAAATAGTTTATTGTTATACTAAAATTAGTAGTATTCATTAAATTATAATAGTTAAACGCATTAAAAAATACCATTGGAAAGGAAGATTTTTAAATGAAAATAATAAAGAAGCTTTTAACAATACTCGTAATGCTAATCTTGTTAAGTATATTATTTGTAAGCGGTGTGATATTAGTAAATTCTTATATTCACCCAGATGAGGTGCCATCATTTTTTGGTTGGAAACCATTTATAGTATTATCTGGTTCAATGGAAGCACAAATAATGCCAGGAGATATTGTTGTTGTAAAAGAGGTTGATGTAAATACATTAAAAAGAAATGATATTATTGCTTTTAAAGAAGATAATGTAGTTATAACACATAGAATAATAGAGGTTATTGAAGAAAATGGAAAAGTTAAGTATAAAACGAAGGGAGATAATAACAATATTGAGGATGGTGGATATGTATTACAAAGTCAAGTAGAAGGGTTATATCAATTTAGAATAGGAAAACTTGGAAATTTAGCTTTATTTATTCAAACACCAATAGGTATGGTAGTATGTATTTCAATTCCATTAATGATGTTAGCTTTAGTACAAATAGCTGATTCACGAAAAGGAAAGGAAATTATCGCAGAAAAAGAAAAAAGTATGGAAGAAGAAATAGAAAAATTAAGAAAACAAAATGAAGAATTGTTAAAAAAATAAACAAATCTTTTAATATTATAAAGTAGTTATTAATATTATAATTAACTAAATTTTATTGTAATGTTAATAGAATCTATACTAAAGAGGAAGGAGGGAAAGACTTATGAAAAAGAATAAAACAATGAGATTAGTATCAATAACATTATTATTTGCCATGATAGCATTAGTTTTGGTATCTGGTACATATGCTAAATATACAAGTAGTTTTTCTGGTACAGATACTGCTATAGTTGCTAAATGGGATGTTTCAGATGGAAATGCATTTGATTCTTTTGATTTGTTTACAACAGTAAAAGATTCAGATGGTACATCTGTTGAAGATGATGTTAAAACTGATAGAATTGCTCCAGGAACAAGTGGTGCTTTTACAGTAGAATTAACAAATAATTCTGAAGTAACAGCTGATTATGTTATAACAGTTGCTCAAACAAACTTAGATATTCCAATCGAGTATAGTATAGATGGAGTTAACTGGTATAAAGCAGATGAGTTAGATACTATTAATAATGCACTTAAAGGAACACTAGCTTTTACAGGTTCAAGTAAAGTCTCTGATACAACACCAACATCTAAAAACGTAACTATTTCTTGGAAATGGGAATATCAAGTACAAGATCCTGGTTCTAATCCTGCTACATATGATATACAAGATGCAGCAGATAAAGCTTTAGCAACAGGAAATGTATCTACAGATGTTAAAATTTCAGCAGTATTTACTCAAGTTGATTAATATAAAATGTTTTAAAATGACAGGAAAGCTCTATGGTTATAGTTTACACAATTATAGAGTTTTCATGTTTAATATATTGGTAAAAGTATTAATCAAGATATTTTTACGAGTATATTACTATAATATAAAAGGAGGAAGAGGAATTAGTGGACAATCATAGTGATAATCAAGAAATGATTAATAAAATAAATAATCTTGAAAAAGAAATAAGGAAAAATAAGGTAAGAAATAATATAATAATTTTAATGATAGTATTAATAATAATCATTTTATTTGTAATATGTTTATTAGGATATAAAATAGGGAAAATAGGCTATACTATACCAACATTTGGAGAAGTTCAAGAAGAAATAGATACGATTACTATTACAGATGAAAATGGAACAACATGGAAAAATAGTGATTTACAAATATTTAAAAATGCGAAGTTTAATGGTGAAAATATAATAGCGCCGCATTCAATAGGAACATACCAATTTTATGTGAAAAATAAAGTGGGAAAAGATATCACATATAATATCAGGTTATTAGATGAAATGAGTCATTTTGTTAATATGAAATATAAATTGAAAATAGATAATGTATATATATGTGGAGATGAAAGCACTTATGTAAGTATAGATGAATTGAATGTAGATGATGTTGTTTTAATGACAGATTCAACAACGTTATATACACTTGAGTGGTATTGGGAAGACAATGATGAATTAGATACATATGTAGGCAGTTTAAAGACGGATGAGTATTATACTTTGAGATTGAATATACAAGCATTTGATAAGTTTAGTAATTAGAGGTGAAGTAAAATAGCTTATGTTGTATACAAATAAAGAAATTGCAAAAAGAAGAAAAGTAGAAATCAAAATGAAAAAATTAATTCAAATATTAATGTATTGTATTTTAATCCCTATTATAATATATAATATTTCTTTAATTGCCCAAAGTATAATAAATCCCAATGAGACTCCTAGTTTCTTGGGAATAAAATCATATGTTATCATATCGGGAAGTATGGAGCCTAATATAAATATAGGTGATATTGTTATAACAAAAAATATAGAAAACGAAGGAGAGAATGTAAAAATCGGAGATGTTATTTCATATAGAAAAGGACAAGCAGTCATAACACATAGAGTAGTGCAAATTGATTATAACGAAGATGGAGAAATAATGTTTAAAACAAAGGGAGATAGTAATAATGCAGAGGATAGTGAAGAAGTAAAATATAGCAATATTGAAGGAAAAGTAGAAAGAGTAATACCTAAAATTGGAAGAGTTTCTTTATTATTACAAAATAAATTAATTATAATATTGATCTTAATGATATTTTATATATATTTGTCTAGAAATTATAAAAAGAACAAAAAAAGAAATGAAAGAAAATTAAAAAGGTTAGAACACGAGTCAAAAAAGATCAACAGTTTATAGAGTTGGAGGGGATATAGAAAATGAGAAAATTAGGTAATGAAACAAATTTAATAATACAGCCTAAAACGTTGATATTTATAACAATTATTACATCAATTATTGTAGTAGCATTTTCTATGTCAAGGTACCAATCAACATTTGCAGAAGAGGATAATGGAAGTGTTGCTATGTCAATCTTAGATATACAGGCAAGTGATATTTTAACATTAAAGATGAATCCAAGCTCTCCTAATTGTAGTCAAGAATTTAATTTTGAAGTAAGTAATGAAAATGGAGATGGAGAAAAAAATGAAGTTTCGTTACTGTATACAATAGAAATAGAAAATGTAGCTAACTTACCATTAAATTTTACTATATATAAATTTAATGAAGAGACAAAAGAATATGAAGTAATAAATATGACTTCAAATATAACAGAACAATTTGAAATGAATGTAAATGAAATAAATAACCATAAATATAAGTTAAAAATAGATTGGAAAACCAATACGGAAAATGTGGCCTATGATAGCTATAAATATAGTAAAACAATGGATTATGTAAAAATAATAGTAAATGCTATACAAAAAGATTAAAAAAGGAGGGATAGTAATGAGGGGAAGAATAGTTTTAAAAGATAGTAAAATAGAAATTGGTATAAAAATTATGATGTTTGTTTCTGTTGTAATTTTCTTCTTATTACTATCATTTGCAATATCAAAATACGTAATACATGTAGAAGATATACATCAAGTAGAGTCATCTCAATTTTATTTTGAAAGTAATATTGCAGAAGTAGGAACAGGAACTGTGTATACTATATATGATTGGGATGGTAGTGAAAAAATAATAAATTTTAATGTAAAAAATTATTTGAATGAACTTTTAAAAACAAATGAAGAAATTATATATAACATAACAGCGGAAGTTATAGGAGAAGGACAGAATAATATAAATGCTACAATAGAAAATCAAAAAGTTGTAGAAAATGAAAAATTAGATTTAAGTTCTAATGAGAAACAATACTTATTAAATATAGTAGCTAAAGATAAGGAACAATTAATACCTGGAACAGAATATAATGTAAAACTTACAATATCTTCTGTATCACCATATAAAAAAGAATTAGTAGCAAATATTAAATTAGTGTATCATCAAATGGAAACAAATGAATTTAGTTTAATTAATTCTGAAAATGGTGAATATGTAACATTAAATATAAAAGTAAATCAGCCACAAGATATAATTATAAAATATAATAATAACAAATTAATATTAGATGAATCAAATTACATAGTAAATAATGTAAATATTACAGAAGTAGATGGTGTTAGTACATTTACGATATCAAAAGATAGACTGGAAAAGGATAATAATTATGAAATCTATTTTATAAAAAGACAACAAGAAATGATAATTTTAGGAACTGATATAGAAGTGTAATATTATTAAACAAGGAGAACATGAAATGCTAAAAAAGATAAATAAGTTAAATTTACTAAAGATAATCATTTTTATATTAATAATAACTCTAGTGATAATTGGAATAAAAAAGTTAGTGCCTAAATCAAAAGCAGAGCCAAGTGGAGAAAAGGTTGTTATAACATATAGTGAAGGTAAATTACCTTCTCAAATAAGATATGGAGAAAATAATACCGAAAATGAAAAAGTATTATTTGAAGATGTTACAACATCGGTAGTCAAAACGACTTCAAACTCTTTGATATTACCAGGAGAAACATTTTCAGATAATATAACAGATATAAAATTAGATAAAGCAAATATAGTTGATTGTGAAACATTTTATTTCAATAATTATGATACAGATGAAGAAAAACAGAACGCATTAGATGATGGAACATTGTGGTCTTATTCTTTTACGGGATGGCATATTGTTGGAACGAGTGAATATATACCAGCAAATACAGTATTTCAGCCAGGTGATGTGATTACACCAGATATATTAGAAAAGTATGCAACTGATGGTACTTTACAATTAGAAGCAGTTTTTGGAAAAGTATATTATATTAATAATCCATATGAGAATATGGTGTATAAAGAGGAAAACATTGCAAGTAATGTTAAGTATTATGTCTTGGATGAGGAGAATAGTTCTAATGCAACTGGGGCAGATGATATCAATATAGGTAATAATCCTACAAAGCCTAAAGCAACAATAGATGGATTATATAGTGACTTAAGGAAAAATTTAGGTTCAACTCCAGCAGTAGCAAATTCTAATATAGATGCATATGATGCATATAAAACGGTTGTAATGCTTTTAGGGGACATAGACTATTATAAAAATGCTGATACCCGTGGAGGAATTTCTAAATATTATGGCTATGAATACAACCAAAGTGTTAATGTAAGTACAGTTGTATATACGAGTGCAACATATAAAAGCTGTCAAAAGGACAAAGTAGGTACTGTATATAATTACAATTATAAACCTAATGGATATTATAATACGTTGTATGGAAATTTCCGATTTGATAATGTTAACTTTTTAATTATTAAAGATAAGATTTTTGGCAACCAAGCTCGTGGAAATGAATTTGAATTATATTATGATGCTAGGTATCATAATGCAGGATATAAGTATATTGAACTTACAGCAAGATTTAATCAAAAAATACCAAGTGGAAGATCAAGTGCCATTCAAACATTTAGACCAAGTCAGATGGATTATGTAGTAGTTAATAGTGGAAGTTTTGGTATGCAGAATAATTATTCAACTGCAGTCAATACAGGAAAAACTCTGAATTGGTATATTGGAAGAAATGCATCAATAAATGTATTGACATGTGGAGTTACATCAGGATATGAAAGTAATGTAACGACTGTATATAATAATTATAATTTAACAATAACTGGTGGTACTATCAATACAATATATGGAGGAAGCAGTGGATTAAATGCAATAAGTGTTGGAAGTAGAAATATCAATATTTATGGAGATGGCAGTGGTATTGTTAAATATGATCCTAAAATCACAAAATTATATGGCGGAGCAAATGCGGCTAGATTGTATGGGGATATTACAATCAAAATTGACTCTTGTCAAAATATAAGAGATGTTTATGGTGGAGGATATAATTTCAGTGCAACTACTTATGGAAATATAGATATAAACATTGCTAATAGTAATATTTTAGGTAGTCTGTATGGTGGAGGATATAATGGAAACTGCGAAAAAACAGCATCGACATATATTCAATACTCTTATAATTACTCAACTTCAGCTATCGAAAGCAAAGAAAAAAGCATTAGTGAGTTAGCAAATGGATACGCAGCAGATAGAATAGAAAAAGGTGGAGATATTTTTATCAATTTAACAAATACATCAATCACTAATAATATCTTTGGAAGTGGTTTTGGACAAACACAGGAAATTGAAACTTCTGCTAATACGTCTGCCCCATCAGGATGGTACATGAGGACTGAAGATGATTTATATTATCCAAATGATTGGAATAAACCATTAGACGGGTATCCATCGTATGATGTTACTAATGGAAGGATTTTTACAAAGGGGTATAAACGTGTTAGTTGGACTAATATGAATCGTAGTGGCTTAACATTTTATATACATAAAACTTATGTATATTTGTCGCTTGCAACAGTTGAGAATGTTACAATGAACATAAATGGATGTACGATAGGTACAAGCTCTAATGGACAAGGAAATATTTATGGCGGTGGCTCAATAGCAAAAGTATTAAATAATTCCGATATTAGGATTAATAATAGTACAATTTATGGAAATGTATATGGTGGAGGAGATGGAAAAACTGTACCATCAAAGCCTAAAATTTACGATGTTGTTTCAATAGATGATTATATAATGTCTACATATAAAATTAGTGGATATGATGGAAATGGTGCTACAATGGTTACTATAACCAATGAAAAACCAAGTCAAGGAATTACTAATTTTACAGAATATTCTTGGAGTAGTGATAAATCATTATTGGATAATGTTGATAATCCAGGAGTAGACACAGTGAATAAATTAGTATATTCTCCAAATACAGAAGGGCTTGGAAGTGTTAATGGAAATACTTCTGTTACAATTTCTTCTGGTAGTACAATTTATGGAAATGTATATGGCGGAGGAAATGCAGGTATCATATATGGAGACTCAACAGTATCAATTAATTCATCAAATATAAAAGGAATTATATGTGGCGGAGGAAATGAGGCTGATGTATTAGGAAATACAAGTATTACAGTAGATGGAAATTCCGTTATAGAAGAAAGCGTATTTGGTGGTGGATATTCTGGAAGTGTGAATGGTGGAACTCATATAGAGATAATTGATGGAAAATTTAGTAAAGTATTTGGAGGCGGCTATTCTGGAACAATTGGTGCAAGTACAGAAGTAATAGTAAAAAAGGGAACATTTGAAAGTATATTTGGTGGAGGAGATCAAAGTGACATTCAGGGAAATACCGTAGTAAATGTTGGAGATGAAAATGATGCAGGAATAACAGTAACAGGCTTAGTATATGGCGGAGGACGAGGTATAGATGAGAATGGTGATGGAGATGCGTCAGACTTTATAACAGTACATGGATCTTCGAATGTAACTATACAGGGAATTAAAACAAATGTAGAAAATTATGGTTCAACAAAACTTGGAGCGGTAAACAAGGAAGTAAATGTAATATTTAAAAATTATTGGTCTGGAAATTCAACTTCTAAATATAAAACAATGAATGGTATAGATAGAGCAACAACAGTAAGTTTTGAAAATAGTTATGTATTACTTGAAAATAAAGGCGCAAATAATGAGTTAATTGGAATACAGTCAATAGAAAATTTAGTTATTCCAAAAGATAGTGGATTAAAAATATCAGCAGATGGAAATATAACAGGAAACTTTACTGGTGGAGGAGAACTATATTTAGATAGCTTGGTATGCTTAACAATAGAGGGAAATATAACTGGACAAACTACGTTAGTATTAAATCCAGAGTTATTAGAGGATGGTTCTAAAATAATAGAAGGTGGAATAGATAAACCATATTTAAAAGTAGGTGGAACAACACCAGAAACAATAGCAGTAGTGAGTGGAGAAGCACATAAATATGTAATTCTACAGGCAAGTAAAGAAACAGTACAAGAGCATAATGGTGATAAATACTCCTATTTTTATATAGCAGAAGATATTCCAATCGGAAATGCAATAAGTATAGTATCAAATAGTATTGCAAATAAAGTATATAAAGAAGAAATAACAAATACAAATGAAGTATATATGTTAGATATAGGGGCGTTTACTAGTGATTTATATAATTCTTATTATTTAATAAATGATGCATATAATACAAATTCATATACAAATATAACAAGAAAGGTGAAATTAATCTCTAATACGGATAATACTAAAGTAGTTAATTTACCAGTAGGCACAGGAATTTGTATGGTTGTAGATGGCGAGTATTATTACTATACAGTAGATGCTGAAAATGTATCAGAAATAAGTTTAAGCGATTTTAAAAAATCTGATCATACAAGCTATACAGAGTTAAAAGATATAACAAATTCGGAGCTAGTGACAAAAAATTATAATCCAATAAAAGGATCAACATCATATGCATTTAATGAAAGTTTTAAATTTATATTTAGCTTTGAAAATACATCTGGAATTGAAAAAGATAATTATTATCCATCAATGAATATATATTATGATGAAATGCCATTTGGAAATGTTATAAGTAATAAAGCTAATAATATAGTAAATGTACAGACAAGAGATTATAATTGTACTTTGATAACTGATAGAACTTATTATGAAGCAAATGACTTAATAAATTTAACAGGAATATTAAGTGGTAAAGAAATCAATGAAAATATTAAGTTGCCGTCAAGTGATTTATATGTAAATATAACCTTTAAAGATAATAATGGTAATCAAATAAATATACCAAATGGAACACAGGCAATAATAAATAATGAACATTATCAGGTAAAAGACGGCAAAATTCCACTGAAATTATTGGAAAATATAGGTACATCAAGTGTAAATGAAAACATAAATATAATTTTAGATATGACAGAAGTATTACCACAAGATAGACTGTCAAAAGATAGTTACACAGTTCAATTAGAGTATCTAAATGGTACTAAGTATCAAAGTATTGCTAAAAAGGTAATTGCTATTATAGATGTGCAAGAAAAATATGGGGTAAGTTCAAATGTAAATCCAATAGAGGGAATTGCAAGTGATAAACTACAATTAATAGAAAAAGGAACGAAAACAGAACGTTCTATGAGAATAGTATTTACAAATTCAAGTGAATTACAAAATATGAAAATGAAATTAAAAGCAGTAGAAAGAACAGGAGAATTTATATATAGTGAAACTGATAATAGTAAAGATAAAATAAAAGTAGAAACTGTAGAGATAAATACAACAAATCAGAGCAGTATAGAACAAGATATAAATATTACATTTAGTAATGATATAAATGTAGGAACATATAGAATATTAGTGGAATTATATGACGAATATGATGAATTAAGAACATTAGACTATGTTAATTTTATAGTATTTGAATAAGATAAAAGATGAGATTTTACCATTGAATGATAAATCTCATCTTTTTTAATATTTATTTTTTTGTAAAGCAGGCGCTATCTCAAACTTTATTTGAAAACAGTCAAATTTCTCTATTTCATTTTCTTCTAAGTAGTCTAAGTAAATATCTAATTCATCTATATTTTTACAAGCTGCAATTATGGCAGGATGCAAATTATAATTTAGTAATAATTCCATTCCTAAGTCAAAAGCTTCTTTTATAGATTTGTGTTCTTTATTTCTAACAAGTTTATAAGCTTCTTTAAATCTTGATAATATAGGATTTTTGAAGCTAGAATATGGAACTGTAAATTCCTTTTCTATGACATCATTTATATCAGTATATTTAGATTTATTTTTTTCTAAAATTGAGTTTAAATTTTCTATAGTATAAGGTAAAAATACTTTACCTTTCATTTCAGAAATAATAAGAATATTTTCTATATGATTGCTATTAGTATTTTCATCTTTTTTTGATGATTGGATAGGATTTTCAATAACTTCTTTAAAATCCATTTTAATGTTTTGAACAGTTTCTTCTGGAATTATTTGATTTATATTTTCTAGATTCGTTATTTTGTAAGCATTAGTATTATTTATGAAAATAAAATTTATAAATTGTACTATTTCTAATAGGAATTTATTTATTTGAATGTTATTTTTCAATATTTCTTTTTGTAATTGTTTATAATCTAAAAATAGTTTTTCTATATCTTTTACTTGGTTTAATGAGATATCGTTTTCTAAGTTTTCTAATTTTTGAAGATTTTGATTTATTATAGCTAAGTTTTCTTTTAGTTTATTTAAGAGTTCTAAAACACTGTTAGTTTCTTTTGAATCTATTTCAGAGTTTTCAACAGGAACATCTAACATTTTTTCTATATAATTTAATAATAGATTTTTATATTCAGTTTGTATCTTAATATTTAAATCTAAAAACTGATTTATTTCAGTTATCAATAAAGTAAATTGTTCAGAGTTTCTTGATAAATCTTCACTAAAAATATTCATTTGTTACACCTCATGTATATTATATCTAAAAATATATGAAAAGTCTATAAAGATAGAATAAATAAAGGTTAAACTTGTCGTAGTAAATGTGTATAAATTTATAAAAATTAGGTAGAAATGTTTTTATGTTTGTATATAGCACTCTTATTTTTAGTTTAGCTATTATAGTTTAAAGTGATTTTGTTGAAAAAGTAGACATAATATGATATAATACTATGGAAAAAAATATTTTTTTCAAAATGAATTCATATTGAAGGAGGTATATGTTTATGAGTAAAACATATAAAAAGCAAAAAAGGAACATACCATGTTCTGAACAACTTATTAAGTCTGTCACACTGGAATATCTAAACTATATAGCCGAAAGAGAAAATTATCCAGAAGTAATACAATTTGTGGATGATGTTTGTGAGGCTGTAGCATTTTTTTGTCCATGTTTTGAAAAAGTCGATAAAGCCTTTGTATTTAATCCAAGAATTAATAACAAAGAGTTAGATTGCTTAGGAATAGAACCTTTGGATCATCATTCTTTTGCATTTGTAAGTAGTGAGGAAGGCTTTCAAAAAGAGTATACTTTTTTCTTGAAAAATAAGCGGGGCAGGTTATTGGGTGAAGATTTGAAGATTAATGTGACATTTTTTTATGGATTAGTAAAAATCTCTAATTTTTCTGTTGCAAAGAAAAAAGTTGCAACTTCTCTGATGTTTCCTATACTATACCCATATAAATATGTTGTAAATAGTTTGGAAAGTGATTATAGAACATATTATCCATCTAAAAAAGTAGAAGGAACATTGAAGTTATCAGGGGAAGCGGTAGAAACTATCAAAGGAATTGAGTTTGATGTAATTGTTGATACACCTGCCAATATTTCCTGTTCTTATAAAAAAGATGTCAATTCTACAGATGAGGCAGAACTTGCTTTTTATGAAAGTCACTTTGATTCTGAAAATGCAATACTGACCAGTCATAGAAGAAGAGTTTGCTACCCTCATAAAATTCAAACGGCACTCTTTTATGCCCAAAATGATATGGGAAAATTTGGAGAGACTGCTATACGATGTAGTGTGGAAAAATATGAAATAGCAGGAGGGATCATTGCCAATGTAACGAAATATATTTCTCCTCTTGCCAAAGGAGATAAGATAAAATTTGGGTCATTTGAATTCCAAGGAGAAGATACCGTAAGTTATGAAACATCAATTCTAAATGAATTATTCACGTTAAAGGAGGAGAGTGACGAAATAGGAGAAAACTCTACTATATTAGCTGAAAAAATTCTTGATATCTTAAATCAAAGCTTAAGGATTGAAAAAAGCTATATTAATAAGCAAGTAGATTTGTTTGAATATCATGAAGTATTTGACGAAAGAAAGCTTGCAAACGAAGGGATGGTGATTCAATATATCAAGAGCTTTAAATATCCGACTTTTCATATTGAAGATGATGATATAAAAGTAAATGGCGCTGATGAAAGAAGAGTAGTTGAGTCCTATCGGGTAGTGTATGATGGAAGAGAATTTTTCGTTTTTGTAACAAAAAAAGTAAGAAAAGTTTGTGCATACTTAAATCTTCTGAGCATGGAAACTTGTGATCTTCATGTAGGGTATGCTGAAACTAGCTCTGCACTGATATTTGAAATCTCATTTAAAAATGAAGAAAGATTTTTAAGGGAAAGCTTTGTTGAGCGTGAATTTAACCCGTGGGAATATCTGAAATCTGAAGTGAAAACTAATGTTATTAAAAGTCCAAGAGTTGCAGATATGTTGAAAAATAAAAATTGCAATGTCAATAGTTTTAGTTTGTATAAGACAGATATTTAATTTTTAGGGGTTATCAATTATTGATAGCCCTTATTTTATATTTTTTTCAAGAAAAGCTTGACAAAGGACAGCGATGTGTATATAATGTTATTAACAAAAAGATAATAACATCTTTTGAAATTTTGAAAGGAGCCGATTTTAATATATTAATTAAAGATAAAACATATCAAAAGTATAGGAGGAAAAAATATGAACAAATATGGTTTTATCAGATGTGGGATTTCCAGTATCCATGGGGAGCTTGGAAATGTTCAAGCTAATGTTCAAGCAATTAGTGAAGTAGTACAAAGAGCTGAAAAGGAGGAGGTTAAAGTACTGATATTTCCGGAACTTTCTATTACTGGTTATACAGTACAAGACATGTTCTTAAACACCAGCATTAGACAAGAGTCTTTAAAAGGTCTTGAAAAACTTTGCAATGAGACACGTAATACAGGTGTTTTATTTGTTATTGGAATGCCTATTGCAGTTGGAGGAATCATGTATAACGCAGCAGTAGTGCTCCTTAGTGGAAAAATCATGGGTGTAGTTCCTAAGACTTATCTTCCAAATAACTGTGAGTTTTATGAGAAAAGATGGTTTTCTCCCTATAAAGGTAAAGAGAAGAGCGTTAATCTTTTAGGAGAATCAGTTCCATTTGGAAACATTGTTTTTGAATCAAGCTTAGGATTTACTCTTGGTATTGAAATATGTGAGGACTTGTGGAGTGTTATACCACCCAGTTTATTACTTTCTCTTTCCGGAGCAAATATTATTGCTAATCTTTCAGCAAGTAATGAATTAATTGGCAAAGATGAGTACAGAAAAGAACTTGTAAAGACGCAAAGTGCAAGAACGCATAGTGCATATCTTTATACGTCTGCAGGACTTATGGAATCTACTACAGATATTGTCTTTGGCGGTAGTGGATATATCTTTGAGGACGGAAAGGAGCTTTTATCTGCTAACAGGTACGAATGGGAATCGACACTTCATATTGCAGATGTAGATGTCGAATACCTTGATAATGAAAGAATTAAAGATAAGACATTTGGAGACAGCATACAAAACTTTGATTTGAGTAATATACAAAAGGTTAGAGTAAATCAGGTATCAAATGAACAAGATGAAAAAGATTTGAGACGATATATCGAACCATATCCTTTTGTACCTAAGAGAAAAACAGACTGTGAAGAGATATTTAACATTCAGACTTACGGGCTGGCAAGAAGGCTTAGACATATTCATTGCAAGGAAGTAACAATAGGAATTTCTGGTGGACTAGACTCAACGCTTGCTTTTCTTGTTGTTGTCAATGCCTTTAAGAAACTAAATCTTGATACAAAAGGAATCCATGGTATTACAATGCCGGGATTTGGAACAAGCAAGCGAACATACAATAATTCTTTAAAACTTGCTGAAGCACTTGGAGTACAAATTAGTTTGGAAGAGATCTCCATTAAAGATGCATGTATACAGCACTTTAAAGACATCGGACATGATATGAATAACCATAATTTGGTGTATGAAAATGCACAAGCAAGGGAAAGAACTCAGATTCTAATGGATAAAGGTTTTACAATAGGTACAGGAGACTTCTCTGAGCTTGGCCTTGGTTGGTGTACTTATAACGGAGACCACATGTCCATGTATGGTGTCAACGCCTCTATTCCAAAAACTTTAGTAAAACATATTATATTATGGTATGCTGAAGAAAATGAGGAGTGTAGAGGGGTATTAAAAGACATTGTTGATACTCCAATTAGTCCTGAACTATTACCTTTAGATGGTCAAGGAAATATTACACAGAAGACTGAAAGCAACCTTGGACCTTATGAAGTACATGATTTCTTTTTCTATAACTTCTTAAGACGTGGAACCTCTGGTGGGAAACTTCTTTTCCTTGCAGAGATTGCATTTAAAGATATTTATACCAAAGAACAGTTATGTGAATGGTACAAAATATTTATTAACAAATTCTTTGGAAGTCAGTTCAAGAGGGATTGTGTACCAGGTGGACCTAAAGTTGGTAGTGCAGCTTTATCTCCAAGAGGAGATTTAAGAATGCCAGCAGATATGTCATCTGAAGTATGGAAAATTTAAAACACAAGAGATAGGCAGAAATATGCCTATCTCTTTTTACATAATATGTTGAAAAACAAATCAATATATGATATAATAAATCAAATTTTTTAACAATCACAATTGATTATAGGAGGATGGTTTATGAGTAAATTAAGGGAAGTAAGTATTATTAAAGGAGAAAATGGAGAGAATATTTTAAAAGTATTATTATCAAATCATAGATGTCTCTCATTAAAAATCCGGCAAATTTTAGAAGATTCAATAGAAATAGAAATTGAAGATGGATGGGAGGATTATATGATTCTTAGCAGTTTATATCGGTGTAAGGAAGAAGTAGAATCCTATATTAGAAAAAATATCCCAGACAAAGAGAGATTTTCTTTAGAGTATGTTATCCGTTATTTTAAAGCCACGGGGTACCAGAGCAAATCAAAAATTAGTTATACTGATACATTAGATGAGATATGCATTGAAAAATATCCGAGTGGAAGAATAGGCTTAAAAATGAAACTCGAGAAAAATTTATGCTATTATTCTGGGTATGAATATCAAGTTTATCTTTCTGACATAAAGGATGATACAATATATATTACTTATGAAACATATATTAGCACTAGAATTTTTTCAGATGTGACTAGCTTAATAAGGTACCAAAAGGAGATAGAGGAATATGTCAAAAAGGATTGTACTCTATTTGGCAATTTAAAGGATTTTCACTTTTGGAAAATTCTTGTTCATGTAGAGTATAAGAATGAGAATTTTGAGATTTCAACATCTATTTCATCAGATGAATTGAGAAAAATGCTTAAAGAAAAAAACTATATTTTTCATAATGATATGCCAAGGTATATTTGTGATGGAGAATCTACTTTTATTTTAGAGTTTGATCAGTTGTCTGAAATTGTTAGTATTTTAAGTTCTGAGTCATATATTAATGATTATTTTATCTACTTTAATTATGATAGTTTTAAAGAGCAGCACTTTAAGATAGAATATGAGGAGTGCAGAAGTGGAATACATGTGAATATATTCTCTAAAAAGATGAATATGCGATATCGTATCGGAACAATAACAATTCAGGATGAAAGGATTACTGCAAGAGAATGTATGAAAATTTTAAATGAAATTTAAAATACAAAATAAATGAGCTTAGAAGTTAGCGTCTAAGCTCATTTTTTGTTAAATCATTTCTTCTGCTTGTTTGATAATTTGTTTGTATTCAGAAAGTTTATTACGTAGTTCTTCTTTAGAATATGGATAATCATCATCGCATGAGAAATTATCATCATATACTTCCAAAGTAAAGCGAATATAGTCAATCCTTTCTGAAGCTTCTTTTCGTTTGAGACTTGCCTCTATTAAATCTAGGTAATAAGATTCAATGTTATTATTTGGAGTAATACCGGCTTTTATAGCTGCTCTTGCATTATTTCTGATAGCAACATCTTTTATTTGATTAGCAAGTTCTATATCAACATATCCGAAGATGATTGCTTTTGCAAAAATTGTCCGTATCTTTTCTCTGCTGACACCAAGTTCCTTCCCAAGCTCTGTCATAGAGACTTCGCCCTTTGCATATCTTTTGCAAATATCTTGTATTGTTTCTAAGCTAAGAAAATCTTTTTTCTTTTTGGTCATATAACCACTCCTTTAAAATTTTTTGCTGGACAATAATATTAATATAGTTAGTGCGATTATATCATTTCAAATTGGAACAGTCAATATATTATTATATATATTGTAGGTATAATTTGACAATATCTAACAAATATTGTATAATAAATATGTTAAACTACGTGAATAATATGAAAATAGAAACAAATAAATTGGGGTAATATAGCATAAGCTATTTATTATAAAGTGTACGTGTGAGCTTAATAAGGCTAAGTGTAAATTGAAAACAAAATAGAAAAGGAGAGATTAATTGAATGAAAGAGAAAAAAGAGAAGGATAGTCATGTCAAAAATGAAAAAAGTAACATGGCGATACCTAACGCCAAAAAAGAAAAGAGCAAAACGAAATTATTAGCCAAAGATACAAGAGAAAAGTTATCTAAAGCTAAAACAAAAATAGAATTTGAAAATGTAGATACTTTACCAATAGTATCTAATATGAATAAACCAGCTATCAAAAAGCATGGTAAACTTGCAAATATTGCAAAACCAAAATTAAAGATTATACCTCTTGGAGGAATGAATGAAATCGGAAAAAATATTACCGTTTTTGAATATGAAAATGAGATTATTGTAGTAGACTGCGGACTAGCATTTCCAGAAGATGAAATGTTAGGTGTTGATTTAGTAATACCAGATATCACTTATCTTGAGAGAAATAAAGAGAAAATAAAAGCAGTTGTAATTACGCATGGTCATGAAGACCATATTGGTTCGATACCATATTTATTAAAGAAAATAAATGTACCAATTTATGGTACGAAACTTACACTTGGACTTATAAAAGCAAAACTTGTTGAACATAATTTAGATAAAAAAGCAAAACTAAAATGTGTTAATGCAGGAGAGAGCGTAAAATTTGGTAAATTTAAAGTAGAGTTTATCAAAGTTACGCATTCTATTGCTGATTCAGTAGCTCTTGCTATTACTACTCCAGTTGGTGTTGTTCTTCATACAGGAGATTTCAAAGTAGATTATACTCCTATTGATGGACAATATATGGATTTTCAAAGACTTGCAGAACTTGGTAAAGAAGGAGTAACACTTTTAATGTCTGATAGTACAAATGTACAAAGACCAGGACATACAATGTCTGAAAGTAGTGTGGGAAAAGAATTTGATAGAATCTTTTCTAATTGTACAAAAAGAATTATTGTTGCTACTTTTGCTTCTAATATTCACAGAATGCAGCAGATTATCAATTCTGCAGTAAAATTTAAAAGGAAAGTAGCAGTAGTTGGTCGTAGTATGTTAAATGTAATGTCCGTTGCACAAGAACTAGGATACTTAAATGCACCAGAGGGAACAATTATTGATATTGATAAGATTAATATTTACAATCCCGAACAATTAGTCATTATCACAACTGGCTCTCAAGGTGAGCCAATGGCTGCATTAAGTAGGATGTCTGCTGGTGAGCACAAAAAAGTTCAAGTAACGCCGGATGATTTAGTAATATTTTCATCTTCACCAATACCAGGAAATGAAAAATCTGTTGGTAGAGTAACGGATGAATTAGAGAAATTAGGTGCAGAAGTAATATATAATCAGCTTGCTGATGTACACGTATCAGGGCATGCTTGTCAGGAAGAACTAAAATTGATGTTAAGTTTAATAAAGCCAAAATATTTTATGCCAGTGCATGGTGAATATAGATTTTTAAAACAACATGGTGAGATAGCAGTAAGTCTTGGAACACCAAAAGAAAATATATTCTTAATGGAAAATGGTAGAACGTTAGAAATAGGTGAAGATTCCGCTAAAATGACTACACAAGTTCCATCTGGAATTGTACTTGTGGATGGCCTTGGTGTTGGTGATGTTGGAAATATTGTATTAAGAGATAGACAACTTTTATCGGAAAATGGTATGATTATTATTGTTGTATCTCTTGATAGAAAAACTGCAAAAGTCGTTTCAGGACCAGATATAGTAACACGTGGCTTTGTTTATGTTAGAGAAAGTGAATCTTTAATGGAGGAGATCAAAGAAATAGCTAAAAAAGAACTAGAGAAATGTGAACAAGAAAATATACGTGAATGGTCAACCATAAAATCAAATTTAAGAGATACTTTAATACATTATATTTATGGTAAAACGAAAAGACAACCAATGATACTTCCAATTCTTATGGATGTGGATTTAGATAAATTGAAAAAATAAAATATGTAAAGGAGAATGGATATGGATAAGGAATATGAAAGAAAATGTATTGAACTGGCGTATTTAATATTTCCAGACGTAGATGAAACGTTAGATGATCTAGAAATCAGGTATAAAGAGAGAAATTTAAAAGAAGGTGCGGCTGTTACAAGATATGCTCCTTCACCAACAGGATTTTTACATACTGGATCTTTGTTTACATCCCTTGTAGATATGAAGATTGCTGAACAAACAGGTGGTGTATTCTATTTAAGGGTAGAGGATACTGATCAAAAAAGAGAGGTAGCAGGAAGTGTTGAGGCTCTTACAAAAGAATTAAGAGAATTTGGTCTTGTACCTCAAGAAGGTGTTATATCTGTTGAAACAGAAATTGGGGATTATGGTCCATATACTCAAAGTAAAAGAGCAGAAATATATAAAGTATGTGCAAAATATTTAGTAGAAAAGGGTCTTGCATATCCATGTTTTTGTACACCAGAGATGATTGCTAAAACTCGTGAGTCACAAGAAGCCAATAAAGTATTGCCAGGTTATTATGGTGTATACGCTAAGTGTAGAAATATTTCTATTGATGAATCTATAAAAAGAGTAAAAGATGGTGAAAGATTTATACTAAGATTTAGATCTCAGGGGTCTCACTTAAGAAAGACTTCATTTGTAGATGCTGTTAGAGGAAAGATAGAAATTGCTGAAAATGATCAAGATGTAGTATTAATCAAGGCAGACGGTCTGCCAACATATCATTTTGCTCACGTAGTTGATGATCATTTTATGAGAACCACTCATGTCGTAAGAGGAGAAGAGTGGATACCTTCAACTCCTATCCATCTTGAATTATTTAACGCAATGGGATTTGAGGTCCCAATATATGTTCATGTTCCATTACTTCTTGTAAAAGACGGAAATAGTAAAAGAAAGTTAAGTAAGAGAAAAGATAAAGAGGCAGCGGTATCTTATTTTTTAAAAGCAGGCTATCCAACTGATAGTGTTATGGAATACTTATATACTTTGGTCAATTCGGACTATGAAATATGGAGAAAGAAAAATAAAGAACTTCCAAGAGAAAAATTTGATATTAAATTAAATAAGATGAGCTCATCAGGTTCATTACTCGATATTATGAAGTTAAATGATATTAGTAGAGAATACATATCAAAAATGACTAGTAAAGAGGTACTTGATAATGTATTAGCATGGTCAAAAAAATATGACGAGGAACTTTATAACATCTTAAATCGAGACTTGGATTACTCTTTAAAAATATTTGGACTTGAAAGAGATAATGCAATAAAAATACGTAAAGATATTATCAAATGGGAAGATGTAAGAGATAATTTCTTCTATTTCTTTAATGATTTATATGAAGACAGTATTCATACCAAGGGATATCAGTTTGATTATATAACAGATCCAGAAACAACAAGACTAAATGAAGAATTAACGAAAACAATACTTGAAAAATATTTGACAATTTATAACGAAGATGATGACAAAGACACTTGGTTTGTAAATATAAAAGCTCTTGCAAGTGAACTTGGATTTTGTACTGATATGAAATTTTATAAACAAAACAAAGATAAATATGTTGGTAGTATTTCTGATTTTGCAAGTGTAATAAGAGTTGCAATTACAAATAAGAAAAACACACCAGATATACATAGCATTATGCAGTTAATTGGAAAAGGTGAGGTCATCAAAAGATTAGAAAATGCGATTAAGAGCATATAATATGAAAACACACAGTAACTGTGTGTTTTTTTCTTGAAAAAAATAAAATAATATAATAATATATATGTAAAGAAGGTGGAAAAGTGATAAAAAATAAAAAGGAAAATCTGGATAAAATAGAAAGCTATGTGAAAAATAAAAATTATGATGATATTGATATACTGGACTTAATGAGATTTTTAGCAATTAAAAAAGGAGCAAAACTTTCTTCTAATATCAGTATTGAAAAATTAAATCATATGATAACATTAAAGGACAATGTACTATTTATATTATTAGATGGATTTGGATACTTAAAAGCAAATAGGCTTCCAAATGATAGTATACTAAAAAATCATATACTAACGAATATAGATACTGTTAATCCGACTTCAACAGCATGTGTACTTACTAGTCTTTTTACTGGAAAATATCCATCTGAGCATGGTATATTTGGTTGGTGGCAATATTCAAAGAAAATGGATCTAAATTATTATCCATTAATTGGTCTTGGAAGAAAAACAGGTAGAGATGTAAGCTCTGAAGTATCTAAAATTTTACAATGTGATAGTATTTTTGATGAGTTTAAATGTAAAGTAAATATATTTATGAATAGAAGTATGATTGACTCCAATTATACTAAAATATTTTCTGGAAAAAAAGCGGAAAAATATGGTACCTATTCTATTAGAGAAGCCTTTACCAGAATTATAAAAAGGGTATCTGAACATGAAAATACATTTAACTACTTATACATAGACGGACTTGATAAAACTTCTCATCAATATGGTGTTGATAGTAAAGAAGTGATGGAAGTAATAGAAGAAGTGGAAAATGGAATTAAAAAATTATTAGAAGAAAATCAAAATATGACGGTTATACTGACAGCAGATCATGGTCAAGTAGAAATGACGAATATGATATACTTAAACAGATTGAATGATTATCTAAAGTATTTTTATGCTTTGCCTAGTATTGACACTAGAACTATTAGCTTTTTTGTAAAAGAAGAATATAAAGAGAAATTTGAAACTCAATTCTCAGAAGAGTTCTCAGAAGATGTAGTTTTATTAAAGGTAGAAGAAGTTGAAAAATATAATATATTTGGCAATACTAAGTTTTCTGATAAGGCTAAAGAGGCATTAGGTGAATATATCGCCTTTGTTGTAAATGATAAATTTATGCTTTGTGATAAAGTATCTTTAGAAGATAATATTTATACAAAAGGAAACCATTCTGGACTTACTGAAGCTGAGACTAAAATTCCTTTAATTGTATTGTAGGTGAGAGTATGGAAGAAAAAGAAAAGACAATAAAGAATATAGAAACAACTATGAATATGGAAGGCTTTGTCATAGGGGATACTGAGAAAGATTTAATATTTAAGTATTTAAACAGTGAGATAACAGAGCAAAGCGGAGTAGAATATATTAAATCTAAATATAAATAGAGGTGAATATTTATGTATGATGCAATTAATTCAATTTATACATATAAAAATAGTGAAGTACTAAAAAATAAACTAGATATAAGAAGTGAAAAAAAGCTTAAACAATATGAAACAGAGATGGTATCTTTTAAACTTTCTACTATCAAAGATGCTGGTATTGCAAGAAGTTATGATGAAAAACATTTAAAAGCGATACATAAACATTTATTTGAAGATGTGTATGATTTTGCGGGAGAATATAGAAAGGAAAATATTACAAAAGAAAACTTTAGATTTTCAGAATTTCAATATATCGATGATAATATAAAAGAAATATTGAATAAGATAAATTTAGATAAATGCAGAAAAATGAAATTTGAAGATTTAGTTGTTTTCATATCTCAGATCATGACCGATCTTAATGTTTTACATCCATTTAGAGAAGGAAATGGTAGAGCTACAAGAGAGTTTATCAGAGAACTATTAGACGATTTAGGTTATGAAATTAATTGGTTTTTAATAGACTATAATGATATCTTGAAAGCAAGCATTAAAGCTGTTATTGACGAAACAGACCAAATAGAACTTTTAAAAAAAAGTATCAAGAAAAAAGAGTAATTTTCCAACAAAAATAAAAAAATGTAGTAAAATAGGCATTTTAAAAAAATTAAGATTTGCTGGAAAAATATATTCAAAATGTTGAAATATCAAGTCTTGTGTGATATGATCGCTTTAGAAAATGTTGATTTATCAATAGTTTAACTTTAACATAAGATGTATTTAAATAGTGTCAACTATATCGTAAGTAAGTATCTCTTGCGTTTAACTTTAACATAAGATGTATTTAAATCCTTTTAAGCAAGATTCTTTTATATCTCCACCTAATGTTTAACTTTAACATAAGATGTATTTAAATTGCGGACAGTCTGCACAGTAATCCGCATCTTCACTTGTTTAACTTTAACATAAGATGTATTTAAATAAGCAAAAGTCTATTATTGATAGATGTACGGCACGTTTAACTTTAACATAGGATGTATTTAAATATAGGGAGCATTGTTTTTAATTCTTCAAGCTGTCTAAGTTTAACTTTAATAAGATTTTGCATGTTGCTAGGAAGGGAGAACAAGTTTAATTTATGTATAATATCATTACTGTATCAGAAATAAAATTTTAGTTCAGATATTTACATTATTTGCAAGTTATGTTATAATATATATCGTAAAATATAGAAAATATATATTGCAAATCAAATAATATTATATAAAAACTGTGAAGAGGAAGAGTAATTATATTATGAAATATCAAGCGATCTAGGGACGGTGTGAGCCTAGTTAAAGTAGTATATAATGAAAATCACCTTGGAGTTGCTAGCTGAAAGAATAGTAAGCGTCGCCGTATTCCTTACGTTATAAAGGGCACATATGTTGGTATGTTGTATAATAAGGTTATTTTGTGAGTGTTAATTATAGAAATATAATCGTACATCCTTTTTATACAGGTATGTGCGATTTTTTTAATATTATTTTGGAGAAAGGAGAATATTTATGTACAAAAAGGTTGAGTTAAAAGAAGATGGATTTGTTGGTATGGAACGTAATGTTGCTACTACTTGGAAGGAAAAAAATATCATACAGAAAAACTTTGATATGAATGAAGGAAAAAGATATTTTACCTTTTATGATGGACCTCCAACTGCAAATGGTATGCCACATGCAGGACATATTATAACAAGAGTTATGAAGGATATTATCCCAAGATATAAAGTGATGAAAGGCTATAAAGTTATCAGAAAAGCTGGATGGGATACTCATGGACTTCCAGTAGAACTTGAAATTGAGAAGAAGCTTGGTATTTCAGGAAAAGAACAGATAGAAGAATATGGCGTTGAAAATTTTGTTAGGGAGTGTAAAGAAAGTGTTTTCAAATATGTAAATATTTGGGAAGAGATGACAAATAAAGTTGGATATTGGGTAGATATGGATACTCCATATGTAACATATCATAATGAATATATTGAATCTGTATGGTGGGCTTTAAAAGAACTATGGAATAAAGGGCTATTATATGAGGGACATAAAGTAATGCCATATTGTCCAAGATGTGGTACTGCTCTATCTTCTCATGAAGTTGCTCAAGGGTATAAAGATGTAAAAGATTTAACATGTGTAGCTAAATTTAAAGTAGTAGATGAAGATAAATATATGTTAGCTTGGACAACAACTCCTTGGACATTACCATCAAATCTAGCATTATGCATTAACAAAGCTTATGATTATTGTGATGTGAAGGTAAATGTTGGAAATGACGAAGAACCAAAATATGAAGTTTATGTACTAGCAAAAGAACTAGTTCCAACGATTCTTAAAGATATGAAATATGAAATCTTAAAGGAATATAAAGGTAGTGAACTTTTAGGGACAAAATATGAACAACTAATTCCGTTTGCTAAAGTGGATGGAAAAGCTTTTGAAGTAATACATGGAGATTATGTAACACTTACTGATGGTACTGGTATTGTACATATTGCACCCGCTTATGGTGAGGACGATAGCTTAGTATCTAAACAAAATGGAATTGCTTTTGTTAATTTAGTAGATAAAAATGGTAAATTCATAGATGATGTTGAGCCTTGGAAAGGAAGATTTGTTAGGGATTGTAATGAAGATATATGTGCGTGGTTAAAAGAGCAAAATAAACTATTTTCTAAGGAAAAGCATTTACACTCTTATCCACATTGCTGGAGATGTGATACACCGCTTCTATATTATCCAAAGGCCAGTTGGTTTGTTGCTATGAGCAAGCTTAGAAATGAACTGGTTGAGAACAATGACAAAGTAAACTGGTATCCAGAAACAATAAAAAAAGGTAGATTTGGCAACTTCTTAGAAAATGTAATCGATTGGGGAATCTCAAGAGATAGATATTGGGGAACTCCACTTCCAATTTGGACTTGTGAAGATGAAAATTGTGCTCATCAAGAATGTATTGGTAGTATAGCAGAGTTAAAAGAAAAAGGAATAGATGTTCCTGAAAATATTGAACTACATAAGCCATATATAGATGATGTACATTTAAAATGTCCAAAATGTGGAAAGAAAATGAATCGAGCAAGAGAAGTGATTGATTGTTGGTTCGATTCTGGTTCAATGCCTTTTGCACAATGGCATTATCCATTTGAAAATCATGAAATGTTTAAAAATAATTTCCCAGCGCAATATATATCTGAAGCAATTGATCAGACTAGAGGATGGTTTTATACATTAACTGCTTTAGGAACAGCTTTATTTGGTAGAACACCTTTTGAGAACTGTATTGTTTTGGGACACGTATTAGATGGTAAAGGACAAAAAATGTCTAAATCTAAGAAAAATGGTGTAGATCCACTTGTATTATTAGATACAGTTGGTGCCGATGCTACACGTTGGTATTTTTATACTGGAAGTGCTCCTTGGTTATCATCTCGTTTATCAATTGAAAATGTACAAGAAAGTCAAAGAGGATTTTTAAGTACACTATGGAATGTATATTCATTTTATGTGTTATATGCAGAAATTGATCAGTTTAATCCATTAGAGTACAAAGATTTTAAATCACAAAATGTTATGGATAAATGGATTATATCTAAATTAAATACTTTAATTCAATCAGTAGATGATAAGTTAGAACATTATGATATCACTGGTGCAGGAATAGATATAGAAGAGTTTACTGATGAACTTTCTAATTGGTATGTAAGAAGAAATAGAGAAAGATTTTGGGCTCAAGACTTAAATGATGAAAAAATTGGTGCATATGTAACGCTATATAGAGTACTTACAACTCTGGTTAAAATTGCAGCTCCTTTTGTACCGTTTATGACAGATGAAATATATCAAAATTTAGTATGTAGCTTAGATCATTCCGCTCCTGAAAGCGTTCATTTGTGCTATTTTCCAGATGTAAATGAACAAGAAATTGACAAAAAATTAGAAAGCGAAATGGGAATAGCATATAAAATTGTAAAACTTGGTAGAAGTGCTAGAAATTCTGAGAATATAAAAAATAGGCAACCTTTATCTGAGATGTTAATTTCTGTGACTACTCTTCCAGAGTATTATGGAAATATAGTAAAAGAAGAATTAAATGTAAAAGAAGTTGTTCTTGGAGCTGAAATGTCTGAATATGTTGACTTTGAAATCAAGCCAAATTTACCAGTATTAGGACGCGAATATGGAAGATTGATTCCAAGAATCAAAGAAGAGATTTCTAAGAGAAACCAAATGGATCTTGCTAACAAGATAAAAGCAGGAAAAGTAGAATATGTTATGATCGATGATACAGAAATAGGCCTAGATTCTAATAATTTACTAATTACAATGCAAGGAAAAGATGGCTTTGCTTTTGCTGGTGAGGGAGAAATTGGAGTTGTATTAGATACGCATATTACTCCAGAATTAAAAGAAGAAGGCTATGTAAGAGAAATTCTTTCTAAAGTACAAAATATGAGAAAAGATAAAGGGTTTGAAGTATTAGATAAAATAGAGTTATATGTATCTGGTAATGAGTTATTAGAAGAAATTATAAAAAAACATGAAGAGGAAATAAAACACGAAACATTATCTCTAAATGTAATATATAATGAAGAAAATGAAGAATATACAGATACAAATATCAATGGAGAAAACTTAAAACTAAATGTAAAGGTAGTAAAATAATATGGAAGGTGCGCGTGTAACATGCGTACCTTTTATTTACTTTTGAAATATTTCATGATATACTAAAAAAGATTGGAGGTTTATTTTTATGAAAAAGAATATCGCATTATTATTTTTAATATTATTATTCGTTGCAGCAGCTGTTTCTACTATTTTTCTATTTTCAAAGAATTTAGAGAAAACAAAAGAAATAGAGAATTTAAATGCCAAAATAGAAACGTTACAAGAGGAGAATTTAGCCAATATTCCAAAAGAAGAAAAGGGTATTTTGCCTGTCTTTGACGTAAATAAGATTGTCAATAAAAAAGATGATATGATAATTTCATTAAATTCGGTATCAAAAAGTGGCTTAGTAGCTAAATTAAATGAAAATGGCGAAGTAATGGTACAAGTTATAGATTCTATGTATTTTGAAAATTTTAGTGGAGAGCTAAATCAGTATCAGAAGGTAGAAGGTGTAAGTGGAAAAGTAGTGGATGTCAATATATTTAATCAAGGAAATGGTATTAATCCACAAATTATCATGTTAATTGAAGATGGAACAGTAGAATATGTAAATATGAAGGAATTAAAACAAGGCAATATGATAAGTGCTGGAAAAGTAGAAGGATTGAAAGATATTGTAAAAATTGTTGAAGTGGCAATTAGTGTTAAGCCAGTAGGTGGCTATTTTACAATAGCAGGAGTGCAATCTGATGGTTCTAGTATCTTATTCCCAGAGCTTGTATCTAGTAGAGAGGAATAATAAAAAACGATTGATTGATAAATCAAAAAAAGGAAATGGAAATTTTTTATCCATTTTCTTTTTTTCTGGATTTATCGGGCCCATTATTTGTTTCTTTTCATAAATGGAAATATAAATTCATACTATTAAATAAGTTTGAAAAGGTTGGGATGTTTATGGAAAGATTAGTTTATGTAGATAATAGTGCCACTACAAGATTAGATGATAGAGTTTTAAAAGAGATGATGCCTTTTTTAGAGGAAGGCTATGGAAACGCCTCATCTAGTTATTCTATTGGAATTAGATCAAGAGAGGCAGTTGAAAATGCAAGGAAAAAAGTGGCCAAAGCAATTAATGCTTGTGAATGTGAAATCTATTTTACATCAGGTGGTAGTGAAGCGGATAATATGATTATTAAAGGAATAGCTAGAGCAAATCAAGAAAAGGGAAAACATATTATCACATCAAGTATAGAACATTTGGCAGTTCTTAATAGCTGTTATTCTTTAGCAAGGGAAGGATTTGAGATAACGTACTTACCTGTAGATGAAAATGGAATGATTTCTTTAAAGGAATTAGAAAATAGTATAAGGAAAGATACGATATTAATTAGTATTATGTTTGCAAATAATGAAATAGGAACAATTGAACCGATAAAAGAAATAGGAAAGGTGGCAAAAGCGCATAATATTTATTTTCATACAGATGCGGTGCAAGCAATCGGAAATGTAGATGTTGATGTAGCAGAGCTAAATATTGATGCATTATCTATATCCGCACATAAATTTCATGGTCCAAAAGGGGTTGGAGCAGCATATATCAAAGATGGAGTTAAATTTTTTAATTTGATTGATGGTGGTCATCAAGAATGCTGTAGAAGAGCAGGGACGGAAAACGTTGCAGGAATCGTGGGAATGGGAAAAGCAATAGAGATATCAACTGAAAATATAGAAGAAAAATCAAATAAAGTAAAAATGATAAGGGATTATTGTTATAGAAAATTGCTAGAATTAGATAACAAAATAAAGTTAAATGGTAATTTTGAAAATAGATTACCTGGTAATCTTAATATCTGTTTTGAAGGAATTGATAATAAAAATTTATTGCTGTTATTAGATATGAATGGAATTTGTGTGTCCACTGGATCGGCTTGTAACAGTAGTGTTTCTATTCCATCACATGTATTAACGGCTATTGGTTGTGATAGCAAAAGAGCTAATAGTTCCATCAGATTAAGCTTTGGAGATACTAATTCCTTTGAAGAAGTAGAATATATCATAGAAGTCATAAAAAATAATCTAGAAATGATGAAAGAAGGAAAATAATTATGTAGTCTGTTACTTTTGTAAATAATTAGAATAAAAGAAAAAAACAAAAAACGTAATATATTTGTAACAAAAATGAAAAAATATTCAACAAATAATTATAATTTACTTGATTTTTTTGTCTAATTATATTAAAATGTTGGTGTAAATATGATATAGCATATTTATATTGTAATTTAAGATGGTTGATATTTTTAAGGAAACTAATATTCTCTGGAAAGTTACACTTCAAATTAAATGGAGGGGTAACTCAATTTTTTACTAAAGAGGAAATAAAGTAATAAACAAGAGAAAATATAAAATAATTTAACATACCAAAATTTTGGTATCATGTATACAGAGGTATACAAAAAATTTTTGGTAAAAGGAGTAAAAATTATGAAAGACAAAACTAAAACAATCAAAAAATTTTTTGCAAGTCTTTTATTACTAGTAACTTGTAGTTCAAATAGCTTGTTTGCAACTGTAAGTTCAAGTACAACTTCAACAATGACTAAAGAAGAGCTTACTGATGGTGATGTTGAACTTGTAAAAACAGCTAGTTGGGAAGACATTGAAAATGGAATTGCAAGAATTGATTTAACTGTAAAGTCAAAGCCTGTAACACGACCAGTAGATATCGTATTAGTTGTAGATAAATCAGGTAGTATGGGATTTGGAACAACTTCTTCACATAGTCCATGTATGAATCCAAATCACCAATTTTCTAATGGTCACTTCTACAATGAATATAATTCACAATATTCTTGGTATGAAGATAATTATAGTAAGAGTCAAGGATGTACTGATAGATTAGATGTGGCTAAAAGCGCTGTAGATACTTTTTTAGATACTTTCTATGGTAATGAAGAAAATAAAGAGAGTAGAGTAGCCCTTGTTACTTTTAGTAGTGATGCGACAAAAGCATGTGATTTTACAAAATCTACTTCTGCTATCACAGGAGCATTGACAAATGTTAGTGCCAATGGTGGTACAAATTATACGAAAGCACTTACAGCAGCAAAGGAATATATTGATGGAAGAAGTGCAGATACAAAATCAAGACCAACTTATATTATATTTTTAACAGATGGTAACCCAGATTCTAATAAGGTAAATGGCTCTAGTGTAGCTACTACTTTAAAAGAAAATGCTTCTATCATATATGGTATTGCAATTGGTACAAATGTTACATCAAGTGCACTTCAAAATGTATCTAGTGGAAGTGGCTATTTTAAAACAGCGACAACTGCAAATGATTTAAATTCTATTTATGAAGATATTGCAAATAAAATGAAAAATGCTGGTACTGATCTTAAAGTAACAGATATAATCAGTGATGATTTTGAGTATTATACTGATGATACACATGTACCTACTGAGGGATATGTACTTTCATCTGATCAAAAAACAATATCATGGAATGAAAAAGAAATAATAGAGACTGAGAAAACATACACATTTTATGTAAAAATAAAAGATGATGATACACATAAAAATGGTGAATGGCCAACAAATAATGGTGCAAAAATAACTTACGAAGATATTAATGGAGAGGATCAAGAAAAAGTTGTTCCAGATCCAACACTTGGAAGAAGTAAATATACAGTAGAATATTACAAGCAAAATGAGGATGGAACTTATCCAACAACACCAAGTGAGAGTTATGTTAAAGTTACAAGTACAGGAGCAAATGTTTCTGCGGAAACAAGAGATTATGGAAGATATTATTATTTAGATACAGAAGCTTCCAATATAAATGGTATAGTAACTGCTGATGGAAATTTATGTTTAAAATTATATTATCCTATGACAAAAGGAACAATCACTGTAAAATATATAGATATTGATACTAATGAGATAGTATCTGACACTATCGTTGTAGAAGGATTATTAGATAAGACTTATACTACAACAGAAAAGGTAATATCTGGTTATAAATTAGTTGAAAAACCAGCTAGTCCTATTGTAACTTTTGTAGAAGGAAATACAGAAGTAATATATAAATATCAAAGAGCACAAGGAACTATAACAGTAGTATATGTAGATGAAAGTGGAAATGAGCTAGCAAGCCCTGTAATATGGACAGGAAATGTTGGAGAAGAATATACAACTAAAGCTGCAGTAGTAGCAAACTATGAAGTTAAAGTTGAACCTTCAAACGCTACTGGAGTGATCGTTGAAGGAAACATCGTAGTAAAATATGTATATACTAAAAAATCTGGAGAAGTTATTGTGAATTATGTTGATGAAGATGGCAATAAACTAGCAGATTCTATCACAATACCTGGAAAAGTAGAAGAACCATATAACACAGAAGCCAAAACAATTTATGGATATGAATTAAAAGAAACTCCAGCAAATGCAAGAGGTACTATCGTTGAAGGAACAACTAGTGTTACATATGTATATGCTAAAAAAGATACAAGTGTAGTTACAAAATATGTTTACTATGAAGATGGAAAAGAAATTGAAATAGCAGATAGTAAAACATTAACAGGAAAAGTTGGAGAAGAATATATAACAGAAAGCAAAAATATTTATGGATATACTTTGATGATAACACCAACAAATGCAATAGGAACAATGACAGAAGAACAAATCGTAGTAAAATATATTTATACTAAAACAATAGGAAATGTTATCGTAAAATATCAAGACGCTGCAGGAAATACTCTTGCAGATAGTAACACAATAACTGGTAATGTAGGAGATACATATACAACAGAGAGTAAAGACATTTATGGTTATGAAGTTAAAGAAGTCAAAGGAAATGTAACTGGAAATATCACTGAAGATACAATTGAAGTCGTTTATATTTATGAAAAAATACCTGGAAGCGTACTTGTAAAATATGTAGATATAGATGGAAATGTATTAGATAGTGAAAGAATAGATGATAAAAATGTAGGAGATGAATATTCTACATCTGAAAAAGAGATTTATGGATATGAACTTGTTAGAGCATTATATCCATCAAATGCAACTGGTACTGTAAAAGAAGAAGAAACAGTAGTTATATATATATATACTAAAAAGGATGGCACTGTAGTTGCAAAATATGTAGATGAAGAAGGAAATGAAATTTCTAATACTGAAACAATAACAAATAAAGTAGGAGATACATATACAACAGTACAAAAAGATATCTATGGATATGAATTTGTAAATGTAGATGGAGCACCTACTGGAACAATCAAAGAAGAAGAAACAGTAGTTACTTATACATATAAACTAAAAGATGCAAAAGTTATTGTAAAATATGTAGATGATAAAGGAAACGAAATCAGTACAACAGATGTAAAAACAGGAAAAGTATTTGACAAATATACAACAAGTGCAAAAGATATCTATGGATATGAAGTAGTAAGTACTAGTCCTGAGAATGCAGAAGGAACAATGACAGAAGAAGATATCATAGTAACATATGTTTATACACAAAAAGATGGTAGAGTAGTTGTAAAATACGTTGACGAAGAAGGAAATGATATCGCATCTACTGAGGTCATAAATGATAAAGTCAATAAAAATTATGAGACTACATCTAAAACAATATATGGATATACTTTAAAAGAAGTACCAACAAATGCAACAGGAAAAATAGAAGAAGAAGAAATAATAGTAACATATGTATATGAATTAAGAGATGCAGAAATAGAAGTTTGCTATATAGATGAAGATGGAAATCAACTAACAGATAGCATTATAAAAACAGGAAAAGTATTTGATGAATATACAACAGAAGAAAAAACTTTCTATGGATATGGATTAAAAGAGACTCCTGATAATGCAACAGGAAAAATGGCAGAAGAAAAAATCATAGTAACATATATATATGCTCAAAAGGATGGCACTGTAGTTGCAAAATATGTAGATGAAGAAGGAAATGAAATTTCTAATACTGAAACAATAACAAATAAAGTAGGAGATACATATACAACAGTACAAAAAGATATCTATGGATATGAATTTGTAAATGTAGATGGAGCACCTACTGGAACAATCAAAGAAGAAGAAACAGTAGTTACTTATACATATAAACTAAAAGATGCAAAAGTTATTGTAAAATATGTAGATGATAAAGGAAACGAAATCAGTACAACAGATGTAAAAACAGGAAAAGTATTTGACAAATATACAACAAGTGCAAAAGATATCTATGGATATGAAGTAGTAAGTACTAGTCCTGAGAATGCAGAAGGAACAATGACAGAAGAAGATATCATAGTAACATATATTTATACACAAAAAGATGGTAGAGTAGTTGTAAAATATGTTGACGAAGAGGGAAATGATATCACAGATCCAGAAAACATCGAAGGAAAAGTTGGAGATGAATATACATCAGAGCCAAAAGATGTATATGGCTATGAATTAAAAGAAACTCCAGCAAATGCAGAGGGAACAATAGAGGAAGAAGAAATAGTAGTAACATATGAATATGTAAGAAAAGATGGAAATGTTATTGTAAGATATGTAGATGAAGAAGGAAATGATATAGCTGATACTGAAAAGATAAATGGCAAAGTATTTGATGAATACAAAACTGAAGAAAAAACAGTATATGGTTATAGATTAAAAGAAGTACCAACAAATGCAGAAGGTGCAATAACAGAAGAAGATATTATAGTAATATATGAGTATGAAAGAATTGAAGGCGAAGTAAAAGTTATATATGTAGACGAAGATGGTAATTTAATTGCTGATTTTGACATAATAAATGGATATGTAGGAGATCAATATTCTACTGAAGCAAAAGAGATTTATGGTTATAAATTGACTGAAGTACCTGAGAATGCAAATGGCGAAATCGTTGAAGGAAAAACAGAAGTAGTATATGTATATAAAAGAATTACTGGTACTGTAAGAGTAGAATATATTGATAAAGATGGTAATGTAATAGCAGATCCTGATATTATCTCTGGCTTCATGGGAGATAGCTATGAAGTTAGTAGAAAAGATATTAATGGATATGTTATATATGCAAAAGATCCTGATAATCAAAAAGGTGAATTCATAGATGGAGAAATAGTAGTAACATATATTTATGAAAAACCTGAAATGGTAAATACTGGTGACTTAAACTTATTTGCTTATCTACTAGTATCAATATTATCACTTGCTGGAATATTCTATGCAATAAGATTAATTAGAAAAGAAAATGAATAAATTAATTTTATAATATATCAATAAAGCGGGATGTTTTAAACATCTCGCTTAGTGTTTTTTATATTAATATATTTACCTATCGTATATGAAATATAGTATTTCTTTTATATCAATTTCTTCCATATATATAACCTCAAAGATATTATAACATAATAAAAAGACTTTTCTCAATAACTTTTATAGGAAATTACATCCTGTAAAATTATGTAATATAGAGAACTAGCAAATACATTTAAAGTTATTAGTATTTTAACATATTATCAGAATATAGTATACATAAAAGCAAAAAGTTAAGTAAACTTTAAAATAAATTTTGCTTAATATATTTGAGTGTTTTTATTAATTTTTTCTAAAAAGTATTGATTTTTAAAAAATTATGTACTAAAATTATTAATAAGTGGTACATTGTGGCACAAAGTGGTGGAAGTGAGGTGAGCCCTATGTTACTTGGAGAATATATTCATACTCTTGATTTAAAGGGAAGAGTAATTATTCCTTCTAAGTTTAGAGATGATCTAGGAGAGTCTTTCATAGTAACAAAAGGACTAGATAATTCACTTTTTATATATTCAAAAGAAGAGTGGAAGAAGTTTGAAGATAAGCTAAAAACTTTACCAATGACTAATAGTGCTACACGAAACTTTGTAAGGTTCTTTTTTGCGGGGGCTACAGAATGTGAGCTTGATAAACAAGGAAGAATTACTTTACCACAAAATCTCAGAGAATATGCTTCTTTAATGAAAGATGTATGTATTATAGGTGTTTCTACAAGAGTTGAAATATGGGATAAAGAAAGATGGGATAATTATACAAATCCAGAGAATATGGATTTAGATGATATTGCTAACCAAATGTCAAATCTTGGCATTTAGTTTAACAAAAGAATATTAACATACATAGGAGTAGTAGAAAACAAAAGAAGAAAAAGTTAGATATAAAAAATCTGACAAGTTACAAATGAGAAAAACTCTAAAGTACAAAAGATAACAATCTTAAATATATGTTAAATAGACGAGGTAAAAATGGAATTTAAACATAAATCAGTTCTTTTAACTGAATGTATAGAAAATTTGAATATAAAACCATCTGGAATATATGTTGATGGAACTTTAGGTGGTGGAGGCCATTCCTATGAAATTTTAAAAAGATTAAATGATGATGGTAAATTAATCGGAATTGATAGGGATAATGAGGCCCTAAAAGCAGCAGGAGAAAAATTACAAGAATTTTCAAATTTATATACAGTGCATGATAATCATGCTAATATAATCAATATATTAAAGGAATTAAACATATCAAGTGTCGATGGAATATTATTAGATTTAGGAGTTTCCTCTTATCAATTGGATGAACAGTCAAGAGGATTTAGTTATATGCATAATGCAAAGCTTGATATGAGAATGAATCAAGAAGACAGTATGTCAGCTTATGATGTTGTCAATAATTATAGTGAAGATGAGCTAGAAAGAATATTTTATGAATATGGTGAAGAGAGGTATTCAAAATCTATAGCCAAAAAAATATGTGAAAGAAGAAAAGAGAAACCTATTATTACAACATTTGAGCTTGTAGATATAATAAAAGCTTCTATGCCAGCCAAGGCCCTAAATGAAAAACAACATCCGGCCAAACGAGTATTTCAAGCAATTAGGATAGAAGTAAATGAAGAACTTATCAAATTGAAACAAACAATCATAGATATGATTATGTCTTTAAATGATGGAGGAAGACTTGTTATTATTACATTTCATTCATTAGAAGACAAGATCGTAAAACATACATTTGAGGAGATGGAAGGCAGATGTACCTGTCCAAAAGATTTTCCTGTGTGTGTATGTCATTTTAAGTCATATGGAAAAATATTAAATAAAAAGCCGATCATTTCAAATGAGGAAGAGTTACAAGATAATGCAAGAGCAAGGAGTGCAAAGCTTAGAGTATTTGAGAGAAAATTATAGTATGAATGGAATTTTAAATGCGATAATAAATGAAGTAAGATGGTTTATAAAGAAGAGGTGAAAAAAGTAAATGCCAGCTAGTAGAAGATACAGCGACTTTTATGAAGGTGGTTCAACTGCAAGAAAGTTAGCCCCTAAACGAAAAAAAGAACCTGTAAAAAAAGTTACTTCAAAAAGGACAACACATCAGCAGAGCCAAAAAAGACAGGCCATAAAAAAGAAGAATAATGCTTCTATGGTGGCGTTTATTTTAACTGGTTTTGCAATGTCTATGATTATTATTTATCGCTTTAATGTAATTAACGAGAAAAATTTACAGTCTCAAGCACTAAAAAAGGAATTAGAGCAAGTAGATGCATCTCTTGTTAGTGCACAAATGGAAGTAGAGCAAAATACAGATCTAAATAAAATTGAGGCTTATGCTAAGCAACAACTTGGTATGCAAAAACCGGGAAAAAATCAAACAATATATGTTGATACTTCAGAAGAAGCCAGTAAGGTGGTTAGCAAAGAGCAAAATACTACTATATTAGAAAGTGTGACAAATTTTATTAGAAATGCTATAAAAAATATATTTTGAAAGAATTTATGAATAACCAAGTCAAATTAGAAGTATTATGTAGTATACAAAAAAATTTGTCTTGGCTATTTTTTTATGATATGGTATAATGAATTAAAGAGGTGAATCATGTGTCTTATGTGACATTAAAAAATCAAAAAAGAATTAGTATTATGATGATTGTAACTAGTCTATTACTTTTTTTATTATTTATCAGATTATTTTTTATTCAGATTTTAGATTTAGATAATTATAAAGAAAAGGCATATGAACAACAAACAAGAGAAAGAAATATTTCCGCAAAAAGAGGAACGATATATGATGCAACAGGAGAGAAAGTTCTTGCTCAAAGTGTATCTGTCAATATTATTACGGCAGTGCCAAATAGCATAGATAAAGAAGATAAAGAAAAAGTGGCAGAAAAACTTGCTGAGATATTAGAAAAGGATAAAGACGAGGTACTTGCCAAACTAAATAAAAATTCTTCAACAGAAATAATTGCAAGTAAAGTAAATCAAGAAAAAGCAGAACAAGTATTAAAGTATATTGAAGAAGAAGAGGTAAGTGGAATCAGAGTAGATGAAGATACATTAAGAGTATATCCATATAAAGAACTTTTAGCACAAGTCTTAGGATTTGTTGGAACTGATAATCAAGGATTATATGGAATTGAAAGTTATTATGATGATGATTTGGCTGGAATACCTGGTAAAATAGTTGGAAGCACGGATGGTAAAGGTAGAGAAACGCCTTTTACTAATGAACAATATATTGCTCCTATTCAAGGAAAAGATATTGTTTTGACAATCGATGCTACCATTCAAGGAATTGTAGAGAAATATTTAACAAAGGCAGTGAAGGAAAATGTAGCTGAATATGGTATGATAGTTGTTTTAAGGCCATCTACTGGTGAAGTTTTGGCTATGGCAAATTATCCTACCTTTGATCCTAATGATCCTTTTACACCTTATACAGATGAGTTAAAGGCTAAATGGGACTCTTTAAGTAAGGACGAGAGAACACAAGAACTATATGGTATGTGGAGAAATAAAGCTATTTCTGATACACAGGAGCCAGGCTCTACTTTTAAGATTGTTACAGCTACTGCTGCGTTGGAAGAAAATATCGTTGGAATTGATGATAAGGTATTTAATTGCCAAGGGAGTATGAAAATTGGAACTTGGGACATCAAGTGTTGGAGATATTATTCACCACATGGTTCGGAGTCTTTAAGAGAGGGAATACTTAATTCATGTAATCCTGTATTTATGCAGGTATCACAGAAAATGGGAATAGATACTTTTTGTAAGTATATTTCAGCATTTAATTTGGATTCTAAAACAGGGATTGATCTTCCTGGAGAAATGCCTGGAATCATGCATGATCCCGCATCTATGACTGCGGTGGATTTAGCTACGACTTCCTTTGGTCAAACAATACAAATAACAACACTTCAAACTGCAGTAAATTATGCTGCTGTTGCAAATGGAGGATACCTAGTGCAACCATATGTAGTAAAAGAAATCAAGAGTGGAAGTGGAAATTATGATAAAAAAATAGAATCAAAAGTTGTAAAACAAATTATGTCTGAGAAAACAGCTAGTGAAGTTCTTAGTGCGTTAGAAGATACTGTAACTGTAGGAACTGGTAAATCAGCAAAGATAAATGGTTATAGGATTGCCGGCAAAACGGCCACTGGTGAAAATGGAAGAGGAGACAATACAAAGTATTTGGCAGGATTTGTAGGAATTGCACCTGTTAGTTCTCCAGAAATTGTAGTGATGATGAATTTATATAATCCAACAGGTCCATCAGGACATGGTGGTGCCACACTTTGCGGACCAGTAGTAGGTTCTATTATAGATGAAACACTAAGATATTTAGAAGTTCCAACAGATTATACAGTTGAAGAGAATACAATCAAAGAAACAATTGTACCAGATTTAAAGGGACTTACAGTAAGCGAAGCAAGGGTACAGTTATTAGAGCAAGGATTCGAACTTGCAGGAGATGTTGTATTAAATGATGAAGATATTATACAGGATCAAATTCCAAAAAATGGAGCATCTCTTATGGAAGGATCTGTGATTAGAGTATATATTGATGATAGTACAAAACAGACTGTAGCAGTTCCAGATGTTAGAAATAAAACTCAATCAGAAGCAATTGAAGAATTCAGAAAATCAGGGCTAAATGTAAGAATTGTAGGTTCAGGTTATGTTTTAAATCAAGATGTAACACCTGGCGAGATTATAGAAAAAGGCTCTATTATAACAATCAAATGCGTAGATACAACAGAGCTTCCTTAGGCTCTTGTTGTATTTACAAATAGAATAGTAATATGATATAATACTATATATCAAAAAATAATATTAGGAGGCAAAATTATGCTATTACAGTATTTAATTGAAAATTTAACAAATGTTAAAGTGACAGGAGACAGTACAATAGAGATTAATAAGATTGAATATGATTCAAATAAAATAGAAGCAGGAGATGTATTTGTTGCTATACGAGGATATGAGCAAGATGGAAATCATTTTATAACTGATGCAATCAGTTCTGGTGCAAAATGTGTTGTGATAGAACAAGAAAGTTTTGATATATCAGATATAAAAGATAAAGTGACAGTAGTTGAGGTAGAAAATGCAAGAATTGCACTTGCAGTGATGGCATCTACTTATTATGGTAATCCAAGTCTTGGTTTGAAATTGATTGGAGTTACAGGAACTAAAGGAAAAACAACTACTTCATATATGATAAGAGATATCTTAAATGCTTCTGGTAAACGTACTGGAATGATTGGAACAATCTATAACACTTATGCAGATAAGCAGATAGAGGCTACAAGAACTTCTCCAGAGTCATTAGATTTGCAAAGACTTCTTAAGGAAATGTTAGACGCAGGTATGGAATATGTAGTTATGGAAGTAAGTTCACATGCTTTAGAATTGTATCGAGTATATGGTTTAAAATTTATCATAAGTGTATTTACTAATTTATCAGAAGAGCATTTGGATTTTCATGGAACAATGGAAAATTATTTAAATGCCAAGGCAAAACTATTTGAGGTTTCCGATTTTGCAATTGTAAATGGCGATGATATATATGCTCCGAAATTAATGAAGATGATAAAATCAAAAATTGCAACATATGGTCTTGATAATGCAGTTAATTTAACTGCTACAGATATCAGAGTAAATGGTTCATATGTAGAATTTAAAATGTATATTAACAAGATGTTAGAAACAATCACTGTCAAAATTCCAGGGAGATATACAGTATATAATGCATTAGCTGCAATTGGAGTATGTAGCTTATTGAATGCCCAAATGGATGCAATATTACTTGCACTTGCAAATGTAAAGGTGCCTGGAAGAAGTGAAGTAGTAGAGATTGATAAAACATTTTCTGTAGTGATAGACTATGCGCATACACCATCTAGTTTAGAAGCAATTCTTTCAGCTACTAAAAAGCATGCTAAAGGAAGAATAATTTGTGTTTTTGGATGTGGTGGTAATAGGGATACTGAAAAACGTAGTATGATGGGAGAAATCTCAGGAAGACTTGCGGATTTTACTGTAATTACAACAGATAATCCAAGAAATGAAGATCCTATGAAAATTATGAAAGAGATAGAAGATGGAATCAAAACTACAAGAGGACTTTATAAAATTATAGAAAACCGTCGTCAAGCAATCAAATTTGCTATGAGAATTGCATGGAAAAATGATATTATTATTTTGGCTGGAAAAGGTCATGAAACATATCAAGAATTAAAAAATCATAAAAGAGTTCATTTTGATGAACGTGAAGTGGTAAAAAAATTAGCAGAAGAAATGGAAGATAAAAATATATAGACAAGGAGAAGAAATATGAATATACAAACGTTAAATTTGAGTCTTGCTTTTGTCTTGACTATAGTACTTGGAATGATTGTTGTTCCAATATTAAAAAGACATAAAATCGGCCAAATAGTAAGAGATGATGGTCCACAGTCACATTTAAAAAAGAGCGGAACTCCTATTATGGGAGGAATTGTAATGATTATTGTATCAAGTATTTTACTTGCTATCAATGCTTTCAAGTATCCAGTACTTATACTTGCCATGATATCAATACTTGGCTTTGGAATTATTGGATTTATAGACGATTACAAAAAATTGATATTAAAAAATACAGAGGGACTATCACCTAAGAAAAAAATGCTTGGACTTTTTATTGTAACAGCAATATTTATATTTGCATATCTTAAGATTTTTAATTTAGGGACTGATATTATTATTCCTTTATTTCATCAACCATTTGCATTATCAATGCCTGTATTTATTATATTTACAGCTTTCATATTACTTGGCACTAGTAATGCAGTAAATTTAACAGATGGTTTAGATGGATTGGCATCCGGTGTTGTTGCAATTATCATGACCTTTTTTACGTTGATTGCATTAAAAAATGGTGAGCAAGATATGGTGATTTTAGGATCCGTTGTAACAGGTACATGTATTGGATTTTTAGTATTTAATTTTCATCCTGCGAAAGTGTTTATGGGAGATACAGGTTCTCTTGCACTTGGTGGAGCAGTAGCAGCGATCGCTATTATTATGAAAATGCCATTATATCTTGCAATAGTAGCATTTGTATGTATCATAGATACATTATCTGTTATATTACAAGTACTATATTTTAAAGCTACCAAAGGAAAAAGATTATTTAAGATGGCTCCTTTTCATCATCATTTGGAACTATCAGGAATGAAAGAAACAAAAGTAGTATTTTTATTTTGGATAGTTACAGTACTATTTTGTATACTAGCCTATTTAATTTAGATTTAGGGGAGTAAAATGAAAAAAAGAGAAGTTGATATAAAGAATAAAGAAGAGAAGAGCATAGATTTTGGAATGTTTGTTATCATAATCATACTTTTATGTGTAGGTCTTGTTATGGTTTCATCAGCTAGTTCATATTATGCTCTTAGTACGTGGGGAACTAGTAATTATCTGTTGATAAGACAATTGATATTTGCAATTATGGGAGTCGCAGCAATGATTATTATATCCAAAGTGGATTATAAGATATATAAAAAGTGGAGTTATCTTGGATATATTATTGCATTATTACTTTTAATTGCTGTTTTGACTCCCCTTGGAGTAACTGTAAATGGTGCCAAAAGATGGCTAGGCTTTGGAACGACCTTAAGATTTCAGCCTTCTGAAATTATGAAGCTTATGCTTGTCTTAGCGACATCTACATATTTATCATTAAATTATAAAAAATTAAGTAATGTAAAAGGATATGTAATTCCCGGAATTTTACTTGCACTTGTTATTTTAGTATTATTTTTACAAAAACATATGAGTGCTACTCTTGTCATGGCTGTAGCATCGGTTTCTGTCATATTTGCAAGTGGAATAAAACTGAAAGCAAGGTGGATATTTGCCTTTATTTTACTTTTAGGAGTGATCGGAACTGTATTTATATTTTCAGAAGGATTTAGATTAAAAAGAATACTTGCTTTTATGGATATAGAATCAGATCCTACAGGTACAAACTGGCAAGCTTTGCAAAGTGTTTATGCAATCTCTTCTGGTGGAATGTTTGGAAGAGGTCTTGGGCAAAGTAGACAAAAATATTTGTGGCTTCCTGAAGCACAAAATGACTTTATATTTTCTGTTTTAGGGGAAGAGCTTGGATTTGTCGGAGCAACTTGCGTTGTTATACTGTTTGTACTTTTCATATATAGAGGATATAAAATTGCAATTACTTGTAAAGACATGTTTGGCTCTTTAGTGGCTACTGGAATAACCAGTGTATTTGCTTTACAAATCATTATCAATATTGCAGTTGTAACAGTTTCAATGCCAGTTACTGGTATGCCACTTCCATTTTTTAGTTATGGTGGAACAGCATTATTTATCAATTTGTGCGCTATGGGAGTACTTTTGAGTATTTCTAGAAATTGTAGAAAATAATTATGTAGTAAAGAGAGGTAGTAAATATGAATATGATAAGTAGAATCAAAGACGGAGATATTGGCCAAAAAAGTATAAAGTTTAGTACAACCAAAATTCATTGTGGAGCTTATGGTATTGTGAAAAAAGAAGACAAAATAGCGTTAATTAATGTAACTCATAGAGGATATTATTTGCTACCCGGAAATATTGTCACCGATAATGAAGATTATAGATCTTCTTTTCTAAAGACAGTTTTTCAGCAAACTGGATGTAAAATTGATATAGAAAAAGTAATTGGAGCAATAGAGGAAGAAAGATGTTTGACTAGGTATAAACAAACTTCGTATGCTTTTATAGCAAATGTAATAGAGGCTGGAAAAAAGGAAGAATATAGTGATGATGAGATTTTTTATGGAATAAAAGTTGAATGGATCAATGAAGATAGAGCATTATCGATGATCGCTAATGCTTATAATAATTTAAATATTGACGATGCAGAAGATTTATATAAAATTAAATTTGAGGTAAAAAGATCACAAACAATACTAGAAGAATATTTAAAAAATAAATAGAAGGAGTAAATATGAGAGTAATTTTGGCTTGTGCTGGAACAGGAGGACATGTAAATCCAGCAATTGCAATTGCAAATATCATTAAGAAGAGAAATAAAGATGCTAAAATACTTTTTATTGGAACAGAAAATGGTCTAGAAAATAAACTTGTTAAAAATGCTGGTTATGATATAGAGCATATTAGTACTGGTAAGATTATAAGATCAGTTACTGTAAAAAATATTAAAGCATTAACCGAGAATGTAAGGGGATTAAAAGAAGCTAAGTGTATTTTAAAGGAGTTTCAACCTGATTTGGTAATTGGTACAGGTGGATATATATGTGGGCCCGTCATGCTTGCAGCAAATAAGTATCATATTCCATATGTTTTACATGAAAGTAATGCTTTCCCAGGTGTCGCTATCAAATTACTTGCCAAAAAAGCTGCTTGTGTAATGATTGGATTTGAAGATGCAAGACCAAGACTGAAAAATAGAAAAAATATTGTATATACTGGGACGCCCGCAAAATTTTGTGAGGAAGATATTGATGCATTAGATAAGAAGAAATGTTTAGAAAGATTAAACCTTTTAGACAATCATAAAAAGAAAATCTTTGTTACATGTGGAAGTCAGGGAGCTAGAAAGATTAATACAGTAGTCTTGGATATGATAAAGAAATATTTGAATCAAAATATTTATATAATTTTAGTTACTGGTGACAAAAATTATGATGATGTGATTTCACAAAAAGAAAATATTGAAAAAGAACTAGGAAGAAGTCTAACTGATTTTATTCGAATTGAAAAATTTATATATAATATGGATGAAATGTATAAATCGGTTGATATGTGTATTACAAGAGCTGGTGCTATGACAATTACTGAATTATCCTTATCTGGAAAACCATCTATTTTAATACCACTTCCCACAGCGGCTGAAAATCATCAGTTCTACAATGCTAAAGTTTTAGAATCGGTTAATGCTGCTAAAATTATTGAGCAAAAAGACTTAAATGAGGACACCTTAAATGCAATGATTGAGTCTATGATGGATGATAAAATCTTAAATGATATGTCCGTGAATGCAAAAAAGGTAGTCGTAAAAAATGTAGAAGGAAAAATATGTCATTGTATAGAAAATTCACTAAAAAAGTAGGTGAAAATATGGGAAATTCTGCAAGTAAAAATAGGACAAGTAAAAAACAAGTAAAAAGTATCAGTAAGAATCAAAATTCAAAAAAAGTGAATTCTCAGAAAGTTATTAAAAGAAATGATAATAAGAATTCCAAAAGAAATATAGAAAATAGTAGAAATAAGCAAAAAACGATGACTATTAAAAATCCAAAAAAAGTGCCTGATACAAAAGTAGTAAAGAAGAAGGATTATAATATAAAAAAATTTCCAAACAAGAATAGCATAGAAAACAAGAATCAAGAGAAAGTGAAAAAAAGACCTATTAATCAGAAAAAGAGAATTTTGTTGATCTCTATTTTTGTGCTAATTGGAATGATGATTTGTGCTATATATTTTACTTTTCATTTAACTACGTTTGATTTAAAAAAGATAACTGTTACTGGTAATTCTAAATATACTAGTAGTGAAATTATATCTAATAGTCCTTTTAAGCTTAATGAGAATATTTTTTCTGAATATTTAAGATATAAAGATGTAGAACTTACAAACTTGCCATATGTTGCAGACTTAAAAGTAGATATTGTATTTCCAGATGAAATTAGTTTAAAAGTAATAGAAAGAACTTCTAAGTATATTGCATATGATAAAGAAAAAAATAAATTTTTTAGACTAGATCAGGATGGATATATATTGGAAGAAACAAGTCAGAATGAAAAAAAGGAAAAAGAAATGCTAATATATGGTATTACTTTTAATAACAAAATTGTACTTGGTGAGCAGATAAATGCAATCGATTTATCAAAGTTAAAAATCTATGAGAAAATATCCGAAAAATATGAGAAAAGTGGCATAAATGGTAACATAACTAAGGTTAATTTTGAAAATTCCTTGACAATCATTACTTTAAATGATAAACTTAATGTAATACTTCCAAATGATACGAATTTGGAGTATAAATTGGACTTGTTAAAGAGTATATTGAAGAAAAATGGAGAATTACAAGGAGTAATTGATATGACGAAAAATGACCCGGTTTTTTCGATATTTTAAAGGAGTGATAAAGTTGTCTAAAAAAGAGAATAAAGATGTAGCTAAAGGACAAAAGATACGTGAATTTATTAAGAAATATTCAGTAATTGCATATGTTGCAATTGGAATACCGCTTTTTTTCTTGGCTATGTTGCTTACTGCACAAATGAAAAGTATGAGTAATACAGAGGCAGTACTTCAAGGCAAAAGAGAAGCGCAACTTACAGATGACTTAGTCACTTTACAGCAACAATATAATGAATTAAAAGAAAAATACGAACAAAGTTCTAAAGTTGTTAAAGAATATCAGACAAATGCTGCAAGTAATGATGAGTTAATTGCAGCTATGCAAGAAGAAATTAATAATTTAAATAATTTAGCTGGTACTTCTAATCTATCTGGTGAGGGAATTATTGTGACTTTATCAGATGGTCAAACTTCTGATTCATTGGTACATGATAGTGATGTGTTAACTGTAGTAAATGAATTAAAAGCAGCTGGTGCTGAAGCAATATGTGTGAATAATCAAAGAATTATTTCAACTTCAGCAATAAGATGTGTAGGACCAGTCATTCAGGTTAATTATCAAAAAGTAGCAGCTCCTTTTGAGATAAAAGCAATTGGAAATTCACAATATTTAGAGAGTGCATTGACAATCAAAAATGGTGTAGCGGACGTTTTAAAAGAGTTAGGTGTAGGGATTAGTATTACAAGACAAGATAAAGTAGATATACCAAAATATGAAGGTTCACTAAAATTTAAATATGGTGTTTCCGAAAAGTAAAGAAGGGAGTTTGAAATTATGCCAGGAGTAATAATTATAATTGGATTTATACTTGCAGGAGTATTAACAGGAATCAATGTTTTTATTCCTTATTCATATTCACAATATATAGCTGTTGCAATCCTTGCTTGTTTGGATTCTGTATTTGGAGCTTTGAATGCAACAATGACTAAAAAATTTAAAATGAATATATTTTTAACTGGTTTTTTTGGAAATTCTCTTATCGCTATATTTTTAGTGTATATTGGTACAAAATTAAATGTTGATATTTATTTAGGAGCAGTAATTGTGTTTACTGGAAGACTTTTGAATAATTTTACTGCGATTAGAAGAGAAATTATCGACAGACTTGAAAAAAATAAAGGTAATATAAAAGATGAGGTAAAAAAAGCAGTTAGTACAAAGAAAGAAAAAAGAGCAAATAAAAAAGAAATAAGTGAATCAGAAGAATAGCGAAAAGCTATTCTTTTTTTATGCTTTGTTTGAATAAAGTAGATAACATATTCATAAATTAGTATTATAAAGTTGAAGGAAGGTTTGAATATGGAAAAAATAAAAAGATATAGTATTAGTTTATTAATATCATTTGTACTCGCTGCAGTTTTTTTGACGATATCTGCAAGTATTTTTGCATATACTAATATAAATGATAGATATTTAGATTCATTTGTTTTTGGAACAGTCATGTTATCAGTACTAATAGGTGCAATTATTTTAGCAAGGAAAATAAAGGAGAAAGGGATTATATATGGAGGTCTTTTTGGACTACTATTTTGCCTTATCGTGTATTTTATCACATGTATTGAATATACAGGATTATTTATCTCAAATACACTCTTTATTTATCTTGGAATCAGCTTTCTGTCTGGAATAGTTGGAGGAATTATAGGAGTTAACGTTTAGGAAGGTTTATATATAATGATTCATATAGTAAAGAAAATAAATAAAAAAATTAAGAATGTACATTTTACAGAAAAAGGAAAAAGAACAATCTCATTTTTTTGTGTGATTTTTCTTTTCATTTTATATTTTGTACTTAATTATTCTAAATTAATAGCAGTATACAGTTTGCAGGATAAAATACAGGAAGAGACGAAAGATATGAAGTTTTTAATAGGAGGAGAAACAGTAGGAGTAAAGCTTCTTGCAACAGGTGTACTTGTTATGGGAATTGATAGGACAGATACGAATTTAAAAATGGGAGATATTATTTTAAGTGTAGATGGCAAAAAAGTGGAGTCTAATTTAGAGCTTCAAAAAATAACGCAGGAATCAAATGGAAAAGAGTTAGAACTTAAAGTTAGTAGAGAAGATAAAGAATTTTATACTAAAATTACTCCCCAAAGAGGGGAGATAACAGATGAGTATAAGTTAGGGCTTTGGGTAAAAGATAGTAGTGCAGGAGTTGGTACAGTTACTTTTTATGAAGCAAATAGTAATAAATTTGCTGCTCTTGGTCATGCAGTTACTGAAACACAAGAAAATTATATATTGCCTATTACCACAGGAGGAATTACAAAGACAAATATTTATTCTATTAAAAAAGGAGTGGCTAAGGCTCCTGGTGAATTAAAAGGCACTATAACAAATGATATTCTTGGGCAAATATATGGAAATACAGATAAGGGAATTTATGGGGAAATGGTAGATAACATTTATATGAAAGGAAAAGGTGAAATAGAAATTGCCAGTAAAACAGATATCAAAGAAGGAGATGCATCTATTTTTTGTACATTAGATGATAATGAAGTAAAGGAGTATAGTATCAAAATAGAGAAAGTTTTACTTACATCGACAGGAAATAAAAATATGACCATTAAAATAACAGATGAGAAATTATTAGAAAAAACAGGAGGAATTATACAGGGAATGAGTGGCTCTCCTATTGTGCAGGATGGAAAATTAATTGGTGCTGTAACTCATGTATTTTTAAATGATCCGACACGTGGATATGGAGTATTTATAGAAAATATGATAGAAGATATGAATAACGTAGAATAAAGTTGCCAAATTTTTCAAGGTATGATATAATATTTGGACAACATAAAAAAATCCCAATATCAATTTAGGAGGAGTCACATGTTTAAATTTGTAAAACGGATTATGATGTTAGTGTTGATTGTATTACTTGCTTTAGCTGGATTCTCATATTATACGTATAGAGAGTCTATGAAAGAAAAGGAAGAGCGATTTTTAAAGGCAGAAGAAGAAAAAGCTTTACAAGAGAATTTGCTTAAAGAAAAGATCAGTAATGCGAAGCGGTTAGTAGAAAATGTTTCTAATGAGATTCAGATTGTTGCTTTAAGAGAAAGTGGAAAATATACAATCTATCATGATAAAACACCCGAAAATAATCAATTAGTAGATTGGCTTATTAACTCTGAAATAGAAGTTAATATGGAATATGAAGCCATTTTTACCATTGATGTTGCTGATATTATGATGGAGGTAACAAATGAGGGGAATGTCAGTATAGAATATAGCAAAGATGATATTTCTATATCTGCCATAGATATTCAAAATATTGTTCCTGCTGAGACGAAATCACTATTTGGTGAAAACTATAGTCCTTCTGAAATTGCAGCATTAGAAGAAATTGCCAAGGAAAAAATATTGCAAGATAGTATGACAGATGACAATATTAGTAGTTGTATCAAAAATATAGAAGAATATTTTGAAAATCTTGCAACCTCTTTTCATATCGAAAAAATAACAGTAAAGTGTAAGTAATTATGAGACTACTCTCACATTTGAGAGTAGTCTTATATATTTTATAGCTCAATGTCTAAGATGACGTAGTCTATCATTTAAGAATAGATTTTGTTTACTAGTAGTTGACATATTTATGATAAAATGATATAATAATTTTTAGATACTCTTGTAGGAACTGAATCAATTGTTCAGTAACTTTAACTAAAAAATAATTGTTTTGGGTTTTATAAGTTTATCAAAAAAAATTGAAAGGAGATCGTAAAATATGAGCGATCAGTTAACACCAGAAATGGTAAGAAGTTTAGAACAGGAATTGGCAGCAAAAGAAGCAGAACTTGCAAAAATCAGCAAGTCAAGAGGTCAGTGCAGACCTATTGTGATGGGAGAAGAAAGTGATAATAGCGAACTTTCTGCTATTGCAGAACAGGAACACGCCCTTAGAACTTCTATTTCCTCTATCCGGAGAACTCTGGACACTTGCCCAGTAATAGAACTTGACAGTTCCGACAAGACTGTTGTAGGAGTAGGAGCTATTGTAACGCTGGAGCTGACAGAGGAGGGTGATGAACCCTTTGAAGTGCAGATGACACTGGCAAAGGACACGAATATCGATATGAACCGAAAAATAGCACACTTTACATTAAACTCTCCTATTGGAAAATGCATTGTGGGCCAAAAAGTTGGCTTTATCGGTGAATATACTGTTAAAGGAAATGCAGCTACTCATATTGACGATAGCAAATATGGTTGCAAGATTTTAGCAATTCAGTATTAGTTAGTATTTTCGACCTTTCAAAAGGGCCCATTGGCAGTTGCTAATGGGTCTTTAAATTTTTGATTTAGGTAGAAACATATTTTTGAGTCCTTCATGGATATAATCCATAATTTCTTTTTTATTAATATTTTCTTCTAAATATAACTCTTTAGAGTATATCACTTCATCATCTATTAATACTTTTATATCACCAATATTTGTTCCAATAGAAAGTGGTGCATCTATACTTGGTATGATATTTTGTTTAATATATATTTTCTCAAATTCTTCATCTGTTAAGGGGAGTTCTAAGTGGTCTGAGTAACTTCTTTCATAAAACGAAATATTTCCTTTAATAGTCGGTATATTGATATAAAAATTTAGATATTTTGAAATATCTCTTTTTTTGTATCTTTCAAAGCAGGCCTCTAAAAGTTCCTTTGCTTCCCCAAATCTTTTCTCTGTAGTTTCGGCACCAAGTATTACTGCTATATACCTTGAGTTATCCTTTGTAGCTGATGCAACCAGACATCTATTAGCACCGTTGGTAAAACCAGTTTTTACTCCATCAGCATACTCATATGTTCTAAGTAATGCGTTAGTATTGGTTAATGTTTTTGTAAAACTGCCAAAAGTAATCGTAATTTCTTTTGTATTGACTGCTTCATTAATATATTTATTATTTAATGCATATCTCGTAATGAGAGCCATAGATAGTGCACTCGTATAGTGATTATCATCATCTAGTCCATGCGGATTTGCAAAACTTGTATCTGTAATACCAAGCTCAGTTGCTTTATCTGTCATCATTTTTGCAAAGTCTGATATACTTCCACCTAAGTGAATCCCAACAGTATATGCACAATCATTTCCAGATGGAAGAAGCATACCATAAAGGAGACTTCTAGCAGTGACTTTATCACCGAGGTTTGAGCCCTACAGTAGATCCTCCAATCCAGGCAACTTCTTTTGGTACTTCTATTTCCTCATCTAAATCACAATTTTCTACAAGTAAAATACTAGTCATCACTTTAGTAAGGGATGCCATTTTTCTTTGTTCTGTCGCATTTTTATTATATAATATTCTACCACTATCAAAATCTATTACCACAGCAGATGGAGATGAAATATCTAAAAATTCTTTTGAGGAGGCATAGATATTACTATAGAAAAAAGAAAATATTATTTGAAGGAATAAGAAGTAAAAAATGAATTGATACGTTTTTTTCATAAAAGCACCTCATAACATTTTATTCAAAATTATGGATTATATACCCTTTAAAATATTGATATATTTAAATGTTTGAGATATAATTTAGTTATAATTTTTAAAGAGGTTTATATGAAAAATAAAATAAATGAAATGTTAGAAAGTATTGTATATGTTTTTTTAATTATATTAGTTATATTTGCTAGTGTGTATGGTTCAATCTATATTAGATTGATACCACTATTATTTATACTAGGGATCGTAGGAAATGCTATTTTTAAAAGGCAGATTATTACTACTGCACTAGGATTTGTGATTTCATTATGTATTAATTATTTAAAAACACCTACGGATCTTATGTATGTACTTTTTGTATCTGCCACAATGAGTTTAAATGTAATTGTGGGGGAGGCGTTTGGTAAGTATTTATTGAAGTTACTCAGTGGTATCAAAGATAAAGAAAGATGTAAGGATAAAAAAATATTAAAGCCTACATTTGTTTTAATTGTTACCCTTGTGATAGCACTTTTGATCCATAATATTACAAATGGAAGCATTATTACTTATCAGGAATGTAAAAAGGAATTAAACCAATATTTAAAGAAAAATTATGGAAGTACAGATACTTTTAAAGAAATCAATGTAAATTATTATATGTATAAAAATCCTAGATATATTTTTTATTTATCTAATGCTAATCAAAATGATGTATACAAGTTTACAGTATATGTAAATGAGAATGATATGATAATAGATGAGTATAAAGATTCTGTGACAAGTAGCAAAGTAAATGAGATTAATAAAGTGTTAACAGATTGTATTATTAATTTGGATGATAGTAGTAAGTATGATAAACTCTTTATAAAGCCTAAAATTGTTGAAGATGATAAAATTAGTTTAGAAATATCAAAAAGTGTTAGTTGTATTGATAAAACTACAACAGAAACCTTTGCAAAGGAAGTAGTTTCCTATTTAGAGGACATAAAAAAGAGTAGTGTTTATGAAGAAATTGAACAAGTTGAATTATCATTAAAATGTACTGGAAATTTAAGTGATAGTTTGATATCTATTATATTTATCGATGATTATGATTTGGCTATTGAGGAGAAAAGCGATATTTCATATAAATATATTTTAAAATCTTTTAATATGGAATATGACTATTAAATGTATTGAACGGAGGAGAAAATGAATTTAAGTATAAAAACAAAGAAGTTATCTATTATAACCGATGTAATTCTATTTCTTTTTGTAGTTCTTATATTTATATTATTGATACAAAAACTAGACTTGCCATCATATAACGAATATGAAGAAACGATGGCACTGTTTAATAGTGGAAATTACAAAAGTGTAGAAGAAGAAAATGAGGTATATATTAAAAAGATAAGAAATGATTTTGGAATCAACATATTATATGGCAAGGAGGTTGCCGATTATGCTGCTTCTGTTAATGCTGTAGAGCAGTATGATCAAAATATAATCAATAATAACTTAAAACAAATATATGCTGCTTTGCAGACTTATCCAGATGATGTTTTTGATATATTCAAATCAAGAAAATATCCACTGTATATTATGATTGTTGACAAATTTAACAATAATACTTTGGCTTTAGCTTCAAGAAATAGTCTTAATCAGTATAGATTATTTGTTAGTAATACTAATAAATTTGAAAGAGCTTTTCATCATGAGATGTTTCACATATTAGAATATTATATGTCAGATAAAAAGAAAAACTTATATGCAAATTGGAATGATTTCAATCCTGATGGATTTATGTATGAATCTAATACCTCAAAATTAGATAATGATTATGTTTATACATCATATTCAAATGGTGAGAATGTAAATATGAATCCATATTTTGTAACAAAGTATTCGAAAGCATCTGATAAAGAGGATCGAGCAGAAATATTTGCTGAACTTATGATTGCAACAAAAAAGCCAAGTTATTTAGGTGAGGGACAAAATATTAAGAAAAAAGCAGATGAAATAGATGCAAGTATTGTGGAAAATATAACAAGTAATAAATTTCCATATGATGACATTTTAAATTAGATTTTTAAATATTTGTGTAGTTTATAAAAGATGATTCTATTTACATATTGGCGCTTACATGCTATAATATAAACTACATAAAGTGGAGGATATAGTATGAAAAGAAGAAAGGTATTATCTGTTATAACTTTTTTTCTAGTTTGCATGATATTTCTAGGAAATAGTTATATATTTGCGACAGTAGAAAATTCGGTATCTACTGAGGATAAAGTAATAGATAATGAAACAGAAGAAAGAAAAGCTCAAAAAAAAGAAATTTTAAATATGATTGATGAATGCATTAAGGATATGAAAACAAGACTTTTGGCAATTGAGAATAAAGAGGCAAAAGTAAAAAAGCAGAAAGAATTTGAAAATTATCCAGCTATCAGATTAAATGTTGATACACCAGTGTTTGGCTTCATATCTATGGTAGATAGTAAATTAAAAATCAGAAAAGACGTATCTACAGTAGATGTGGCAAACGGATATTCAATAAAAGATATTGTTAATAAAAACAAAATAAAACTTCCAGATATTACTGTTGGATCTATTGTTGTAACAACTAGAGATGTTAGTATCAATGAAAATATGAGCTATGAAGACGCTAGCCTTACGCTTCTTAAAATGATGACATATATGAGTCAATTAGATAGTGCAGAGGAATTTTTAGATTTTCAAATCAATAAAACTTTTAAAGGTTACATTGATAAGGAAAAATCTGATAAGATGAATGACATAAAGAATAGAAATAATAAAATAACTTCTTCACTAATTGAATTAGATAAAAAAATTACATATTTACATATTATTAAAAATGATGATGAGAAATTAAAAGAAATTAATACTTTATATGATGAGATTAGTAGTGACAATAAGAGTATTAATGTATCAGTAAAGGATATGCTAATGTCTGAGGAGTCTCTTTTGGCTTTGCAAAAAAAAGTAATTGATCTTGAAGGAGATTTGATTGAGTTAACTACTACCGTTGATCAAGCATATAATACTGCGCTTAGTTCTATAGATGAAGAAAAAATGTTAAAGTCTATTCGTGAAGAGCTTGTAGCAAAAAGGGACTATATTAAAAAGTATATAAATGATTCTGTTTATACTAAGAAAATAGAATCGCAAGAAAAGGGAAAAGAAGAGGAAAATAGCAGTGATGAAATTATTACAAGGTATGAAATCACTTCAAAGAATACATTAGATTATCTTAATAATTCAATAGCTTCGATTGATGATAAAATAGCAAAATATGTTAAATCTGATGAAAAAGAAGATGAAACTTCAAAAACTAATCCTATTAGTCAAGAGGTGGCAAATAAAAATGATGTTACAAATATAGAAGTAAAAGAGTTAACAAAAGAAGAGAAGAAAAATTTGAGTGATGAAGTATATAAGATATATATTGATTTCTTAGCAAGAGAAGATAAATTCTATCTTGATAATACTAACTTCCTTATAAAAGATACTACAAATAAAATTTCTGATTTAACAGGAAAAACAGATGGAGATGTATTGTCATATACAAAATACATGTATATTGAATTGCCTGGTAAATTAAAAGAATATATTAATGGTCACGATATGAATTCAATGCGCGAATTAAAGAAATTAACTAATAGTTTGAAAAATGAACTGGTTACAATTGTAGATTGTAATGAGAAGGTAACCAAACTGTATAATAAAATGATACAAGAAGAATTAAAAAGTTAATATATATACTAATTAAAGGAGTAAAAAATGATGCAAAATTTAACAAGACAAGATTTATTAAGTGTAGAGAAACCAGCAAGATATGTTGGTGGGGAGTATAATCAAATAATAAAATCAAAGGCAAACATAAAGGTAAGATTTGCCTTTTGTTTTCCTGATATATATGATATAGGTATGTCAAATCTTGGTATGAAAATCTTGTATGGTGTATTAAATAATAGAGAAGATACTTGGTGTGAAAGAGTTTTTGCTCCATGGCCTGATTTTGAAAAAATAATGAGAGAAAAAAACATTGAACTTTATGGTTTAGAGTCAAAAGATAGTATTAAAAATTTTGATATGATTGGTTTTACTCTTCAATATGAAATGAGTTATACTAATATATTAAATATGTTAGACTTAGCTAAAATACCAGTGCTTGCAAAGGATAGGGAAGAAGAGTTTCCTTTTATTGTAGCAGGGGGACCTTGTGCGTGTAATCCAGCACCATTAGAAGATTTTATAGATGTATTTATGATGGGAGAAGGAGAAATTCTTTTAGATAAAATTGTTCAAAAGTATTCGGAATGGAAGGAAAAAGGACTTCCTAAAATTGATTATTTAAAATCTATCAAGGATTTACAAGGCATCTATATTCCAAAACTTCATAATAGAAATGATATTATCCGAAAAACAGTAATAGAAGATATGGATCAAATATATTATCCTACGAAATGTGTGGTACCAAATATAGAAATAGTACAAAATAAAATATCACTAGAAGTATTTAGAGGTTGTTCTAGAGGATGTAGATTTTGTCAAGCAGGTTATATATATAGACCCGTAAGAGAAAAGTCTGCTAAAAGACTTGTCGAACTTGCCAAAAAATCATATTGTAATACAGGAATAAATGAAATATCACTTGCTTCTCTTAGCACTTGTGACTATTCGGAGTTTAAAGATCTTGCAGAGAGGCTAATAGAATTTGGGGAAGAAAGAAAGATCAGTCTTGCACTTCCATCTTTAAGAATTGACTCTATTGATCCTGAAATATTAAAAAAGATACAATCGGTAAGGAAATCCTCACTTACGTTTGCTCCGGAAGCTGGAAGTCAAAGACTTCGAGATGTAATTAATAAGAATATTACAGAGGAGGAAATTTTGAATGGTTGTAGACTTGCCTTTGAAAATGGATGGACTAATATAAAGCTATACTTTATGATAGGACTTCCAACAGAAACATACAAAGACTTAGATGAAATTGTAACCCTTGCAAATAAGATAGTTGAACTATATTATTCTATGCCAAAAGAAAAAAGAAAAGGAAAATGTAACGTAACTGTTTCTACATCGACATTTGTTCCAAAGCCCCATACTCCTTTTGAATGGTGTTCTCAAAATACACTTGACAAAATCGAGTTGAAGCAGCAATTCTTAAAGGAAAATTTGAGTAATAAGAATATAAAATATTCGTGGCATAATCCAGAAATCAGTAGGCTTGAGGCAGTTATTGCAAGAGGAGATAGAAGAGTAGGCTCCCTAATTTATGAAGCTTTTAAAAATGGTGCCAAGTTTGATAGTTGGGAAAGTATGCTCAACTTAGAAGCATGGCAGAAGGCTTTTGAAAAATTAGAAATAGATCCAAGAGAATATGCAAATAAAGAATATGAACTGGACTACAAATTTCCTTGGGACAATATTATGCATGGAGTAGAGAAATCATTTTTAATCAGAGAATATAAAAAAGCAATGGCTGGTAATACTACTAAAAGGTGTAGTGAGGCATGTAGTGGTTGTGGTGTTACACAAATTGCACATTGTAAATTTTTAGAAAATAAGAAAAAAGGTGAAGAGCTTGGATAAATCAAAAAAGAGATATGAAGTATGTATCAAAAATAAAGATATAGGATTTCAGTACGATATTTTCGATAAGATTGAGTGTGGAATAGAACTAAAAGGAACAGAAGCCAAATCTATCAAAGCTGCTAAATGCAATTTAAAGGATAGTTTTGCTTTGGTTAGAAATGGAGAAATAACATTAAAAAATATGCATATCAGCCCTTACGACCATGGAAATATTGAAAATAAAGATCCTATGAGAGATAGAAAACTTCTTTTACATAAGTCTGAAATATTGAAATTAACTCAGTATATGAAGCAAGGAGGATATACATTAGTACCAAGTAAAGTATATACATCTGGTAGGTGGATAAAGATTGAGCTTTGTGTTTGCAAAGGAAAAAAATTATATGATAAGAGAGAAGCAATGAAAGAAAAAGATGCTAAAAAGCAAGTAAATGCATTTAAAAGAGTATAAAATAACCCCGTGTCACATTTTGTGGCATGGGATTTATGTTTCATTCACAACTCCTGAAATATTTAAAATATGTTTTCCACATTTATTAGGAATGCAAATACTAGTTGTAGCATTTGTATAGATGTTTCTAATAATGACATATGTACCATTTTGTATTAATACTGTAAAAAAATTATCTTCTACGTTAATCACATTTAAAACAAAGCCTTCTTGTAAATTAACAGTTTGATTAGTACTAGTTATGATTACTTCTTTTTCTTTTACATCTTTACAGCAATTTCCGCAAAATATATCTTCTATATTTAATGTGACATTAAACTCATTCATAAAATCCCTCCTATAATGTACAACACACAACGGTGTCACTACAGTCGATACCAGTAGCACCAATAAATACTCTAAGTGTACCGTTTTCAGTTGGCAGATCAAATATTTTAAAACTTCCACTTGGAATATTAAAAATCGTGTTAGGCATAAAATTTGGATTGGAAATTTGAATAGATATGCTATTTGGATTTTTTGAAATTACCGTTAAAACATATCCAAAACTTAATTGTATAATACTAGAAGTTGTCACATTAGTATATACATTATCAAGTTCTCTTGAAATTCCATTTTGACATCTCCTTTGTCTGATAGCCAGAGTATAACAAAAATTATTCATATCAACACCTCTAATATTAATAGTTTATGAAATAAAAGCGAAGATGTTAAAGAAATGTGAAAAATAAACAAAAAGAAAAGAAAGACAACAAGTGTTGCCTTTCTTAGTTTGGATACTCCAGTCTTAGTTTTAACCCTTTTGGAGTAATATCGTTTACTACCATGGGGATTTTTTCGCCATTTTGCAGGTATATACTATCGTTTATATCTAAGATACCTTTAATAGCGGGAGTAACTTCAACAAAATAACCTGTTACAACGTTACCCCTTTTTATCTGTTCTCTGATGATACCATTCAGATGCATTCCTTTTCGATAAGCTTTCATGCTCCTCGAAAATACATCCCTGTGCGACAATGTGAAAAATGATTTATCGGCTTTGAAATTTTTGACCTTTGCATCAATGACGCTGCCGATAGGATAAACATCTGTAGGTAAGGGAAAAGGTGTGGAAATGATATCATTTCTATAAATGATTCCACTAATTCCTTCGCCAAGATCACAATATAGCGCGACATCGGAAGCTGATACAACGGTAACCTTTAATATTTTACCGACAGGATTTTCTTCTGTTAATTTTTCCAGTTGCTTCTGCATTGGTATCTTACCGGACAGTGTCATATCGCTCTCATCTATAATAGCAACTCTTATGTCTTTCCCAATAAAAGACTCGATTTGCTTATCATTTTTGAGCGGATATATTGACATTTCGTCCTTTGGTATTTTTCCAGTTCTGCTATCAGGTAGCTTTACTGTAAACATTCCCTCGGATTTATCATATCCGATACAAGTTACATTAATTATTTTTGGTTGCATCGAATCTGTTTTAAACATACCGCTCTCTCCTTTTTCAATTATTTTTTAGGTAAATAAACAGTTCATTATTAATTATACCATATATTTTGTAAAAAATCAAATTTATGTAAATAAAAAAACATAAAGTATACTAAAAAGTAACGAATAACCAATTAAGGGATAATTCTAATTTTATTTATTGTTTTTTCTTAATATATTTGATATAATAATCGTGTAAGGAGAATTAAAAATGTTTAAGTCAGGGTATATAACCATAGTGGGAAAGCCAAATGCTGGCAAATCCTCACTTGTTAATAAATTAGTAGGGTTTAAAGTGGCAATTACTACTCCAAAGCCTCAAACAACAAGATTTAATATAAAAGGAATTATTACAAATGAAAAGTCACAAATGGTTTTAATTGATACACCCGGAGTGCATATTCCTAAGGATAAAATGGGCGAGTACATGATGAAAAATGTGACGAGCGCAATTAGCTCTGTAGATGTTATCATATATATGGTAGATGCAACAAAACCAACAATTGATAGAGCAAATGAAACTATCATGGAAAATATAGCAGATTCTAAAACAAAAGCTTTTCTTTGTATTAATAAAATAGATAAGATTGAAAAAGAGAAAATATTAAAAATAATATCAGTATATAATGAATATTTTAAGGCAATTGGTGGGGAATTTTCTGAGATTATTCCAATTTCTGTTTACAAAGATGATGGTCTTGATATATTAATAGAAAATATTGAAAAATATTTGCCTGAAGGAAAAATGATATATTATGAAGATGAGATAACAGATATTACAGAAAGAGAATTGGTAGAGGAAATTATAAGAGAAAAGGCCCTTAATAATTTAGATGAAGAAATACCACATGGAATTAAAGTGGAAGTAGAAAAATTTAAAAAGAGAAAAAATAGAGAAAAAGTAAGCATTTATGATATAGATGTTAATATAATATGTGAAAAGATGTCTCATAAGGGAATCATCATCGGAAAAGATGGTGTGATGCTCAAAAAAATAGGAATTGAGGCAAGAAAGGATATAGAAAATTTGCTTGGTGACAAGGTAAATCTGAAACTTTGGGTAAAAGTAAGAGAGCATTGGCAACAAGATGAAAATTATTTAAAAAATATTAAGGCGAAAATATAAATATTGTATCAAAGTTTATATTTTGCATAAAATAATATTAGTAGGTGGTTGTATGTATGAAGAGTTAGCATGGAATAATTTTATAAAAACTGGAGATATCGAAAGTTTTTTAGAATATAAAAAACTGATGGAGATAAATGGCTTTATGATAGATGATAAAGGGGTGCAATTTAATGAAGCTAACAAAAATAAAGGGAATAGTGATAAAAGAAACCTCTTATAAAGATAATGATAAAATTATAACAATACTTTCAGATGAACTTGGAAAAGTATCTGTGATAGCAAAAGGGGCTAAAAAAACAAATAGTCCTAATCTTGCAAGTTCGCAATATTTAGTATACAGTGAATTTATTTTATATAAAAGTACAAATTATTATTATATTAATTCGTCAGAAGTGATTAATATGTTTTATAATTTAAGAGTTGATTTTGAAAAGCTTCAAGTTGCTTTTGAACTTACAAAGTTGATTTATAGTGTTACTGATGAAAATCAAGATACATCACAAATATTAAAACTGTTTTTAAATACTCTTTATGTGATCGATAAGTTGAATAAGGATGAAAAAGTTGTCACAGCAGTATTTAAAATTAAATTATTTGATATTTTAGGTTTTGCACCAAGACTAGATATATGTAATCATTGTAGAAAGAAGTTATATGAAAATACCGAAGAAAAAGTGTTTTATGATTATATCAATAATACATTCTTTTGTAGAGAATGTGTATTAAATAGTCAGAAAAAACAATGTATTGAGATATCTGTTCCAACATTAATTGCTATTAATTATGTTGTGAGAGCAGATATTAAGAAGGTATTTTCATTCGAATTAAAAGAAAAATATGATTTTGAATTATTTGGACAAGTTTTTACAGAATCCATTTCAAATAGTATTTAATTAGGGGGATAAAATGAAAAATAAAGCAATTATAGTGACTGTTACAATTCTTGTTGTGATTGCAATTATTTCACTCATTTATATTTTATTAAATGGTGGTAATGAGGATAATGTAGATGTGGATAATCATATAGTAGAAAATGTAGTAGAAGGAAATGAAAGTCAAGAAGAAAATGTTAGTGGAGAGAAAGTCAAAGTAGATAGTAGAAGAGGGATAGAAATACTAAAAAATCTAGACTTTGTTTCAAAAATGTACTCAAATACATATTATGATGAGCTAGATTCTTATGGGATAAGTAATAATGCTAAAATTATAGCAGCGTTTATTAAAATAACTAGTCAGGAAGAATATACTTCGCTATTACAACAAGGAGAAATAGGTACTTATTTCTCAAAATATGATTTGGAAAACGTGATTAGAAAAACTTTTGCAGATTCAGAAGGAATTATACACACTCCTGTTCTTGGAAATGGGTCATATGATGCAGAGGAGGGAATATATATTACATCGTCAAGAGGATTTACAAATTTTGATTATGCAATAGAGGTGCCATACAAGATTACTGAATATGATGATAGAGTAGAAGTGACATCATATAGAATATATGTAAATACAAATGTTAATTCTGATAATGAGTTAGAAATGAAAGTGACTGATATATTATACTATGATAGAGCTATGTTAGAAAAAGCTATCGCGTTTGAAAATGGTGAACTTAGTAATAACGAATATAATCAAGTACAATTTATACGTGGGAAAATAGATTCTCAAGAACTAGATAGTAGTAAGCTTACGTCTGTTACATATACTTTAAAGAAAGTAGAGGATCAGCTACTAATATCTGATTATAGGAAGAGTATATAAAAAAGACTACTGGATTTAATTCCAGTAGTCTTTTTTTCTTAATAGTAATAAGCCTCGACAAGCTCTTTCCAGATTTCACTTAAGTGTCCAGATGGTATGATTTCAATCTCCCTTGGTCGATCATATCCAGTCCAAATAGTTGCTGTAACATCATCTGTAAATCCACAAGTCCAGAAATCGGCGCTGTCAGAAGTGGTTCCTGTTTTAGCATATACCGTATGATAGTCAAGTGCCGCCCTTGTTGCCGTTCCATATTCTACAACAGACCTCAAACAATCTTTTAATAGATCATTTGCTTGAGAAGAGAATACTCTTTCAGTATTAGCAGGGGGGGTAATTGTAATTCCGTTGATCTCGATTTTAGAAATAAAAGAGATTCTTGAAAATACACCATCGTTGTTGATAGCGTTATACGCTTGACACATTTCAAAAGGAGAAATACCATTTGATAAACCGCCTAAAGCAAGAGCGGGGTAATAAGCATCATTTTCTGTTAAAGATGTTATACCAAGACGCTGTAGATAGTCCATGGAAGTATAAATTCCTACCTTTTGAAGTGTTTTTACTGCAATGGTGTTATAGGAATAGGCAATTGCATCTCTTACAGTCATAGCACCATGGTAAGTGTTACCATAATTGTGGACTTGCCAGTTTCCAATGTATACTGCTTCATCAATTTCTACCGTGTCTGGAGAGGATACATTTAAATCAAATGCAGGCCCATAGACTCCAATTGGCTTAATTGCTGAACCAGTTTGTCTTGTCATCGTGTATACATGATCAATGTTACTATCATTTTTGCTAGTGACAGCGACTGGAACTCTTCCATCTTTAGTTGTTAGAATATAGCCCATTTCAATGTCATCAGCATAAGTACTTTTCAGTATGTCATAAGACTTTTGTTGAAGTTCTTGATCTAAATTGGTATAAATTTTCGTATTACCATCTAGAATCATATCAAATGCTTCATCAGTAGAGCTTAGACCATAATATTCCATGACAAGCTTCTTTGCTTCTTTCATTGCAAGAGGAATATATTGATCAATTGCTTTATTGCGATATTCAAAATCTTCACCGATAAAGGTTACTTTGTAATTGATCGCATTGCTGTACTCCTCCTGAGTAATGAAATTTAATTCTAGCATCTTGTTCAAAACAAGAACTTTGCGTTGCATTAATCTTTCTAAAGCTTCATCTCCTTTATAGGGATTGTTTCCTTCGGGTTTGTTTAGCATGGCAGCAAGAGTTGCAGATTCAGCAATATTTAAATATTTCGGCTCTTTTCCAAAAAAATTCATGCTTGCTTCATAAATACCATAACTATTGTCACCGTAATACGCTACATTAATGTAGCTTTCTAGGATTTGTTTTTTCTCCCATTTCTCTGTAAGGTAAATTGCTGCTCCAAGTTCCCGTGCCTTTCGCTCTGCAGAGTGGGAAGTGTCACCTGTTGCAATTTTTACCAACTGCTGCGTTATAGTGCTTGCACCATAGGTAGAATCACCGTTTAGTTTATAGGCTACGATAGCTCCCAAAAGTCTTTTAGGAGAAAAACCATAGTTATCAAAAAACGTTTCATCTTCAATTGCAACAAAGGCACTATACACATAGTTGGGAAGATCCTCGAGTTTGGAGTATACAGATGTGTAAGTAGGAATAAAATCCTTGTCATCTTCATCATAGTATCCATAATACATATTAATTTGCTCACCGTTGTTGTCATACATATATGGTACACAGTTATAATCAATTCTATTGGTATTAATACCGACCCTATATGAATCAAGAGCAATATTTAAATACGAATGGAACAAAATGATTATGAGCATAGCTACAATGACGATGAGCAAAAAAATAATTGAGAGAATACCAAAAAAAGTTGAAGCAAAAGAGGTGTTTCTATGTTTAGTAATTCTTTTTCTTTCAAATTCAGACCTATTCATTTAAGTCCCTCCTATAATTATATATCAAGTCTAAATATAAGGTACGATAAATATTATACCATTAAATAGTATAAAAGTCAATTAAATATATGCCATAATTAGATTTTAGGTTACATATTATTGACATGAAAAAGATAGCGTGATATAATCCTATCAAATCAATGTTGATATATATATGAATATATATATAAATAATTCTAGAAAGGAATGGTAATTATGGAGCTAAGAAGAGAGCAACTCATTCACAAAGGAAAGGCTAATAATGTCTTTTCAACTAATGCAGGAGATATCTTAGAGCTGGAGGCAAGTGACAGGATTTCTGCTGGTAATGGTGAAAGGAGAGATGTTATCGAAGGAAAAGGGGTTGTGAATAACGTTATTTCAATGTATTGCTTTAAGCTACTGGAGAAAAACGGTATAAAGACCCATTTTATTAGTGAGGGTTCTAATGAATGCTCAAAATTTGTGAAGAAACTTGATATGATTATGCTTGAGGTCATTAACAGAAGGTATACTGCTGGAAGCTTTTGTGAAAGGTTTGGCTGCGAAGCTGGGGTAGAAATCGTACCGTCTGGTGTTGAATTCTCACTTAAAAGTGATGAGTTGGGAGACCCGTTTATTCCTAAGTTTGCTATTAAGGCCTTAGGTATTGCAACTGAAGAGGAGATCCAGTACATGGAGGAGACGACCGCCAAGGTCTCCGATATTTTAAGTGAATATTTTGACAGCCTTGGTGTAAGACTTATTGACTTTAAAATTGAATTCGGCCGTGATATGGATGGTAATATTGTAATTGGTGATGAAATCTCACCGGATACCTGTAGACTTGTTGATAAAGTGACAGGAGAAAAATTTGATAAGGATTTATTCAGACAAAATCTTGGCGGAGTCGGAGAGGCATACAGGAAAATTCTTGAAAGAGTAAAGGGCTAAAAAAAGCACCTTATATAACTTATAAGTTATATAAGGTGTTCTTTTATTCTACTGTAACTGATTTTGCAAGATTTTTTGGCTTATCAATATCACAGTTTCTAAGTTTTGCAGTTTCATAAGCAATTAATTGTAGTAATACAGAAACTTCTATTGCTTGAACAAATTCAGTTGTTTTTGGCAGCGTGATACTAATGTCAGAAAAGTCTTCAAAAGTAGAATTTTTAAAGTTGTCTGTCGTAATAAATATTGCAAAAGCACCACGGGCTTTTGTTTCTTTAATATTACTAATTGTCTTTTCGTATAGATCATTATTCGTTGCAATTGCTATTACAGGAGTACCTTTTTCGATTAATGAAATAGTACCATGTTTTAGTTCACCTGCTGCATAAGATTCAGAATGCATATAAGAAATTTCTTTCAATTTTAAAGATCCTTCCATACATACCGCAGAATCAATTCCTCTTCCAATAAAGAATAAATCATTGTGATCGAAAATTTTTTGAGCAACATTAATATAATCTTCTTTTTTGCTAATAATATGATTTAGATTAGAAGATATATTGCTAAAATCCTGTTTTATATTTTCAAAAAGCTCATCAGAAAGCAATCCTTTTTGTTTCATAGCATTGATGACAAGTGTAGATAAAATAGCTACTTGAGAAGTATATCCTTTGGTTGTGGCAACCGCTATTTCTGGGCCTGCATAAGTATAGATACAAATGTCTGATTCTCTAGCAATTGTAGATCCAACTGCATTTACAATTCCAAGCGTTGTAGCGCCTTTTGAATGTGCAAGTCTAAGAGCTGCAAGAGAGTCAGCAGTTTCTCCTGATTGAGATATGATGATAACTAAAGTAGAAGGAGTTATCATTTGAGTGCTATATCTATATTCAGAAGCTATATCTACGGTAACGGGTATATTTGCATAATTTTGAAATAAATATTTACCAACCATTCCAGCATGCATTGCACTTCCACAAGCTACTATATGAATAGCATCATATTTTAAGAAATCTATATCATTATAGTTACAATCATTTAAGTATCTAGAGAAGATATTAGCAATAACATCAGGTTGTTCATTAATTTCCTTTAACATAAAATGATCATATCCATTTTTCTTGTATTCAGTAGCACTCCAAGTAGCAACTTTTACTTCTTTTTCTATTTCCTTTAAATCAGCATTATATATAGTGACCTTATCTTTTGTTATTTTAGCAAATTCACCATATTCAAGTAAGATATATTTTGCAGTAAAATCAAGTATAGCTGAAACATCAGACGCTGCAAAATTTCCATCATCACTAAGACCAACAATTAGAGGACTATCTTTTCTTGTAGCATAGATTACGTCTTTCTCATCATCAAAAATGATTGCAAAAGCATAAGAACCTCTGAAAGCAGAACAAGCTTTACTTAAGCATTTGATTTTATCTTTTTCAGATTCATATATATCATTAATATATGCGCAAGCAACTTCTGTGTCAGTCTCAGATTGAAAAGTAACTCCTTTTTCTAAAAGCTCTTTTTTTAGCTCCATATAGTTTTCGATAATTCCGTTATGAACTAATGTTACTTTTCCACATCTATGAGGATGGGCGTTGGTTTCATTAGGCTTTCCATGAGTTGCCCATCTAGTATGTGCAATAGCAGTAGAAGATAAAATTTCTTTTCCTTTTAAACGATCCTCCAAGTTTGAAATTTTACCATGTGATTTATATAAATTAATTTTACCATTTTCATTGACAGCGATTCCAGATGAATCGTATCCTCTATATTCTAAATTTTTTAAACCAGCTAAAACGATATCCTTAGCGTTCATTTTCTTTCCTGTATATCCAATTATTCCACACATTTTTTAAAACCTCCATTATATATTATTTTCAAAGTGCAATAAATTATTTTAGATTATATAGTTTTTGTTACAAGAGTGATTTTGTATTTTGTACTATATATAACGATACTAAAATTTACCGTGATAAAATCCGCTGATTATCGATATTTATCAAACCTCGTCAACATATTAAAACCGAATATGTCCATGCGCTATTTGTCATTTAAATTCCATTTTCACCTCTCTATTTAAAAAACAAATTTAGACTATTGTAATATAAATTGAAAAAAAAGTCAAATTTAAAATCAATAGTATCTAATGATATTTTATTAAAATATTGTAATTTTGTGAAAAAGGTGTAAAACTCTTTGACAAAAGCTCTCTTTATGATATAATTTTATATAAATATGTCAAAATATTAAAAATAAGGGGTAAAGAGAATAAATGATATATCAAAGTAAGGGGAAAAGAAAAAATAATAGAATTCAATTAAGCAAAATTTTAAGTCTTATACTGATTTGTACGATTCTTATGAGTAGTTTTAATTCTTGTGTTGCGGTAATTACAACTGACTTGCCAATATCAGAATTAAAAGATGAGTTTCCAGATAGTTATAAGCCATATATTGAAACTCTGAAAAAAAATCATCCGAATTGGGTATTTAAAGCAGTTTATACAAATCTAGATTGGAACTTAGTATTAAAACATGAAACTTATGAGACAAATCCTGCTATTAGCCTTATCAATCGAAATGATTATGGTGATAATTGGTTTTATAATGGAGATAATATTGCTCATGATGGCCCATATTATACTGCCTCTAAAGCTGCTGTTGCATATATGTTAGATCCAAGAAATTTTTTAACAGAAAGAGGTATATTTCAATTTGAAACGCTAAGTTATTCTGCGAATGTTCATACTGTGGAAAGTGTACAAAAAATACTTGCAAGTACTCCAATGGGAAGTGCAGATTATTGTAACAAATATAAGTATTTGGGTGAATGGAAGACAATGAATGAGACTTATGCAGAAATGATTGTAAGGCTTTCACAAAAATATAATATCAGTCCGACTCATGTTGCTTCAAGAATTAGACAGGAAAATAGTGGAGATATTGTTAACGGTTCATTAATTAATGGAGATGCCGGAGTATACAATTTTTTCAATATTGGAGCAACCCCTGGAAGTGATGGAAATAGTGCGGTGACTAATGGATTAAATACCGCTAAAAATAATGGTTGGACAACCCCTGAAAAATCTATTGAGGCGGGAATTGATACGTTAGTAAGTAAATATATTAGGTATGGACAAGATACAATCTATTTTCAAAAATTTGATGTAAATAATCCATATGGAAATGCTTCTTGGTTATTTGCTTCTCAGTATATGACTAATATTGCAGCTCCATCAAATGAGGCCAAAACTGCATATTCTGGCTATGTAAATTCTGGCATGATTGATTCTGCATTTGAATTTCATATTCCTGTATATAATAATATGCCAAGTATTGCGTCTCCTTCGCCTGATGCAGTAGATAGTAGATTTGAGGAAGATAATACTAGAGTGTATTTAGATGATCCAAGTGATAGTGGAGTAGTAGATGAGTTTTGGATTCGATCTTCGCCAAATTCTTCAGATAATTCAAATATCATACAAATTTACTATGAAGAAAAAGATGGTCAAGAAAATAGAACAAAGCTAATTAGAACTGGAAAGGGAATTAATACACCTTGGGATAGAGTGCAGCTTCCAGATGGAAGAATTGGTTATGTATATTCTAAATGGGTATATGAATATCAATATTCTAACGTTACTGGAGTTAGTTTAGATAAAACAAGTATCGAATTAAAATCTGGCGAAACATATAAATTAAGTGCGACAGTGTCTCCTGTAAACGCAATATCTTCTGATGTTACTTGGTCTTCATCAAATGAAAATATTGTAACTGTAGATTCAGATGGTAAGATAGTAGCCAAAGGATTAGGAGAGGCAATCATTACGGTAACTACTGTAAATTCTTCCAAAACTGCTAATTGCAATGTAAAGGTTATATCTACTAATGTAGAAAGTATCACGTTAGATAAATGTGAATACTCTGTTATTGAAGGAGAAATACTAACACTAACACCTACGATTTTACCTGAGACTGCAAGTAATAAAAATTATACGATTCATATAGAAGATGAAAGTGTACTGGAAAATAGAGATGGTAAATTATTTGCTCAAAAAGAAGGCTCTACTTTTGTTACATTTATAACAGAAGATGGGAATAAAATAGTAAAAGTACAGGTTAATGTTATCAAATTAAATGATGATGATATTTTAATAGATGAGGAATTAAATGTAGATCATAATACAAATTATATTTCAAATATCGGTCCAGAAACCACTGTAAGTAGTTTAAATGAAAAAATAAAAACAAATATGGAAGTTAAGTATTTTAATAAAAATGGTATAGAGCTTACAAATGAATCATTTGTAGGAACTGGTTCAACAGTGCAAATACTTCGTAATGGAAATATGATAAAAGAGTATACGATACTCATTTATGGTGATGTAAATGGTGATGGAAATATATCACCAAGTGACTATGTAAAGGTAAAAAATACAATATTGGGAAAAGAAAATTTAGAAAATATATTTAAAGTAGCTGGTGATGTGAATAGGGATGGAGATATATCACCAAGTGATTATGTAAAAATAAAAAATAAGATTTTGGGTAAGGAAGATATTGCTCAATAAGAAAGAGGTAAAAAAGATATGCGAAAAAAGGTTATAACTTCATTTATGATTGCTATATGTGTAGCATTAATATTGAATTTTAATGTGTATGGCGCTAATGTTAGTGCATATTCTAGTAATTCAAATTTAAATGTTGGAAATACTGCAACAATAACTGTTGATGGTACAGGAGTGGCAGGAAACATTAGTATCACTTCGTCTAATCCATCTGTGGTATCAGTAAATAGTGTATCATCAGATTGGGTAGAGAATAGTAGAATTACTGCTACTATACAAGGAAATATCGCAGGATCTGCTAATATCATAATCAGTGGCAAAGTTGCAAATCTTGATAACTCATCTGATGAGTCTATTGTCAGCCAATCAATTACGATTAATGTTACAGAGCCCGCACCACCACCAGTTGATAAGAATAATAATCAAAATAATAATAACAACTATAATAATAATCAGAATAATAATCAAAATACTACTACAAAAGATAGTAATACATATCTTTCTTATCTGGAACTTAGCGAGGAAGGAATGTCACCAAGTTTTGTAAAGACAAAAACAAGTTATGCTATTACTGTTGGCCTAGATGTCAATGAGATCAATATTAGTGCAGAGACAGAAAGTGGTTCTTCTTACTATTATGTCGAAGGCAATACAGGTTTAGTAGAAGGTGATAATACGATTAGTGTAGTAGTTGTTGCAGAAAATGGTAGTACAAGAACATATTATATTACAGTTACGAAAACAGCTGATCCAGAAAAGGCAAATGCATATTTAGAAAATTTGGTAATAGAAAATCTAAAACTTTCACCTGAATTTCAGCCAGAAGTTTTTGAATATGATTTAGGAGAAATAGAATTTAATATAGATAAATTAAACATATTAACATTTCCAAAAAATGAAAATGCCAAAGTTGAGGTAATCGGTAATGAAAACCTCAAAGAGGGAGAAAATGAAATTAAGATAATTGTTACTGCAGAAGATGGAACTACTACAAAAGAATATATATTAAAAGTTACTAAAAAGGCAGAAGTAGTTGAAACAAATGCTTTAGAGAATGTAAATGAGCGTTCATCATCTCAAAAGTTTAAAGATTTTATGGGAAATTTATGGTTATCTATAAAAGCAAATGCTCTACTAGTATTAATGTATATATTTATCGTTGTTGAGTTTGTTCAAATTGTATATTTATATAAGCAACTAAATAAAAGAGATGAAATATTGGAAAAGTATGGCATTGATGAAAATGGCGAAATGTCTACAACAAGAAGTGGAAAAAAAAGAGAACTAGATTTAACTCAAGAGAAAAAAATCAATAGTATTGATATTCCATTAGAACTTGAAGAGAAAAATCAGGTAGAAGATAACAATATACAAAAACTTGATGATGCAAAAAGTAAATTAGGTGATGATAATAATAAAGAATAATTAAAGAGAGGTGATACCTCTCTTTTAAGTGATCTAAATTGACAAATTTACATAAAAGTGATATAATGTTTGTGTAACATTTTTATATTACTATTAAGGTAATTTTTTTTAGTTTTAAGGAGGTCATTAATATGACAAATGAAGAGATGATGATAATGCTAAGAGAGTACTTTGATCAAGATGTTGAGAAGCTAAGAAAAAGAGGTATTACTATTACAAATGTGGAAGAAGTATGGGAAAATCGGAATGTAAGAAATCAATTTAGAGATAAAGTAAAATATTATTCTTCTGATGAAAGTTATCAATCATTTATTGATCGAAGGCTTAGTGAGGTCAACGGTTTTGCTAGAGTTATTGGGATTCCAGAAATCAGTTTTTCAGTCATTGGTAAAATTATGAAGTTACCGGATAGTCTTACTGGTGAAGAGTTTGTTAAACTGGCACCTAAAAGGCGGGATACTTGGTTTGATCTGAGTATAGCGTGTAGTAAGCTTGAGAAAAAAGTGGAAGAGCAATACTTGCAAGTAAAGTTTGATGAAGCGGTGAAAGAAGCAAAAGATAAGAAAGCTAAAGCAATCTTATTTAGGAAAAAGAGCTGGAAAGGTGGTTTTACTTATCCTGATATCCAGGAACGGTTTAAAAAGTCCCTTGAAGAAATCAAGGCAGGTACTTATACGGGAGGTAATCTTTACTGTCAGGAGTGCATTGGAGCATCTGCTCTTGTTATACTTGTAGAAGAAGATATGACTCGGTCAAAGGAATATTTCATGAAACCTGGTAATGGTGGCTGTCTAATTGTAAGCGGAAAGCCATTGTATTGGGAGTTCATTCTCTAGAAAAAAAGGCTCTATGAACGATTTGTTCATAGGGCTTAATCATGTTTATCATCATTTTTTTCTGTTTTCCAACCTGGAATATCGGATCTCTTAATAGCTCCAAAAATATTTTCTCTTACTTTTGGAATATCTGTTTTTAAATCTTTTATTAAATCTTTCATGTATTCTCTTTTTGTAAAACCATCATAAGGACAACATTTTCCCATTACTGGGAAGTTTTTTTCTCTACTTAATGCTCTAATATCTTTTTCACTTACATAAATAAGTGGTCTTATAACGGTGATATCACTTCTACTTAGATAGGTAACAGGGGAGAATGTGTAGATTTTTCCGTTTAAAAATAAGCTCATCAGTAGAGTCTCCATAACATCATCACTGTGATGCCCAAGAGCTATTTTATTACAACCATGCTCAATTGCAATACTATTTAGCATTCCACGTCTCATATTAGCACAAAGAGAACATGGATTTTTTTCTTTTCTGATATCAAAAACGACTTGTGCAATGTCAGAGTGATATACGATATACTCAATATCTAATTCTTTACACAAAGCCATTAATTTATCTGTTTTGAAAGTTTCACTTCCGGGATGAATCGTAATAGCCATAATATCAAATTTTTTTGGATAGAATTTTCTCAAATAATATAGTGAATAAAGTAAAGTTAAACTATCTTTTCCACCAGATAATCCAATCCCTATTTTATCACCATTATTTATCATATTAAAATCATCAAGTGCACGTCTTGTTTGTCCCATTATACTTTGTAACATATTTCTACTCCTTATCATTTATTGATATAGTTTAACATAATGATGAGAAAATAGCAATATGAAATAAAATATTTTAAATGTATTGTCAAAATTTGAAATATAATATATACTATAGTTATAAATTAAAGTATTTAGGAGGCTATTATATGAAAAAAAATAATGGAAATAAACGCTTACTAATTGTTATAATATTAATTGTTTTAGTTGCACTTATTTCTGGATGGTATATTTTATTTAATGGTGGTGCTAAAACAACACTTGTTGTAAATGAAGAAAACGTTACAGAAATTGTTCAAAATACGATTCATACAAAAGAAAGTTTTGTGCAAGAAGTAAAAAGAAAACCAAAAAGTATGACAGCTAGCGTTCCAATCTTTATGTATCATTTTTTACTTGATGATTATGGCACTTATCCAGATGTTGAAAACTTTATGAAGCCTGAGACCTTTGAGGAACAATTAAAATATATCACAGAGAATGGATATGAAACTATTTTTATGAATGAAATAGAGGACTTAGAAAATTATACAAAACCTGTTTGCTTAACAATAGATGATGTATTTGTATATTTTTATGATAATGGTTTTCCTTTGATTAAAAAATATAATGTAAAAGTTACCTTATGTATTATATATGAGTATATTAATGGTGAGAATTATCTTACAACAGAACAAATAAAAGAAATGTTAGATAGTGGCTTAGTATCAATTGAATCACATACAATGTCGCATGAAAAGCTTACTACACTGTCTACTGAAGAAAAAAGAAGACAGATTATAAAATCAAAAGAGAATTTGGAAAGTGATTTTGGAATAAAAGTGAATACACTTTGCTATCCATCTGGGGATTATAACAATGAGGTAATCGAGATTGCTAAAGAGGCGGGATATCAATATGGTATTGCAATGACTGGTGGTACATATTATAGTTATATTCATGATGATTTGTATAGAATTCCTAGGATATATGCTAATCGAAGTATGACTTTAAACGAATTTGCTAGGTATCTTAGAGAAGCAAATGTAGAAGTGGAATGGTAATAGAATAAAAGAAAAGGAGACTAGAAGAGCTATAAACAAAAAGAATAAATTGTATATTATTTAGGCGAGATTTTGATCTCGTCTTTTCTAGTTATTATGTAAAAATCATTTGCTTTTAGTTGACTAAGTATATGTTTTTTGGTATAATTAACGAGAAAAAAAGTATTTTATACGTATATTATTTAAGATTGGAGAATGTATTATGAAAGTAGATAACTTAAGAGATAAATATATAGAATTTTTTGAATCAAAGGGACATAGACAAATACCTAGTGCACCAGTTGTGCCAGAAAATGATCCATCAGTATTATTCAATACAGCAGGCATGCAACCATTAGTGCCATATCTTATGGGACAACCACATCCCTATGGTACTAGATTATGTGATTATCAGAAGTGTATGAGAACAAATGATTTGGATGAGGTTGGAGATACAACTCATCATACGTTTTTTGAGATGCTTGGTAATTGGAGTCTTGGTGATTATTTTAAACAGGAAAGTATTTCATGGAGTTTTGAACTTCTTACAAAAATATTTGAGATTCCAATTGAAAGATTAGCAGTGACTGTATTTAGGGGAAATGACATCGTATCTGCCGATGATGAGTCTGCAAATATTTGGAGAAATCTTGGAATAAGTGATAAGAGAATAAAATTTTTAGGTGAAGATGATAATTGGTGGCCTAATATGGAACTTACTGGACCATGTGGACCAGATACTGAAATTTTTTATTTTAGGGGAAATGATGAAATACCAGAAGAATTTGATCCAGAAGATGAACGTTGGGTAGAAATTTGGAATAATGTATTTATGCAATATAATCATAATGAAGATGGTACATTTTCAGAACTTCCAAAGAAAAATGTTGATACTGGAATGGGACTTGAAAGAATCACTGCTGTACTTGAGGGAGTGACAGATAATTACGCTTCATCTATATGGACAGATGTTATCAAGAAAATAGAAGAAGTATCTAAACTAACATATGAAGGTAATCAAAAGGCTATGCGTATTATTGCCGATCATATTAGAAGTGCAGTATTTATTAGCGCTGATCCTGCAGGTATTAAGCCAAGTAATACAGATCAAGGATATATTCTAAGAAGATTAATTAGGCGTGCAATAAGATATGCTAAGAAATTAAATATTGACATTAATAGTAATTGGGAAGAGCAAATTGCTATTAATATCATAGAGAAATACGAAAAGTATTATCCCGAATTAAGCCAAAATAGAAGTGTTGTACTTGAAGTATTAAAAACAGAAAAGGTAAAATTTAACAGAACGCTTGAAAAAGGCTTAAAAGAATTTGAAAAAATGATAGCAAAAGTTGAAGATGGAAAACTTGATAAAGATCATGCATTTAGACTATATGATACTTTTGGATTTCCAATAGAGCTTACAGTAGAGCTTGCAAATGAATTAGGAATCAAAGTTGATGAAGAAGGATTTAAGGAAAAATTTAAAGTACATCAAGAAATATCACGTGCAGGAGCAAAAGAAAAGTTCAAAGGTGGTTTGGCGTCTACGGGAGAAACTGAAACGATGTATCATACAGCCACACATTTATTAAATGCTGCTTTAAAAGTCATAGTGGGAAGTGATGTACATCAAAGGGGAAGTAATATAACGACTGAAAGAATGCGTTTTGATTTTTCTTGTGATCACAAATTGACAGATGAAGAAAAACAAAAGACAGAAGAATTAGTAAATAAATGGATAGATTTAGGACTTGCAGTTGATAAAAAAGAGATGAGAAAGGAAGAAGCGATTGAATCTGGTGCTGAATGTATGTTTATTGAAAAATATCCAGATATGGTTACTGTTTATACAATCGGTAATGTATCAGCAGAACTTTGCGGAGGTCCTCATGTTGAAAACACGAATAAATTGAAACATATTAAAATCAAAAAAGAGGAGGCTGTATCTTCTGGCATTAGAAGGATAAAAGCAGTTTTTGTTGATTAGGGAGTGTGTTTTTTATGGAAAATGAACTATTAGTGAAAAACGAAACAGAATATACATATGAGAGATATTTAAAACTAAATCAATTTAATATGTATACGAAGCAAAAAGTTACTCTTATTGTTCTAATAATATCTGTTATTGTAATATTTTTATGTGGAATATTTATGTTAGTAATTGGAAGTTATGATAGAGCAATTTTTTATATTGCATTAGCACTTGTATTTTCTGCTTTATATGTCCTTTTACCCTCAATACAAACTAAGAAGATATTTAAGTCAGATAACTTGTTAAAAAGTAATATTAAAAATACGTTTGAATTTTACAATGATAGAATTGACATATCAAATAAAACATCTAATTCTAAATTAGATTATCAGGATATCTATAAAGTATATGAACGAAAAGAGGCATTTTATATCTATTTAAATAGAATACAGGTTCTGATTGTATCAAAGGATTGTTTTATAATGGGAGATGCTGAGAAATTAAGAAATTTATTGAAAGAAAAAGTTGGTAAAGATTACGTAAACAAAATATAGAGTGAGGAGATGTATGTATGGAAGATTGTTTATTTTGTAAAATTGTTGTAGGTAGTGTACCATCAGAAAAGGTGTTTGAAAATGATTATGTGCTAGCTTTTAAAGATATTAATCCAGTAGCACCCGTTCATGTATTAATCATACCTAAGATTCATATTCAAGATACAAATGAAATTAGTGATAAAAATGTTTTATATATTAGTGAAATTTATAAATCAGTAGAAGAAATTGCAAGTATTTGTGGAGTAAAAGAAAAAGGCTATAGATTAGTATGTAATTGTGGAAATGATGGTGGCCAAATGGTACATCACTTACATTTTCATTTGTTAGGCGGTAAGAAATTGAGAGATAAAGTAGTATAAAAACGATCAAAGAAGACCTTATTAGTAAAGTGTTTACCAATAAGGTTTTTTTCATTTTATATTGTGAAATTTTATGAATTTATATAAATTAAAAAAAATTTGATAAAATACGTGACTTTTGTTTACTTTTGAGTTATAATAAGACTATATTAATGTAGTCTAAGACTACAAAAGGAGGAAGTTTATTATGAGTGAAAAATCAAAAAAGGAAGCAGTAGAAGAAGTTGTTGAACAACCAAACGTTGAAATAGCTACAAACTTAAATATTTCAGAGGATGTTATAGGTATTATAGCAGGTCTTGCAGCATCAGAAGTTGAAGGTATTGCTGGAATGACTTTAGGATTTGTTGATGGAATCAATCAAATTTTAGGAAGCAATAAAAAATATTCTAAGGGTGTAAAAATTGAGCTTGATGGTAAGAAAGTTACTATTGACTTATATGTAAATGTTACTTATGGAGTAAAAATTCCAGATGTTGCATGGGCAGCACAAAATGCTGTTAAAACAGCAGTAGAGACAATGACTGGACTAGAAGTTGCAGCTGTTAACATCAATGTTCAAGGTATATCTTTTGATAAAAAAGAAGAAAAAGAAGCTGAGGTAGCTGAATAATAATTGTAGTTAATGTAGTAGCCCAAACTGATATAGTTCGGGCTATAACCTACATTATAGGGGGATAAATTTATGAAGGGTTTTGAGAAATTCATATTAGTGATATTTTCAATTTTGATTATCATTGTATCAGTATTTTTAATACTCATGTCAACTCAAATGATACAAGGAGCAGATATTTTAAATGTTGGAATAGAATGGTTAATATCACATAAAATGGTTGGACTTATAACAGGCGCAGTTCTTTCACTTTTAGCCCTTATAGGTATATTTGCATCATCAGATAATGCAGATGAAATGAAAAGTGGACTTGCAATTAAAAGTGAAACTGGAACTGTCTATATAACTAGAGATACTTTTGAAAGTATCATTGTAGGAGTTACTAGAAATTATGCTGAACTTAGAAATGTAAAAGTTGATATATCAATGTCAGAGGATGGAGTCATTGCCAATATTTATGCTATGATTCTTCCTGATACTGTGGTGCCGGCACTTACATCAAAGTTGCAAAGCAATGTTAAGGCGAGCGTTTTAAAGCAAACAACTGTGGAAATTAAAGAGGCAAACATAAAAATAAAGGGCGTTTATTTGGAGCCACAGAAAAAGTAGGATGTGATAAAATTGAAAGACTTTTTAGATTATGTAATTAAAAATAAATATGTAATTCTTTGTATTGCCATTGTCGTTGTTTTGTATGCTTTGGGTATTGTAGAATTTTTGACAAAAGTAGCTATTTTAATTGCTTTAATTGGCGGCGCTGTTTTTGTTGGCAAGAAATTACAGGACAATGAAGATAATATAAAAAACATATTTAATATGAAAAAAGTGAAAGAATATAAAGAGAAAGTTTATTACTATCAGAAAAAAGATTAGTAAAATTGAAATATAGAGTAGGGGAAAAAAATGAGTAGGAAAAAAGCAAGAGACAATGCATTTAAATGCATATATGAACTAGAGTTTGATAATGAAAAAAATGTTGAGAAAATACTTGCATTTTGTTATGAAGAAAACGAAAATAAAGAAGACGAAAAAGAATATATGAATGTTGTAGTAAATGGAGTGAAAGAAAACTTAGAAAGAATTGATAGCATGATATTATCAAAACTAAAGAATTGGTCTATGGAAAGAATTGCAAAAATAGATCTTGCAATTTTAAGGCTTGCTATATATGAAATAATGTATATGGATGATATTCCTGTAAAAGTTACAGCAAATGAAGCTGTAGAACTTGCCAAACTCTATGGTAACAATGATTCCAAGTCATTTGTAAATGGCGTTATTGCCAAAGTTATTGAAAGTAAGGAATGAGAGACTGATGGAAACAAAAGTATATAAAGTATCTGAGGTAAATAAATATATAAAAATGGTGTTTGATAAGGACACCTTTTTAAATGATATTAGAATACGTGGTGAAATTACAAATTTTAAAGCACACTATACAGGACATTTTTATTTTACTTTAAAGGATGAAACTTCAACAATTAAATGTGTTATGTTTAAAGGTTTTGCAAGTACTGTCAAATTTAGACCAGCAGATGGGATGAAAGTTGTAATAGATGGACAAGTTAGTGTCTTTGAAAGAGATGGAGCATATCAGATATATTGTAAGAGTATGAGTCCAGAAGGACTTGGTGAATTATATCTTGCATATGAACAGTTAAAACAAAAATTAAGTAAAGAGGGGCTATTTGATACAAATCTAAAGAAGAAAATACCTTTTTTACCGAAAAGAGTGGGTGTGATAACTTCTAAAACAGGAGCTGTGGTAAGAGATATTATCAACGTTACTACTAGAAGATATCCAAATGTTGATTTGCTAATTTATCCTGCAGCAGTACAAGGGGTAAATGTTTCTAGCACTGTGATAGCAGGACTTGATACATTTAATAAATTAAATAATGTAGATGTTATTATCATAGCTCGTGGTGGTGGCTCTTTTGAAGATTTATTTGGTTTCAATGATGAAGCGCTTGCTAGAAAAATCTTTGCATCTCAAATTCCAGTTATATCAGCAGTCGGCCATGAGACTGATTTTACAATCTGTGATTTCGTAGCTGATTTGAGGGCTCCAACTCCGAGTGCAGCAGCAGAACTTGTTTATCCACAATATAGCGATATTGTAAAAAGAATTATGATGGATAAAAATAGAATCATAGTTGCGACAAATAATTATTTTGAAAGGAAGAAAGAATATGTAAAAAGGTTGAAAGCTGCTAAACTTGAAAAGGTACCCCTTGATATGATTAATCGATATAGGCTTACAATAGATAGTTTAATGAGGCAAAGTCATAATGTGATTAATTTACAACTTGAAAAATATAAATCAAAGAGTATGCAAGCTATTGCTAAAATTGATACATTAAGTCCATTAAAAACATTAACGAGAGGATATAGTGTGACTGAAACAATGGATGGAAAAGTAGTAAAAAGTGTGAATGATATCAACCAGTCTGATAAGTTAAATGTCATACTTACAGATGGAAAAATAAAAGTGGTAGTAGAATAGGAGAGAAGTGTAATATGTCTGAGAATAATGAAAAAACATTTGAAGAGAGCTTAAACGAACTGGAAAAGGTAGCTCAAAATTTAGAAAGAGGAGAACTTAGTTTAGAGGATGCAATAACTGAATTTGAAAAAGGAATCAAGCTTTCAAAAGAGTGTAGTGAAAAACTCGAAAATGCAGAAAAGAGAATTAATATATTAGTAAAAAATGAAAATGGAGAGCTTGAAGAAACAAATTTTGAACAGGAATAACTAGGATAACTAGTTATTTTTTTCTTGACAAAAATGTATAAGGTGATATAATATATGACATAATATATTATGGAGGATAATATTTTGAGTGAAGTATTAGGAAAAGTTAATTTGACAGGAGATAAAGTTCTTAGCTTAGTACAAGTAGAGAAATTGAATTTATTTGATATACGGTTAAGTCTGCTTTTTCAAAAATTTATACCGGTTGCCTATTTGGAAGATTATTTAAGTGATAAAAAAGTGATTAATATTAGAGTGAATCATAGGAGTGTAGGATATATTTTCTTATGTAGAAGCATATATAAAACTGAATTCTTTCACCCTAAAAGCTATATTCTGGATTATTCTATCAAAAGGTTATATCGTGGCAAAAAAATCGGTCAAAATGCTTTGGGGCTACTATTTTCAGAAGATGTTTCTCAAAAAGTAGATAGCACGCGGTATATTGCATATATTGACACTCAGAATATAGCATCGATCAGGTGTATGGAAAAGCAGAATGTTACAAGAGTAGAAAAAGCATATGTTAAGGATATAGAACACTAGAAATAGTGTTCTATTACTTTATGTATTTGGGAAATTTGAATACTAATTTTTATTCTGATATGTTTTTTAAAATGGACATTGTATAATTTAAGAGGCTACTTCATATAGGTAAAATTAGGGAGGGGAACTCTCACAAAAATTTTGTGAGAATTTTTGTATAGAAATAAGATTTATTCAAATAATATCCTTAGGTGATCATATGAGAAAAAAAAGAAATAATCAAGGTAAAGTAAGTTTAGAATATAACTTAGAGTTAGAGAGAAAAGATGCACAAAATACGAAAAAGAAAGGTTACGATTTTGTTCCAAGATTAGATCATTGGACCTCAATTGATGAGCAAAAGATCAAAGTAAGAGAAATAGAAGAAAAAACAAAAGAATAGCATAAAAAATAGCTTGTTAAAACAAGCCATTTTCATTTTTAAAAATTAGAGACGCAAGAGCTGATTAAATGTATAAACCAAATTGCATACCAGAATATTCGTGTGCTGATTCCTTCATGATCTTTTAAAATTCCATCAAAAAGTAAGGTAATAGCAATAAGGAATAGCACAATACTGCATAGTATAATATGTCTTAGTGCAGAAACAAAGAATAATTGCAGTATCACCGTTATGACCATAGCAATTATCGTTATGTCTAAAAATTTATCCCGAAAAAATTTCATTTTCCTTTGATTATGCATCATAGTTCCTCCAATTAAATATGATATTTGTATTTAAAACTAAAAAGTTGGGAAACATCCATTACTAATTAGTATAAAGTGGATAAAAGATAACATATTGATATTATATCACTAGTTGCTATGATTTTCAAGTCATATGAGATATGACAAATCAAGGGAAAAAGAGAGAAGATATATCAAGTGTTGAAAAATACTTCTTTTATATGTTATAATCATTTTGATGAATAGCAGAGGAGGAAAGAATATGGAGGAGAGAATAGTAAAACCTTTTACGATGTGGAAACATTTTAAAGGTGCAAGATCCTTTGTGATTACAGTGGCTCAGCATAGTGAGACAGGTGAGCAATTAGTTGTTTATCGTTGTATGGATAATAATGGAAAGACAAATCACAAAGATGGAATTTATGCCAGACCATTAGAAATGTTTTTATCTGAAGTAGACCATGAAAAATATCCAGATGCGACGCAAAAATATCGTTTTGAAGAAATCATAGAATAATTTTTAGTAATGTATATTTGATTTTGTAAAAAGTAGGTTAGAGCTTGAAATATAGCTCTATTATTATTTTATTGCATTAAAAAATACTGAGAATATTGAATTCTCAGTATTTTGAACCATTATATTATGGTGGGCAGGGATGGATTCGAACCATCGTAGACGAACGTCAACAGATTTACAGTCTGCCTCCTTTAGCCACTCGGACACCTACCCATGTTCCAATATATAAGAATGGTGGGCCTTCAGGGATTCGAACCCCGGACCATCCGGTTATGAGCCGGGTGCTCTGACCAACTGAGCTAAAGGCCCACTCTCATGGAACAGTTATATTATAATAGATATATTACTAAAAGTCAAGACTTTTTAATAAAAAAATTGTAAAAAAATATAAGGAAAATATTTATGTTTTCAAGGAATAAGGTAAGCTTTAAAAACATACATTTATCATATATTGTATTAGATGAAAAATAAAAAACTATATTTCGACATTTTATTGACTTTTTTTCTTTATACGTGTAAAATATAATTAATTTACAAATGTAAAATAAAAGGAGATCTTATTTATGATAAAGAATCAAAAAAGGACCCTAAAGTTGGTTTTAAGCTGTATATTAATTGTTATGATATTAATTATTATCATAATTGGTATCTGTAGTAGCAGTCACAAAAATAAAATAAATCAGTCAAAAATTTTATTAGAGTCATATATGAGAAGTATTAATGAGGAAAATTACGAAGCGATGTATGAAAGTCTAAATGACTCAAGCAAAGAGAAAATAAGTAAAGAAGATTTTATCAATAGAAATAGTCGAATATATAATGGTATTGATTTGCAGGAGATAAAAGTTACTATAGAAAATGTTACAGAAAAATCCAGTAATGAATTTGAGCTAGATTATATTAATGAGTTGACAACCTCTTATGGGATCATTCATTTTGAAAACAAATCTACAGTATATAAAATTGGAAAAGAATATAAAATGGAGTGGTCTTCTAATTTAATATTTCCAAACTTAAATGATACAGATAAAATTAAGGTAAATACACTGACTGCTAAAAGAGGGAATATATATGATAGGAATGATAATCTTTTAGCAGGCGAGGGAACGATATATAGTATTGGATTTGTTCCAGGAAAAATGAATGAAGATGCAATACAAGATAAAGAGAAAATAGCAAGTCTGTTAGATATGACAGTAGAGAAAATAGATAAATTACTTAGTGCATCTTATGTAAAAGAGGATATGTTTGTGGAATTAAAAAAAGTTTCACTTAGTGAGAATGAGTTAATTGATCGTGTGCTAGAAGTAAAAGGAATCAAAGTGATAGAAAAGTCTTCTAGAGTTTATCCATATGGAGAATCTACATCACATTTAATTGGATATATTCAAAATATTAATGCTGAAGAACTAGATAAACATAAGGGAGATGGTTATCATTCTAATAGTGTGATTGGAAAATCTGGTCTTGAAAGAAGTTATGAAGAAAGACTAAGAGGAATTGATGGAGTTCAGATTGTAATCACTGATTCCGATGGAGATGTGAAAGAAACGATACTAAAAAAAGATGTAAAAAATGGTGAAGATATTAAGCTTACCATTGATGCAGTAAAACAGAATGAAATATATAATCGCTTTAAAACACAAAGAGGATTTTTTATTATTATGAATCCAAAAACAGGAGAAGTACTGACTCTTGTTAGTACTCCATCATTTGATTCTAATGATTTTGCTAATGGAATATCTACAAGTAAATGGAATGATTTGAATCATGATGAAAGTAAGCCATTGTATGCAAGATATTTATCTTCTTGGTGTCCCGGTTCTACTTTTAAGCCAATTACAGCCTCTATTGGTTTAAATACTGGAAAAATTGATCCAAATGAGGATTTTGGTCATAGTGGTTATAGCTATCAAAAAGATGAGAGTTGGGGAAATTATCAAATAACTACATTACAAGAATATTTTACTCCTGCGATCCTTCAAAATGCTTTAAAGTATTCTGACAATATTTATTTTGCTAAAGCTGGTATGAAGATTGGGGGCCAAACTTTAGCAGAAGAGTTAACTAAAATTGGTTTTAATGAGAGTGTTGACTTTGATCTTTTGCTGACTGCTTCTAGTTTTTCTAATACCAATGAATTTGAGACAGAAATAAAGCTTGCAGATAGTAGTTATGGTCAAGGAGAAATACTTGTTAACCCAATTCATATGGCATCCATTTATTCATGTTTTGTAAATGGGGGAAATATGATATTGCCATATATAGAATATAGGGAAGATAAGACGCCACAGTTTTATAAAGAAAATGTATTTTCTCAGGAAACAGCAAATATCATAAAAGAAGACTTAATTCAAGTAGTTGAGGGATATGATGCAACAGCGCATAGCTTAAAAACAGAGGGAATTACAATTGGTGCAAAAACCGGAACAGCAGAATTAAAAAGTGATAAAGAATCAGAAGGAATAGAGCTTAGTTGGTTAGATGCTTTTACAGCTGATGATAATACAGAGAGGCAGTACTTAGTAATCTGTATGAGAGAAGACGACAAAAAAGAGAGCTTTTCTATATTTCCACTTGTAAAATGGGTATTTGAATAATAAAAATAGGACTTAAGAAATTTCTTAAGTCTTATTCATTTTTAGAGCAAATGTCTTGTATTGGACAGTCATTACATTGGGGCCTTCTTGCAATACAGATAGCTCTGCCATGATACACGAAAATATGGTTGATTTTAGTCCAATATTTTTTGTCCAATTTTTTCATAAGATCTTGCTCGATTTTTTCAGGAGTATTGCTATTTGATAAACCTATTTTTCGAGATATACGTGTTACATGTGTATCTACAGCAATTCCTACTGTATTATGGAAGCATTCTTGTAATATAATATTTGCAGATTTTCTACCAATTCCTCTTAGGGTTGTTAAATCTTTCATATTATTTGGAACTTGTCCATTGAATCTTTCAACGATCGTTTTCGATGTTTCTAAAATTGAGGATGCTTTATTAACGTAAAATCCACAAGGTCTGATAATATTTTGAATATCTTCTAAATTAGCATTAGCAAGATCATATACATCCTTATATTTTCTAAATAAAATAGGAGTTATTTTATTGACTCTCTCATCAGTACATTGTGCTGCAAGAATCAAAGCAACTACAAGCTCAATTGGCTCTTTAAAGTCAAGACCACATTTTGCATCACTATAATATTTATTTAAAATTTCAATTGCTAAAATAGCATTTTCTTTGCTTATTTTCTGATACTTTTTCACTTTATCTTTTTCCATAAATTAATCACCATTTTATATAATTCTCATAATATATATTAGACATTTTATAATAATTTTTTCTATTTGTCAAAAGGGGGAAGAAATATGTTTACAAGTGGCTTTAGAAAAACAATTGGGCTCTTTTGTCTAGCTTTAGGTATAGGAGTATTTTTAAGTATTGTACTTCCTCTATGGGGATGGATAGGTATAGTAGCAATAGCAATAGCGATTTTTGGAATATCATGGCTTTTTTGCTAAAGGGGGAATAAGATATGAAAATTGTAGTTTATCAGCCTGGGAAATTTATGAGAATGTTACTAAAGACAATATTTAAAATATAGCCATAGTCTAATTTTTTGTAATCACAGTTTTGCTCTGTGATTATTTTATTTTTGTGTTGAAATTTTTTAAATAAAGTATATAATTATACTAGGTGAATGATATGAAAAAAGAATATGGATTAGTATTAGCAGGTGGTGGAACAAAGGGTGCCTATGAAGTTGGTGCATGGAAAGCCTTAAAGGAAATGAATATGAATATTACTGCAATATGTGGTGCTTCTATTGGTGCTATCAATGCAGCTTTAATGATACAGGATGATTTCGATAAATTACTTAAAATATATGATACGATTAAAATTGAAAATATAGTTGATGTAAAAGAAAAATTAAAGAATAAAAAGAATATTTTAAGTGCTAAAAATGTAGTACCACTGGCTACCGAATATGTAAAAACAAAAGGATTTGATAATAAACCATTAAGAGAAATGATGGAAAAGTACTTAGATATTGACAAAATATATAGTTCTAATATAGAACTTGGAATGACTACCTATTCAAAAAAGAGTAAGACTGCACTGGAAGTTTTTAAAGAAGATATTCCAAAGGACGAATTTATAGATTATCTTTTGGCAACAGCCTGTTTTCCAATTTATAAAGGACAAAAGATTGGGGAAGAGGAGTATTTTGATGGAGGATATTATGATAATGTTCCAATTAATATGTTAGCAAAAAAAGGATATAAAAATATTATTGTAATTGACATTTCAAATGATGGTATTAAAAGAAAGATTGCAAGTAAAGGTACCTATTTAAAAATTATTCGCTCAAATGAGGACTTAGGAGGAATCTTTGAATTTGATAGAGAAAAAATGAAAAAGAATATGATGATGGGATATTTAGATACTTTAAAAGCATTCAATAAATTGCAAGGACATACTTATTATTTTACAATTCCTGAGTTTAATAAACTTGTAAGCATTTTTAACTTAAATACATTATATGGATTAGAATATGCAGCAAGGATATATAATATAGATAAATACCAAATATATACGGCAGAGGAATTTTTAAATTTGATTATGGAGAAGCATAACCGATATCAAAATGAGTATAACAAATTTAGAAAAGTGTTTAATTTCAAAAGGATTGTCAGTCAGTATAAGCTTGTAATGAGGGTTATTAGTAAGGGATTTGGACTTTGCTTTTTTATGGATATGTTAGCCTCAGAACCAAAATTTAGAACAAATAAGCTACTGAATAAGTTTTTTTCAGATTACATTGTTGCAACAGATGCAATGAATGAGTTAATAAATTATAAAGAATAAAGTAAAAAAGTTGACATAATTGCAAAAAAATGGTATAATTCATTTGAAAAAAATAAAGGAGGTTTTCCATAATTATGGATGAGAATTATTCAAGTATTGAAAATGTAGAAAAAAAATGGGGTGAAATAATATCAGAAATTCAAAATTATCGGGGCGAATGCTTAAACGATTTGGCAAAAAAGTCATTGTTATTTATGACACTTATGATGAGAAAAGTAAAAAGAAGTGATCAGGATACGCTAAAGTTTCTTCTGGGAACTGTTAGTGTAAAAGAGGTTTTTAAGATCATAGAATATTATATTTCTTTTTATACGAATTTAGATAAAGAGAAAGTAAGATCCTCAGGTTTCATTTTAAAGGGAGAATGTCAGGTACCCTTTGGGAGCGATTTAGAGGCATGTAGATACACCATTATTGACTTTATAAAACCCTGTCGGTATGCGATGTTAATATGTGATAGCATTAACAATTATCTTCGAGGGGAGATGAGAAAGCCGACTGTATCTTATTCTAATCGTCAGATGGATCAATTTCTTAAATTGCTCAGTGAAGAAGAAGACTTGTTTGAGGATGTAGAATATAAAATCGCAGAAGCTACTTTAGAAAATCTCGTATCTGACCTTATTATTCAGTGTGAAAAGATTCGAGAGTACATTCATGAAAAAGTTTTAGAGAAAGATTTTACAATTCATGGAAGAAGTATTAGTATGGAAAAGCTTGTTTCCTTGGATGGTCAAATGGCTGAAATTATTTATGCAGCTAAAGATGTGAATAATAAAGAGGCTCTGAAAATATTACTTGAAAATGCGGAGCTGATTCAATCCCTTTGTTTTATTTCTGATCAGTATTATAAGTATTGTGAAGATGTTATTTGCACGTTAGATGATATCTATGAGTTACTATATACCTTTTTGTAAAGAAAAGGCTGGAATTACATAAGTAATTTCAGCCTTTTATTTGAATAAAAAAAGATATGGTTTTCCATATCTAATTGATTATATAGCTCTTTGAACTTTACCACTCTTTAAGCATCTAGTACATACATGCATTTTTTTTGTAGTACCATTATCGTTTACTCTTACAGTTTGAACATTTGGTTTAAAAGTTCTTGCTGTTCTTCTATGAGAGTGACTCACTTGTAGTGAGAATTTTACATCTTTATCACATATTTCGCATTTTGCCATTATAAAGCCCCCCTTTTTGAAAAGTTTAAGTTAATTACTCATATATTTTAACATAACTTTAATAAATAATCAAGTCATAAGTGAATATTTGTAAAAAAAATAAAGCGACGAAATTGTCGCTTTGATTTCAAATTATTTGATTTTCATGATTGTTCCAGTGATACTTTCGTTAGGGAATCCACCGCTTAACACAACTGTATCTCCTGCAAATAATAGACCTTTTTCTTTTAGTTCATCGATACCTTTTTTAAGTAATGTATCTACGTTATTTTCGTTTTCTATGATAATAGCATTTACACTTTGTTCCACTGATACATGTCTATATGTCTTTGTATTGTTAGTAATTACATATATAGGACAAGCTGGTCTAAAACTTGAAATAATAGATGGTGTAAGTCCATTTTCAGAAACTGCAATGATAGCACTAGCATTTCCAAACATAGCAGTACAACATACTGAGAAGTTAGCTTGTTTCTTTAATTCTGTTTCATCATCAGAAGAAACAATTGGTTTATTTTCAAGTATTGTTTTTCTAAATCTTTTCCAATAATCAATATCTTTTTCTGTTGCTTCAACAATTTTTGCCATTGTTTGAACACAATTTAGAGGATAGTCACCTTGAGCTGATTCTCCAGATAACATTACAGCACTTGTTCCATCATAAACAGCGTTTGCAACATCTGATACTTCGGCACGAGTAGGTCTAGGATTTTTTTGCATTGATTCTAACATTTGAGTTGCTGTTATAACTGGTTTGCCAGCAGCAATACATTTTTTAATCATCATTTTTTGTGCAGCTGGAACTTTTTCTTCAGGAATTTCAACTCCTAAATCACCACGAGCTACCATTATACCATCAGTAACTTTTAATATTTCATCAAAATTATCTAAACCTTCTTGATTTTCTATTTTAGAGATTATTTTGATATTATGCTTTCCACAAGAATCTAAATATTCTTTCATTTCAATTACATCTTGAGGTTTTCTAATGAAAGAAGCAGCAATAAAATCAAAATCATTTTCAACAGCAAATTTTAAATCTGCTTTATCTTTATCTGTCATAGCTTTAAGTTGTAATTTAGCACCTGGTACATTAACACCACGTCTACCTTTTAAAACAGCAGAGTTTTGGAATGTACATTTGATTTCAGTTCCACTAATTTCGTCTATTAATAAATCAACTAAACCATCATCAATAAGAATATGGCCTCCAACTTCAACATCTTGAGGAAGTCCTGCATAATTTACATATAGTAAATCTTTAGTTCCTTCAACTTCTTTTGTTGTTAAAGTAATTTTATCTCCCTTTGTAAAGCTCATTCTTGTGTTTTGATCTGATCCAAATGATCCTGTTCTTATTTCAGGTCCTTTTGTATCTAACATGAAACCAACATTTGTTCCAAGCTCTTCATTAATAGCTCTTAATGTTTTTACTTTTGCCAAATGTTCTTCATGATCGCCGTGTGAGAAGTTAAGTCTCATTACGTTCATACCAGATTTGATTAATTCTCTTAATACTTCTGGTTTTTCACTTGCTGGTCCAATAGTACAAACTATTTTTGTTTTTTTCATAAACTCCATCTCCTTAAAAAAATATAATATACAATATAGTATACCTATATGTATATTTTGCCTAATGCACTTATTAGTATACATTTAAAGTGCTAAAAAGTCAACAAATTTAGTCTAAAAAAGTAAAAAAATAAATCTTACAATACATAATATGAAAGTATATAAATATTTGCTACTAAGTAAGGAGGGAGAAAAAATACACATCATAATATTACATTGAATATTATGATGTGCATATCGTTAGTCTTTAGGTTGGGTAAGGATAAAATCCTTTCCTTGAACATCCTTTTTTACACCGGCATTGGGATGGCGTCTTTTAGAAACTCTTGGGGGAACACTTACCTCAATCAATTCATCAGAATTTTTACTCTTTCTTCTGGTGTAGGTATATCCTTTAACGGGCCATTCTGCCAAGATGTAATTACGAATATTTTCTTCAACTCTTGGCGTGATTTTTGTGATTGAATAAACTCGTCTTGTTTTAGGGATATAGACTCTTTCTCGTTCTAAGGGGGAATAGTTTTTCTTTTTTCCTTGTTTCTTAGGCTTTTTGGCTTTTGTTTGTGTCTGAGTGTTATTTTTGCGAACTTCTTCTGTATATACGGACTTTTCTTCTTTATTGGCAGCTACAAAAAGATAAGCATATCCAAAAATATTTTTTACAAAATTGGATAAATCGCCGTAAATAAAGGGGCCTCTAAAAACGGGAGCCATAAAGGTAATATATCTGCCAGTGACTGGATCTTTATCAGTAGCTTCAACATTTACAAATATGAATTTTACAATAAAGGTCCAATTCAAAAAGACATCAAGATAGACAAAGTTTTCTTTATCCTCCGGAAATTCTATAAAGATGCGAATAAGTCCAGAGGGGTTATTTCTAAGTTCAATAAGCACCTTATCAAACACTTTAGGAATCTTTTTTCCTTGATATTGTTCATCAAAAAAGTCTCTTAAATAATCCAAGAGTTCATCGTTGATGATGATTTTATCACCCTGAGACATCTGTGAAATCGTGTGATTGGGATTTAAAAGTTGTTCAAGATCCCGATGTGAAAAATTTTGTTGAAATAGTTCTTCAATTTCTTTTTGAGTCATATTAACAACTCCTCCTTTAAATTTGTGATAATAATATTATATCATAAATTTACATAAAAATAAAGAACATTGTAATAGAAAGGTCTATTTATAATTTAAAAATATTTAAAATATAGGATAATTAAGAAGCTAAAATTACATAATGTGTTGACTTTTGCCAAATGTAATGATATAATATTTGCGTATTAATTCTAATTCCAATTTTAATAAATTTGTAGGAGGAAAAAAATGAATAACGAAGAATTAATGTTAAAAGAGAATTTTCAGCTTGGACCAAAAGTAGAGGCAAAGGCCAATATTCAGCCACTGAATTATCAGGCTGCTTTGGCATCTTATTCACCCGAAGATCAGCACGCCATTACAGAGCTTGCAGCGCGGATCGATGTTACTGAGATCGATAAAATTATGTCTTATGGATCTTCACCGCTGATTTCTACCTTTGAACAGTGCGGAAACCTGTTAAAGGAAGAACAGGGATCTGAAGCCGATCAGAGAGTCATTAGAGAAGTAATTGAACTCTCTAACATAGCAAATAAAAGCTATGATGACTTTAATTTGGTTCTGAAAGAACCAAACTTCCTGGAGAGGATTTTGCTTAAAATCTCTACTGGAAGGAAGAAAAAGAGAAATCAAAGGATTCGAGAGAGTGCGGTTACCAACTATAAGCTCTTAAAGCAGCTCAAGGAATCCTGTGATTCTTGGATTGAGATGTTAAAGACGGCTATGTATCAGATTACAAGTTCCAGTGTTGATGATAGAATGACAATTGAACTGCTTGAAAAATATCTGGTTGCAGGATATCTTGCTTCTGAACGCATTAGTAAGCTTTTAGATGAAAAGAAAGCTGCATATGAAGCAAGCGGTCTGCAGAAGGATCAGCAGGAATATGATGCTATCAAAGATGGTTATGAGGTATTCCAGATTGTTCTTACGAATTTGGAAAAATCAAGAGCAATGTACAAATTGAGTATTGGACAGCTGGCACTGACAGAACGTGGTAATCGTAACATGCAAATCACAATCCATACCCAGAAGAATAACAGCATGGCTTTGATTTCGCAGCAGCTTAGAAATGCGGTTTTGGATGCAAAAAATCGCGAGGTCTTAGAAGGACAGCAGGCCATCATTAGATTAAATGATGAGCTGATGAAAAAAGTTTCTCAGAATGCTAAATTGACAGCAGAGGAAACAGAAAAGTTAATCTATGCTGGTTTCTATGGGATGTCTGCAGCAAAAGAGGCCATTTTAACAGTTATCGATGGATGTAAAGAGATCGAAAAAGTGCATACCGAAATGGTTCCGAAGTTACGGGCAGATCTGGATGAAGTCAATCGGCTGGTTGAAGAGCTTGAACCGTATATTTATAAGGTAAAACAGCAGGGGGCGGGAAGTAGCGCTTCAACACAAACTACAACTTATAATGGAAACGGCTCATTAGAATTTTAAGAAATGGGAGGCACGCTTTAAAAAGCGTGTCTCTTTTTGTATATAATTATGCTATTTTACTTTACATAATTTAAAAAATATGATATAATATTATCGGTTTTATATTATATTTTATTTTTAATAAAAGAAAAGGAGATATTTTTATGAAAATTACTAGACAAGGATGTGCCCATTATACTAATGGCATGAACAATCAGGATTTTTGTTACTTAGACCAAAACTTAAAAATGGTTCTTGATGGATGTAGTGAAGCGCAGTATTCAGAAGTAGGTACAAGACTCTTTATACAGGTGTTTTCTACACTTCCGGATAGAGCAAAAGTGGAGTGCTTTGAGGAAAATGTTAAGAAAACATTTGATGAACTTTTGGAAATGTTTAAGAAGTGGTTTACAACCAAAGAGGCAGTGGAAGAGTTTATCATGGATAATTTACTTTTTACCATTGTTGCTTGCTTTGAAATGGAGGATTCATTTATTGTCAAGATGTTCGGAGACGGATATATTGTCACTGTGAATAAAAATGACAAAGTGAGCTATTTAAAATTCTTCTATGGAAAAAGGCCTCCGTATTTTGCATACAAATATTGTGAGCTTTTAGAGGATAATATTTTTAAAGATTATCACTTCAAAACTTTCACTTTCAGTAAGAAGGAATTCCAAAAGGTTGGAGTGGCATCAGATGGTATTCAACCTATTGCTAAAGGTGATATTAAGACTGATTTTGATACTTTGATTGTATCGAAAGTGGAATCTGAATATGGCGCTGAGGGAATTATTCTTGCTAATAACCATTTGTTCAAAGATGATATAACAATTCTGATTTAAGGGAGGATATTTGTCATGAAGAAAAAGAGAGCATTTTTAGGTAACATTTTTGGAAAAAATACAGATAAGAAAGATTTAGTGGTTCCCACTATAGTTCCTGAGAGTAAAAAGGAAGTGATCCAAAAGGAAAGTGAAGAAGTAAAACTTGAGACTTGCCCCAGAGTGAATCAGAAAGTTCAAGTAGATACTACTCCGGAAATTTCTGATCCATATTTTAGAGAGCTAATGTTGGAAGGTCAGAAGCAAATTGAGGAAGCTCAAAAAGCTGCTGATGAAGAAACTTCTAAAGTCGTCAAGACTAAGCCTTTTGCTCGTGAAAAAGAGGAAAGATTTCGATATAAACCTCTTATTCATAAGACTATGGTTATCGTGCTACTTGAGGAAAGTACATCGATGAACGAATATGCTAGTCGTATCGCAAGAATTATTAATGGTGCGATTAAGGACAATTGTTACTGTATTATTCGATATGGTGAGAGTTCAAGCACTAGTAAACAGACTGATGTAAAATCAGATAGTTCAAATGATAAAGTTTGCTTTTTTGATGCTATCGGCACTTTGAATGAAGTAATCGCAAGTCATGATAGAAAGATCACAGAAGATAGCATTAATCGTTTTCAAATAGAACATTTTGAAATTATCGGAATAGGTACTTGTAGTGATAATGCTTCTACAACAACTTATGAGGAGGCAGGAACTTTATTTAATGAGTTACTTTCTAAAAAAGTCAAAGCTAAGTACTTTTGTACTAATGAGAATTTAATGCCAAAGGCTGCAGCTATGGGCTTTCGATCTATTGGCTCATTGAGTAAAGAATATTGAGTATATGGAGAAAAAATATGAGTCTGATACAAATTATGAAAAGTAAGTGGAACTCTTTCATGAGCTATATCATTGGAATTTTAAGTGATACTGCGGCTGATGAAACAGAGGACGATTTATCTCATGAGGAATTAGAAGAAATGAGAGATCTTATCCAAAAAGCTGAAGAGGAAAAGGAAGAATTTGAAAATGATGATGTAGTAATCGTTAAGCGATCCATGCTTGCTAGGTTATATTCTATGGAGCAGCTTATCAAAACTTTTGATGAAATTTTTCCTAAGCCTTATGCTGAATTTGCAGAACGAATTAAAAATTTAAAGGATGAATATCAGGTTAGTTTAAATGAATATTTGGATAGTTTGAAAAATAAGACAATTACTTTTGAAATTGATCCAGATGAGGATTCCAAAAAGGTAAACGAAGTAGTGTTACTAGAAAAGGAAATCAATGCCTTCATAGAAAACGACTTGAAATTTTATCTGATCTCTAGAAGAATACAGAAAATATGTGTAAAGCTTAGTACATTGTATAACACTTCGATTCGTTATTCTGGAGATAAGGAAAAGCAGAAATTTTTAGCTCAAATAGAACGCGCAAAAGAAAGTATTGCAGATATTGTTGAAGATACTAAGTCATATGGATTCTTTACTTCTGATAAGTATAAAAAAGAGTACTTGATTGACTTTGTTTCCTATGCAGATTATTTGATTTTTAAGTGTGTTGTTCGAAATTCTTTAGATTTGAATATGAAGGAAGTATTATCTACTCTTTTTATTGAGAGAGAATTTCGTGGTTTAGATCACACACAGATTTTCAAAGATTTTGTATTGGAAGAATTAGAAAATCTAACAGCTCTTTTGGAACTCTTAAAAGGAGAAGAGTACTATTTTTCGTTCCTAAGAAGAATTCAAAAATTGCAGAATTTTAACTATGATGTATCTGTAAACAAAGTTATGAATAGTGAAGAATTTTGGCTGGAAGTAATGGGAATTGAAGATGACGTTTTGCACTGTCTTACTTTATTAGGATACTCAAAAGATAGGACTGAGATTATACTTTTAGATAGATTTGATACTGGTATTGATGAGAATGAAATATTCTTATCTGTAAAATCACAGTCTTGTTTGTCACTTGCTGAAATATCTTATAAAACGCAGGATATCAATGTAGCAATAGTTTTGAGGATTCTTTCCAATCTAAGTAGTGAGGTAACGTATAAGGAGATTTATTTTATTTTGCTCTTATTTGATTTGCTGGAAGAAATAAACTCTAGTAGAGGTATTTCAGGATCTTTTGTCAAAAATATAAAAAAGCAAATGGATAAATATAGTTCTTTTTATCCTAAGAGTGAAGTAGAAAAAAGAAAAAGTGAATTATTAAAGTGCAGTAGAGCGAGTCAAAATTATGTAAAAATCTTCTCTTTAGATGAGCAAGATATAGCAAAAATTACACGAGCTTTAAAAGAAAAAAATTTTGACTTTATGATTTTTCAAAACCATGTTTATTTGAACTCTTTTTATTTTCAAGGACTTGAAAATGTACTTAAGAGTTTGAATGATATCAAAAACTATAATGAGTTAATCTAGGAGGAAAAAAACATGTTACAGAAAAATAATCTTTACAAATTTTCTACGACCAGAATTAATGTCTTTTCATTTAATGCAGATAGTTCCGGGTCTATGAGAGATGATAGGCGAAATATGATTGATGGATTGGAATCCTTTAAGAAAAGTTTTGAGAACTTTTCTGAAGCAAACTCAATAGCAGTTGCTTTGAATACATTTGATAATGACTATTATCCATCCGCTTTTAGAAATATAAGCGAGTTTAGAACCGATTATTATCCTAGTGGAGGAACTGCCCTTTATCATTCTATTGTACAGGGAGCAAATGATCTTTTAGAGTATATCCAAGAGGTAATCCTTAGAAATAATTGTATCCCAAGAGCAACATTTATTGTTTTATCTGATGGTATGTCTGAGTATGATAAAGATACAGAAGAAAATGCCAAAAAGGCAATTGCAAAACTTAATAAGAACGGTGTAACAACTGTTTTTGTAGCATTTGGACGTTCGATTACAGCGCAGTTTGGTAGCAAACTTGGATTTGTTGCTACGCGTGATATTAACGATAGATCCGCTCTTACCACATTTATGGGGGAGGAACTTTCTAGAAGTTGCAAAGAGCAGTCAAGAAGTATGAAGTCTTTAGGCGCTGAATTCTTTAGCCAGGCAGCTAAAAACAGTCAGTCTGCAGGATATTCAGCTAAGGCATCACAGGTAATGGATGATGAGGATTGGTTTGAAGAAGTATAGCAAATTATTTTAAATAAGAGAGGGATATCCATACATTGATTATTTTGAATATCCCTCTTAAAAATTATACAGGAGGTAGTTGTAATGACTATATATAATCCTTTTAAGAAGGAAATGTATGCTAAAAAGTTACCAATTTTTTGGAACTTCTGGATTGAAAGTGTCTACGAACATTCCATTTGTGAATATGAGTATGATATATATTTATGTGATGATAGAGAACTGGTAGAACTTGTGTATGTGATCAAAGATGAAACTTTATCAAAGCGGCTTTTCCATATGATCAAGGGATTAAAAGATGTTGGAGAAATTAGTCTTGAATATTACAATATCAGTATCAGAAAAATTGTAATAGATAGAAAAGAAAATAAACTTTTGGCCTTTCATATGTATATGTCAAAAAAGAATCCTGATGCTCACTTATCTGACCTAGAAAAGTTAATTGAATTTACAACTTTTGTAGGTAAAATGAATGAGATGAATTTTGTCCTGGCAGAAGAGTTTTGTAATTTGAATAGCTATTGTAGTTTTTTTGAATTACTCTTTTGGTTTGATGAGGGTGAAGGCGAAAATGCCACTATTGTCAATACAGGACTTTTGTTAGATTTTATTTGTCATAAAGTTTATGGAGGTTCTTTAGAAGATCTTTACAATACAATTAGAAAGAATTTTTCTTTTGAAATGAAAAATGTAAGCTTCTCCTTTGATATGCTTAGGATGTTCTATCAATTTTATCAGAATAATAAGCTTGAGAAGGATGTCTTAGAAGTCCTGAAATCAGAAAAAGCCGATGAGGAGTACAAAGAATATTATCATGAATATAACATGAAATTGATTCCATCTCTTGAAGACTTCCAAAAGGGACAGAAGGTATTGAAAGAAACAGAGTCATATATTGTTTATGGTGAGGAAAATGAAACGCAGTATAAACTATACACAACGCCAGATCAAACAGTGTATGAAAATATTCGGTTTCTTTATGATATCTACGAACTCTCACGTTTTGTCAAGTTTAAGATTACAGGAATGCTCTTTGATTTTGATTGTAACTTTATTGGGTATGAATACTGTGAAACAAGTTTTTGTAAACTTTTACCGATCAAAGAAGGTAAGAGAGAGGACTTATCTGGTTTAGTTACATGGCTATGGAATTTAAAAAGGTTTGTCAGTTCTATTCCTTCTGGCTTTAGCAAATCATCAGGTGATAATACTTTTGATATTGAAAATGATGTATCTTATAGTATGAATAGTATGACAACTATGTACTTTACTGATGATGAGAGCTTTATAAGAGGGCTTAGCTGTCCAACTGAAGTATTAAAAAATCAACTTGGGAATTTTGCTTTAAAACTTTACTCCAATTATCTTGCTTCCCAATATAATGGTTTGGAGTCTATGACATTGGATGCTCTTTATGAGCTGTTTGAAATAAAGATCTTGCCTCCTAAATTTACTTTAGAACTTTGTCATTTTATACTTGGTCAAAAAGTAGATATGGGATCTGTATATTATAGCTTTTTTCAGGACTTTCCAAGTAATTATCAACAAGGAAAAAATAAGAAAGAGCTGTATATTTATTATAGTAAGTTTATTTATGATCCTTTAAAGACAGAATATATATTTGAAGAGCAGGTAAAAGATCTTTTTGGCATAGAAGTAAGTTATGGTACAGAGCATGTTTTAGATGACGGTAGAGTAATTTGCCTGTTTAAAGGTAAGCGAGAGCTTAAGAATTTTGCAAAGGTGGTGGATAGCAACGAAGAGAAATATTCTCAGTTCTTTAGTTATGATGACAGCGATATTATTCATAAAATAGGTCTTCATACCATTATTTATTCTAAAAAGATTTCTAATGACGATACCTATTATATGATAGGGTATGTTAGTGATCCAATAAAGGGGGAACTGCTGTCAGAACTGGATTTTTCAAAAATTAGTAATAAAGATTTTATTAAAATTGCAGCAAACTTGTTTGTTAGATTTAACAAAAGGTATATTGGCTTTTGTAGCATTAGGATGGATAAGGACTTCCACTTCTATATTAATATGCTGGACAATATTACAGTAAATAAAACATCTGGAAGGAATTTTGCAGAAGATCTCTTATCTAGAATAGTCCCTATCAATGGGCTTGAGGACGATATTGTTAGGAATATTAATTTTTCTAGCCGTCGTAGCCTTAATATGCTATATGAGTCTATGGATGCTTTTTGTGATGCACATAATGTGTATTATCCTTCTAGCGATGGATTGTGTCCTATTTGTCAAAGAACCATATATGATGTTGAAAAGTATAAAGGGAAATTTGGCAAGATAATATTTGAAGACGAGTATGCGATACATTATGCCTTAACAGTTGATAAAAACTTAAAGGTGTATAAAGAGGATAAAATAGATATAAGAGAGCAAGAGCAAAATATTGATTCTTATTTGAAGAATCGACCTAACTTAGGTCAGGATATGTTCTTGCCGTATAAAAAAGCAGTGATTGCTTCTAGCAGAAAGTTTATAGGATACGTGTATGAGAAAGTAGATTTTTCTGAGTGCTTAGATCTTGATAAAGATTTCAAAAATTTAAAAAAGCTTAAAGCACTTATCACACTAGGTACTCAGGTATTACATTTGGAATATGCAAGGTTTTTCTTTTCTCATAATCCATTTGGAAAGGCACTATTTAATCCGTCTCATAAGAAAATGATACAGATTGTAAATGTAGATTTTTTAAACTTTAATCAAGATGGAGGTCAAGAGATATGTAACTTTAGTGAAACTTTTATTGTAAATTATATTCATTCTATCATCTCAAATGAAATTGACACTGAGGATATTAATGCAATCTCTTTGGCAGATTTGATTGACCAAATTAAGGAACTTGCAAGAAATATGACAAAATACTGTCCTGTACATGATATTTATTACCATAAAAAGTATTTGTTATGTCCAAAATGTGTCCCTAATTTTAATCCAAGTGTTTTACAGGAAAATTCGATTTCTTTTCCAGTTGATCAATGGATGAAAGAACGAAAGCCTAAAAATGAGGGTGGTGAATCATACATCTATGAATATGAGGATGGCGTATTTGCTAAAATCTTCAAATTGGATGAAGTAAATATTGAGATGAAGGTTGCTATCATTATAAAGATACTGGAGAGAAGAGATATCTTAGAAAGATTAAATACAGAAAACTCTAAGTTTGTTTTTGTCACTCCTCAAAAGTTTATCATTGATAGCGAAACCAATAGTGTAAGAGGCTATATCTTAAATGAAGTAAAAGGAGTCTCAATCTCTACACTAAGGGATGAAGCACTAGTACAAAAACTCGGTTTGGAAATACAGGATATTTTAGAGATTCTCATAACAGCAGGTGAAGGAATTGAGTATCTTCATAAAAAAGCAAATATGTATATAGGAGACTTAAATGGTCGCAATATTTTGTTTGATGAAAACAAGACCATATATTTCCTTGACTTTGATGGAATGGGAATTGATGATATAGCGCCTCTATTTTTTACGGATGGTTATGTCGATCCTATTGCTAAAAACAACCAAACTATTTCAATGAAGGATGATTGGTATTCATTTGCCATACAGGCATTTTATTATCTTACATTGACACATCCTTTCGAAGGCATTTACTATGATAAGGATAAAAAGCGAAACTTAGACATCGATGAGAAGATGGAACTTAGAATATCGTTACTTGGAAAACACGGTATAAAGCCACCTTCTTTGGCAAGATCCTGGGAATGGATGAAAGGAGAGATTGAAGAGACATTTTTGAGTATTTTTGAAGGTGATGAGAGAGTAAACATAACTCCTTACTTGAAGAATTATTACAATAGTATTGCATCTTCTAAGTATGTTGGTTGTGCTGATCTAAGTAGTTTTACAGATACTTTCTCAACTTCTAAAACAGTTACAAGAGAAATTGTTGTTTTTGAAGAAAACTTCAACAAGATTATCAACTCTATTAGTTATATTTCTATAGATGAGAATGGTAATCAGACTGTTAACATTTGTGTGAATAAGGAAATTCACAAGTTTGGTATCTTAGGAGACGAAAAGGTAATCGACATTATTCTCTCTGAGAGTAAGGAAATGGCTTTGATAGTATTTGAAAGATCTATTTGTATGATATCTTTAAGTAACGATGAAGAGATCTTTAAAAGCAATCTTAACATGGCCCCAAAAGTGGCTATCAATGGTCATACTTTGTATTTTGCAAGTGTCATAGACTATGAAAATGTTATTATCAAGGCAGAGTTTGCTGGCGGAGTACTTACCAAAAAAACTGTTATTAAGTTCCAAACTCAGATGTATACCAAGAGTTTCTTTGTTCTAAATAACGAAAAATTTGTGATTGTAAAGGAAGGTGATCATGAAGACTATATCTTCTGCAATGACATTCGATATCTTTCTATTCCTAGATCTGACTCTGATGTAGAATATAGCGTACTATATGATAAAGTAAGAAATGAATGGTTAGTTATCAATACAGAAGGAGTGTGTGTTGTCATTAGAAATAATGGAAAACATATTCAGTTTGAGGATAGGAGAGTTGTAGGATGTAATATCAGAAAAGTCAAGTTTGAAAATGGCAATATATATATTCCAGAGGATGGAGGCATTTATATTATCAATACAAAAAAATCCAAGGAAAAGTATATTGAATGCAATGTTATCGAAAGTAAATCTTGTATTGTCATCAAAAAGAAAGGATTTTATATTTTCAATGATGATAGGGTTTACGAATATGTAAAGATAAAATAATACTTTACAAAAGAGACTTTTTGGTGTATAATATATGTCAAGTAACATGAAACCCAAATATTAATATAGGAGGAATAAAATTATGGCAAGATTTGAAGAACTGGTAAAAAAGGCAACAGGTGGAGTGCAGAGAGGTCTTGATAGCATTAATGCAAAAGCCGATGATCTGGCAAATACTGTAGCTTTGAAAGAACAGATGCAGGTAGCGGAAGCAGAAATTCAGGAGATTTATCTGGAAGCGGGAAAGAAAGCATTGGAACTTGGTTCCGGTTTCTTTGCCGAACAGGCAGAAAGAGTGAAAGAATTAGAAGCTTTCAAAGAGGACTGCGAGTGCCAGCTTCTGGCTAAACAGGGCTTGAAAAAGTGCCCGGCTTGTAAAAACGCCATTCCTGCTGAGGACAGATATTGTCCTGAATGCGGCGTGAAGATCGAAAAGGAGTAAAATTAATGTACTGTTAGAAGGTACCCAGGGAATTTTTCCTGGGTATCTTTTTTGACATAATAAAGTATCAGTGATATAATGTGGTTGGAGAAAATGCTGGTATTTCAAAAATTTTAGAAATGGGGAATAATATGATTAAAAATCTTGAGGGAGCATCAACAAAGTGGAGCATTGCATTTTCCAGTGGTGATAAATGTGTGACTGCTAAAAATGACATATCTGGAAATATATCTGTCAGTGTTGAGGATATCAACGGATACGATGAAGTTTATTGGAAAATAATTAATAAACTTTTTGTTTTGCTGAGCTTTATTATAGAGATGATAGTTATCAGTAAATGTAGGGTTATTTCAAATATAGCGTATATATTAGTTATTCTAAAATGTATTTATTCATTCTATCACCTGTATCATATGAGTAGAACAAGTTTTAGAAATCATGGGGCAGAGCATATGATGATCAATGCATATAACAAGTTAAAACGTGTACCAACAATTGAAGAGGCAAAGTACTTTTCAAGATTTGCTTTAAATTGCGGGGATCGGAAATATATTATTAATTTGATATGTGTGATTATTCTCATCATTTTTAAGTTTGGAATACCTTATTTTAGTTTAAGAATGGCAATCTATAACTTAAAAATTGTAAAAATTATCTCGTTACCGATACAATTATTTTCTACCAATATTCCGGATGATTCTAATCTAATGCTTGCAAGAGAAGCTTTGTTAAAACTAGATGAAATTATGAAATGAATAAAAAGTGGCAAAATATATATTTATATTTTGTCACTTTTACTATATATATGATATGAATAAATCTTTAAATTGTTACTTTTTTATCATATTAAGGAATTGATATTAATATATTTGTATTAAAGATATTAACTGGAGGTAAAAAATGAAAGATTTAGATATTTATAAAGATATATCGTCAAGAACAAATGGGGATATATATATTGGAGTGGTAGGACCTGTAAGAAGTGGTAAATCTACATTTATAAAAAACTTTATGGAAAAGCTTGTGATACCAAATATTGATAATGACTATAAAAAAGATAGGGCAAAGGATGAACTACCTCAAAGCGCGGCTGGAAAAACGATTATGACCACTGAGCCTAAGTTTGTGCCAAATGAATCTGTTGAAATAACATTAGGATCTAATGTAAAGTTTAAGACAAGACTAGTAGATTGTGTTGGCTATTTAGTAGATGGAGCAGTAGGGCATATGGAAAATGATATGCCAAGAATGGTTAGGACTCCTTGGTCTGAGGAGGAAATACCTTTTTCACGTGCTGCTGAAATTGGGACAAAAAAGGTAATCACAGATCATTCTACGATAGGTCTTGTTATTACTACGGATGGTAGTATTACAGATATTCCAAGAGAAAGTTATATAGATGCAGAAACTAGGGTTATCAATGAATTAAAGGATATTAATAAACCATTTGTAGTAGTATTAAATTCTGTTCATCCTGATGCCGATGAGACTAGAAGCCTTGCAAGTGAATTGAGTGCTAAATATAATGCTTCAGTCATCCCAGTAGATGTTGCATCTGTAAATGAAAAAGATATTAATCATATTTTTGAGCGAGTTTTAGAAGAATTCCCAGTGACAGAGATTGGATTTAAACTTCCTGAGTGGTTTAGTATATTAGATATGAATCATTGGTTAAAACAAAATATTATTAATATTGTAAAAGATAATTTTGAAAATGATTATTCTATTAGAGAAATTAATGAAGTAATAGAAAAAGTTAATACAGAAAATGATATATTTGAAGATATTAATATCGATAAGGCACAGATGGAAGATGGAAGAATACAAGTTAGAATGAATATTAATCCTAAGATGTTTTATCGAGTTCTAAGTGAGATGTCAAACTTTAATATTGAATCAGATGGAGATATTTTCTCACTTCTTAAAGATTTTGCTAATACAAAGCAAGAATATGATAAGATTGCAATGGCGTTAGAAGAAGTTAGAGTCAAGGGATACGGAATTGTGACACCGCAGATTAATGAGTTAAAGTTAGAAGAACCTGAGATTGTAAAACAAGGTAATAAATATGGGGTAAAATTAAAGGCTAGTGCTCCAAGTATTCATATGATTAGAGCTGACATTGAAACAGAGGTATCTCCAATTGTTGGAAGCGAAAAACAATCAGAAGATTTAGTAAAATATTTACTTAGTGAATTTGAAACTGATCCTACTAAGATTTGGGAATCCAATATATTTGGCAAATCATTGCATTCACTTGTAAACGAAGGGCTTCATAACAAGCTATATAGAATGCCTGATGAAGCACAAATGAAATTACAAGAGACTTTAGAAAAAATTATTAATGAAGGAAGTGGTGGACTGATTTGTATTATATTATAACAAAAAACGGCTAAATGCCGTTTTTATTGTATATCATTCATTAAATTAAATAGTGGTAGATTTTTAATTAAAAAGTATATAATAATTGATCCTATAAGTAATATTAAGAAACAAATGATTACTTTTATCATAAAATCTTTTACACTAGGTTGGGGATTAGAATATTCATTATTATCATCATTTTGAGAGTAGTTTTGATTATAATCTTGGTTGTAAGCTGTATATTGGGGTTGAGTCTCTTCTTCATCGTAATAATCATCCTCGTTATAGTAATGCATTCTTTTAGAAGTTTCACTAGATGGGTGAATTAAATTATTGATGATTTGATCTCGTTTCTCAATACTTCTTTTTAGCATTTCATTTTCTTCTTTTAGCATTTCAAGTTCGTAGTTTTCGCCTGATAAAATATTTTTCTCATTTTGAAGTTCCATATCATAATTTGCTCTTTTTGTTTCATCGGATAAAACAGAGTAAGCTTCATTGATTTCCTTGGTTTTATTCTCAGCTTTTATTTTCTCATCTCCTTGATATAGATCAGGATGCCACTTTTTAATATGCATTTTAAATACTTTACTTATAATTTCTTGAGAAGCTTTTTCATTTACCTCTAGTATCTCATAATAATTTTTCATAAATCAATATCTCCTATATATTATTTTAATTTTACTGTATATCAAGTATTTTGTCAATGTAACGACTTAGATAAAACAAAAATGAAATTATATCTTGAAAAAATAATGTAGAAATGATAATATAGATGTGTAATCCAAAAGATTACAGAAAGAGGAAAGATTATGGTAACTAAAAAGCATAAAATAGTGAATGAACTACACACACACACACACACACACAACATAGTTCTATAAACAATCAAAAAGAAAATAATAGGGACAATTCCGTCTATTTTAATAAAAGCTGATACTAGAAAAACTAGTATCAGCTCTTTTTGCGTTATTATAATCTAATAATACCAATTGTTTAATGCAGTTTGACCATAAGTCATTAAAAATAATTTTGAAATGGTATATATTTTAAATATTACAGTATAAAATTGCACAAACTATGTTAAAAATTAAGGAGGTTAAAAATGAAACAAGGAGAAAATGAAAAGCCTAAAAAAATAAGTAAACAAAAAGTTAAAAGGAAGAGGCAAACGTCAATTATCACAGTATTTTTATGGCTATTTCTAATAGCAACAATGATCACAATAACAGCGACAAGTATGAAGAATAAAAATGCGTTAGAAGTAGAAGACAATAATTGGAACATTACACTTGTCATGTATGATAAAAGCAGTGATACACCAAATGATGCAATAACAGATGTTACATGGAATGCGACAAGTAGTAGTGATACAAAGCAACTTGTTATGCAAACAAATTATGCATGTACAACAGGAAAAACATATCAGCCAGGAGAAATTGCAATAGAAATACCAGGAATAGCAAAGGATAGTTTTAGTGAGTATTGGAGAAATGTAACGACTCCTTTAAATTGGACATATAGCTATTGGTTAAAAAATAATGTAGTAGTAGCGGCAGATAAGGATACTGATACAGTAAAACAATATGATTGGAGTTATAGTTATAATGAAACTACCAATACATATACATTTACAAATAATATGGCAATAGAACAAAATGAACATTTTGAAGGAACAATACAAATAGTATATAACTTATTACCAAGATTAAGAATACAAACAGATTTGGAATTTCAGGCAAAAATTAGAGAGAATATAAGTGCAGATGAAATTATAGCGATGAATTCTAATGTATGTAATTTTCATTATACATCAGTAAAGAATACATATAGTTTAACAAAATATGCTCGAGTAGGAGTAAAAAAAGATTATACGCCAATAGAAGATATATTAGATGATTATTATTGGGTTCAATATTATTTTACTTATAAAAATAATGAAGATGGAGGAATACAAGTATACGATATTAACAATAAATTTGTTATAGATAAAAGTTACTATCAATGTGTAAAGGAGGAGTTACCGGAAGGTTGTGTATTATATGATGACAATTTAAATAAAATTGAACCATATGAGGGAAATGTATATTATTTGGAAGCCTATTATACGACTTCGAATGTAATGCCTTTCTATTATGTTGGCTATCCAAAAAGTAGCTATAATGAGGGAGATAAAATAGCAAATACAGCAGAACTATGGGGAAGATATGAAGATGAAGAAAAAAATCAAAAATTAGCGGAGGCAACAAAAACAGTAAGTTTAGTAGAATTTAATTTCGAATATACTGGCCAATTATATTCAATCAAGAAATCATGCTCTAATAGTATGTTTTTAAATAGAATTAAAAATGGAGGAGAAAATAAAGAATGGGATTTATACCCGATAGCATTTTATACAGATAGTAAAATGGATGTAGAAATAGGAGATGATCTATTATATATAACAAGAGAAGATGGTGAGGTTACCAAGTTAGAAGATAATGAGTATAATTTTACTCAAGTAAGAATACCAATATTTTCAACGTACAATAAATACACTACAAGTAGTGGAGATGCTTTAATAGGATATAAGTATGATTTACAGGTTAGATATGCTGACACCAATGAATATGTAACTTATGAAACTGGGATGACGAATAATCAAGGAAAAAGTATAATATTTAATAGAGATGATGTAGCCGGAGTAAAGATTGTAATAAAAGATCTGGATACAACATTATATGGTGGAAAAATATATGTAACTACCAATGTCCATACCAAAAATTGTATAGAAAATGGAATGGTATATAATTTTGATTATTTACAAGTGTATCATAAAGATGAAAGTGGAAATAGAACTCTTGTAAATGAGCCAACTTTAAGCAGTTATGCTACAGAATCTACAAAACTAAAAGTTGCAGAATATGATCAAGAAACATATGGTACATATATGCAACGAGATTATTCTTGGACGCGTATACTAAATGGAAGATTAACGCTTGGAAGTCAAAAAGCAAGTTCTTTAAATCATAATGTGTCAGAAGAGAAATATGATGTTGAATATACATGTACTTCAAATTTTTTGATGGAATATTACGATGTAGATAAAGATTTTATAGTTAAGGCGTATGATATATTACCTGAAGGAATGAATTTGGTTAGCACAGAGAAAGAAATAATAGAGAGCCTTGCCTGTGGATTATCATATCAAAGCTTAAAATTAAAAAATGGAACAATATTTAATACCAAAACAGAGTTAGTAGACTATATCAAAGAACATACTACAATAGAAGTAGACTATGATTACAAAAATAGTGGAAGAACAAAAATAAGTATAATATATAATTTAAATGAAATAGATTGGAGTTATTATTTAGTAAATAGGTTTCAATATGAAGGTCTATCTATAAAAATAAAAACAGAAATACCATATGATAGTATATTAGAATATGGAACAACATATAAAAATTATGTATATTCTATGTGGAATGAACAAGAATACCAATATGTTACTAGTGCTATGGGATATAAAGTAACTACAGATAATGGACAATATGATACTTTAGCTTTAGATATAGATAATGATGGGGATATTAATGAAAAATTGACATATAGTTTAGTTACTACAAATATAACCCATGCAGTATCCTCACAGCAAGCTGTTATCAAACAAGTAAGAACAGACTTAACCAAGGGAGCATTTGTAGAAGGAACAGCAGAAGCAACAGCAGGAAGTGAATACACATATAAACTTCGTGTAACAACAGGAGCAAATAGTCTAAAGGATTTAATATTATACGATACACTAGAAACAATCTATGATGAAAGTGGAAATGATATTAGTAGTGGCTGGAAAGGTGAATTTGTAGGAGTAGATACAACATATGCAGAAGGTAAAGGATATGCACCAGTAGTATATTATTCAGAAGAACAAAACCCAGGAAAATTAA
>JAUNGP010000030.1 GCA_030524345.1 Clostridia bacterium | reverse complement strand
AGTAGATACAAGTGATATGAACGTATGGATTTATCTAGTAATTTTCCTTGTAGCAGTTATTGGAGTAATTGTTGGAATATTGGTTGTGAAGAAAAAATAAGTCTAAGAAATAGTATGAGATGTGGAAGATAGCAAAACTGCTGTTTTCTCACATCATTTTTATTGTCAGAAAGAAATTAAAAATTTAAACTAGATATATTGCTTAATCAGTATATTAATGTTAAAATAAAAATGTAGTTTACTACAAGGGGAGGACTTATATGAAAAAATATATTTCTGAGTTTATAGGTACTGCTATTTTAGTTATTTTTGGATGTGGTAGTGCCATAACGAATGGATATGGTGGTGGATATATTGGAATTGCTCTATCTTTTGGCTTAGTAATCGTTGCAATGGCATATTCTATTGGTAATATATCTGGTTGTCATATCAATCCAGCAGTATCTCTTGCAATGCTTATATCTAAAAAGATGAGTGTAAAGGATTTTATAGGTTATGTGATATCTCAAGTACTTGGAGCAATAGCAGGAGCAGCATTACTTATGTTTTTATTTGGAACAGAAAATGGACTTGGTACAAATGCTTATGGTTCAGGTACAGATGCTAATTTAACACTGATACAAGCTTTAATTGCAGAAATTGTTTTAACTTTTACTTTTGTAATGACAATTTTGGGCGTTACAAGTAAAAAAGAATATTCATCCATTGCAGGTGTCGTAATAGGATTATCTCTTACACTTGTACATATCATGGGACTTCCACTTACTGGAACTTCTGTAAATCCTGCAAGAAGCATAGGCCCTGCATTATTTATGGGAGGAGAAGCATTATCACAAATTTGGTTATTTATAGTGGCTCCACTGATAGGAGCAGCAATAGCAGCTGTTTTATATAACTTTTTAAGTGATGAAAAAGGAGTAAAAAATTAATATAGGTATATATTGCTATAAAAGTAATCATTGTAAAGAATGGTTACTTTTTTCGTTGACTTGAAAACTAATGTTTGGTATAATGTATTAGAAATTATTATTCTTAGAGGAGGTTAAGATGATAGAAGATAGAGTGGTATCTCCTGAATTTGTTGAATCGGAAGATACAATAGAAGAATTATCTTTAAGACCAACAATTCTTTCTGAATATATTGGTCAGGAGAAAGTAAAAGAAAATTTAAAAGTTTATATATCTGCTGCCATAAAAAGAGGAGAAGCACTTGATCATGTACTGCTATATGGTCCTCCTGGTCTTGGTAAAACAACACTTGCCACTATTATAGCAAACGAGATGGGAAGTAATATAAAAATAACCTCTGGACCTGCTATTAGTAAAGCAGGGGATCTAGCCGCTATTCTTACTAATTTACAGGAAAATGATGTGTTATTTATTGATGAAATACATAGACTGAATAAAGCTGTAGAGGAAATATTATATCCTGCACTTGAGGATTACAATTTAGATATTATTATTGGAAAGGGACCAGATGCGAGATCTATTAGATTAGATTTGCCTAAATTTACACTTGTTGGGGCTACTACAAAAGTTGGCTCTCTTTCTTCACCATTAAGAGATAGATTTGGTATTATACATAGACTTGAGCTTTATACTGAAAAGGAGCTTGCCAATATTATCACTAGAAGCGCAGAAATCTTAAATATTAGTATAGATCCTGATGCTGCTATTGAAGTGGGCTCTAGGTGTAGAGGAACACCAAGAATAGCAAATAGACTTTTAAAGAGAGTTAGAGACTTTGCAGAGGTGGAAGGATTAAATAACATCAATTATGATATTGCTAAAAAAGCATTAGATAGACTTGAGATCGACGAAATTGGACTTGATCAGACGGATAGAGAAATGTTAAGAGCTGTTATTCAAAAGTTTAATGGTGGACCTGTTGGATTAGATACACTAGCTGCAGCAATAGGGGAAGATAAAGATACGATTGAAGATGCATATGAACCATACCTTATGCAAATCGGTTTTTTAACAAGAGGACCAAGAGGGAGAATGGCAACAAAACTTGCTTATGAGCATTTAGGACTGGAGATGGCAAAATGAGAAAATTATTAATGCATGCATGTTGTGCACCTTGTTTTATATATATAGAAAAGGATATCAAAGAAAATGGAATGATGAACGAAGATGGAATAAGAGAGAAAGTAGATTGTACAGCTTGTTTCTATAATCCTAATATTCATCCTATGGTGGAATATAAAAGGAGAAGAGATACTTTTATCGATTTTTGTACAAGGCATGAACGTGATTTTGTAGTTTTAGATGAATATGATATGAAAAATTATATAAAATATGTTGTAGAAAATGTAGGTGAAAATAAAAAGTATCAGTTAAGATGTGAGTATTGCTATTATTTGAGGCTTAAAAAGGTTTTTGAATATGCAAAAGAAAATCACTATGATATTGTTTCGACTACACTTACGATTAGCCCATATCAGAAGCATGAAATCATTAAAAGAGTTGGTCAAAAACTAGAAGAAGAATATGGTATAAAATTTTTATACCAAGATTATAGAGAATATTTTAGAGAAGGACAAAGGATGGCAAGAGAAGATGGTCTCTATATGCAAAAATATTGTGGCTGTGTATTCTCTTTTGATGAAGGAAAGTGGGTATATTAATGGGATATTCTAAAAATAAACTAAAGAAAAAGAATTTTTTGAAAGTAATGTTTGTAGTATTACTATTATTATTGATAGCAGGTATTACAATTTTAGTGTTGGCAAATACTGAGGATATGCTAACGATTGGAAGTATTAGTGATAAATCTAATAATGTTAGTGATGATATTGCTAAAAATTCGAAGCCTATTATTATTGATAATATTATTGTTGGTGCAGTATACAATCATGAATTTGTGTCTGCTAATAAGTATTTGTCATATAGTAGTAATAAAGTAAATACAGAAATGAATGTATATACTAGTAGAGGAAAAAATGGTACATTTAAAATAAATAGTATTACAAAAAATAATACGTACACACAAGCTTTAACTTCTAGTATCAATGTAACAGAAGAGTATTTTGCTATTCCATCTAGTGATGTAAATGCAATGCCTATAGTGCCAATTCAAGTAGATGCAACAGATGAGGATTACAAAGCGGTAAAAGATGCTCTTGGAAAATATAGATTATTAAATAATAGTATCAATATATCTAGTGTATATGATGTATCTGTTAATTTAAATGATACATATAAAATAATGTGTGTTACAAGTAGCAAAAATGACAAAGGTATTTATAGCGCCGTGATATTTACTAATTCTAATAGAACAAAGTCTAAAATAATAAAATATAGCTATGTAAAAGATAAAGAGAATGCTTCAAGTTGGCCTATTTATTCCTTTGAATTTGCTGCCGATTTAAATGGAGATGGAAACAGTGAAATCATGATAAGGGAGATCAATGAATCTGAAGTAAAATATGATATTTTAGAATATGATAATAATTCTAATAATTTTGTAGAAGTATTATCTGCTATCGTTCAGTTGGAAGAAAATGATTAAAATCGAAATATATTGATTTCGATTTTTTTCTATTGCCAAAAAGAAGTATATGTGGTAATATAGATCTGTAATCAAATATTGATTACAGAAAGAGGAAAGATTATGGTAACTAAAAAACATAAAATAGTGATTGAACTACACACACACACACACACACACAACGTAGTTCTATAAACAATCAAAAAGAAAATAATAGGGACAATTCTGTCCTTTTAAATATAAGCTGATATTGGAATAAAAACCAATACCAGCTCTTTTTGCGTGCGAGTCACCATAATCATAATAGACAGGAGGAGAAAATGAAACAAGGAGAAAAGAAAAAGGCTATAAATATAAGTAAACAAAAAGTTAAAAGAAAAAGGCAAACGTCAATTATCACAGTATTTTTATGGCTATTTCTAATTGTGACAATGATCACAATAACAGCCACAAGTATGAAGAATAAAAATGCATTAGAAGTAGAAGACAATAGCTGGAATATTACACTTGTCATGTATGATAAAAGTGGTGATACACCAAATGATGCAATAACAGATGTTACATGGAATGCGACAAGGGAAAGTGATACAAAGCAACTTGTTATGCAAACAAATTATGCATGTACAACAGGAAAAGCATATCAGCCAGGAGAAATTGCAATAGAGATACCAGGAATAGCAAAAGATAGTTTTAGTGAGTATTGGAGAAATGCAACGATTCCATCATATTCATCTAATAAAACATATAGCTATTGGTTAGAAAATAATATAGTAATAGCGGCAGATAAGGATACTGATACAGTAAAACAATATGATTGGAGTTATAGCTATAATGAAACTACTAATACATATACATTTACAAATAATATGGAAATAGCAGAAAATGAACATTTTGAAGGAACAATACAAATAACATATAATTTGTTACCGAGATTTAGAATACAAACAGATTTAGGGTTTCAAGCAAAAATAAAGGAAAATATATCAAATCAAGAAGAAATAATAGCAATGAATTCTAATATATGTAATTTCCATTATACATCAATAAAAAAAACATACACATTGTCACAAAGAGCTCAAGCAGGTGCAAAAGCGGATTATACAAAAATAGAAGATATACTAGATGATTATTATTGGGTAAAATATGAGTTTATGGGTGAATGTAGTAATAAGAATGTAATATATGCATATGGTGAGAATAATGTCAAGCTAGGTGAACATGAGCGTAATTGCATAAAAGAAGAATTACCAGAAGGATGTGTATTATATGATAAAAACTTAAATAAAATTGAACCAGTAGAAGGGAATACATATTATTATTTAGTGAGTTCTTTTTCTAATAGTCTTGTTGGTTATTATATAGGCTATCCTAAAAATAAATATAATGAAGGGGATGTCATAACAAATACAGCAGAGCTATGGGGAAGATACGAAGATGAAGAAGAAATGCAAAAGTTAGCAGAAGCGAGCAGAACAGTAAGTTTGGTTGATTTTGATTTTGAATATCATGGGAAACTGTATTGGATAGTCAAAGATGGAGATTCAAGTCCTCATTATAAAAATGAAATTAAAAATGATGGAGAGGGAATGCGCTGGATTATAGAAGAACATTCGTTTTATACAGATAGCATAATGGATGTAGAGATAGGCGATGATCTGTTATATATCACAAGAGGAAATGGAGAGGTAACAAAATTAGAAGACGATGAGTATAACTTCACTGAATTAAAAATACCAATATTTTATACATATAATAAGTATAGTGGAACAAATGGTAGTGCTTTAATAGGATACAATTATGATTTACAAGTAAGGTATGCTGGTACAAACGAATATGTAAGTTATATAACCGGTTTAACAAGTAATAGGGAAAAAACTATAACATTTGACAGGGAAGATATAGTAGGAATAAAACTGGTAATAAAAGATTTAGATAAGACATTATATTATGGACACATATATACATATACTAACATACATACTTCTGACTGTGAAATAGGTTATGTATATAATTTTGATTATTTGCAAGTATATAAGAAAGATGAAAATGGAAATAGAACATTAGTAAATGAACCAACATTAGATAGTTATACAACATTATCAACTCTAAAAATAGCCGAGTATGATCAAACAACATATGGAATGTATATGCAGAGAAGTACTGACAAAATTCAAATAATAGATGGCAAAGTTGAACTGGCTATACGTAAGACAACAAAAAAACAAATAAATAATAATTTGGAAAAAAGATATGAAATTACATATCAATTAGAGAATCAGGTTGATATTTCTTGTTGTGAGGTAAATAAGGAGTGCATAATACAAGCATATGATATACTACCAATGGGAATGAATCTTGTAAGTAGTAGAGAAGAAATAATAGAAAGTATTACATGTGATTTTCCATATCAGAATTTAAAATTAAAAGATGGGACAACATTTAGTACACAAGTAGGACTTGAGAACTATATTAAAGAAAATACGGCAGTGACAATTGATTATAATTACAAAGATAGTGGAAGAACTAAAATAAATATAACATATGATTTAAATGGAATTGATTGGAGCTATTATTTGCTCAATAGATCCTCGTTTAATGACATAAGTTCATATATCTGTGTAGAAATACCATATGATAGTATGTTAGATTATGGAACAACATATAAAAATTATGCTTATACTATGTGGAATAATCAAGAGTTTTCATATAAGACACCAGTAGGGACGAATCCTGGTGGAACCACGTATGATAATGGAAGGTATGATTCTTTAGCAAGTGATATAGATAACGATGGAATTACAGATGAAACGTTAGTATATAATTTAAATACCTTAAATATCACCCATGCAGTATCATCGCAACAAGCTGTTATCAAACAAGTCAGAACAGACTTAACCAAGGGAGCATTTGTAGAAGGAACAGCAGAAGCAACAGCAGGAAGTGAATACACATATAAACTTCGTGTAACAACAGGAGCAAATAGTCTAAAGGATTTAATATTATACGATACACTAGAAACAATCTATGATGAAAGTGGAAATGATATTAGTAGTGGCTGGAAAGGTGAATTTGTAGGAGTAGATACAACATATGCAGAAGATAAAGGATATGCACCAGTAGTATATTACTCAGAAGAACAAAACCCGGGAAAACTAACAGAAGTACCAGATAAATGGAAAGTATTAGATGAAA
>JAUNGP010000029.1 GCA_030524345.1 Clostridia bacterium | reverse complement strand
ACAATGTTTATAGAACTACGTTGTGTGTGTGTGTGTGTGTGTGTAGTTCATTCACTATTTTGTGTACTTTAGTTACCATAATCATTTTCCTCTTTTCTGTAATCAGTTTTTGATTACATCTATATGCTAACATTTTTCGGCAACTTTTTCAAGTATTATTGTAAATTTTTTTATAACCAATTGTACTATTTGCTAATTCATATATGAACTTTTTCTTTGCATTATTTTACATTTTTTATCAAAACTTTCACATGTCTAATTCCATCCTTGATTGGTCTTAAATGTGGCTTCCTATTTCTCTTATCTTTTCTAAACCTAATGTCTACCTCTGCAACTTGTAGGTTATTTTTTTTCGCCTTGATAAGCATTTCAGTCGCATATTCAAAACCTGGTGAAACCAAATCTAGACTTCTTAATTTTTCCTTATCATACCCACGTAGTCCAGAATTAAAATCTTTTATTCCAACATCATATATAACATTTCCAATTGTTGATATAATCGGTGTACCAAGATATCTATGTAAAAATGGCATTGCTCCTTTTTCTATATTCGAATTTAACCTATTTCCGACAACTAAATCATATCCTTCTTGTAACTTTTCCAATATGTTTTTGATATCATATAAATTATATGAGTAATCTGCATCCCCCATAATAATATATTTACCATTAGCAGCCTTTGTTCCTTCGATAAGAGCCATTCCATATCCCTTTTCCTCAACATTGATGATTCTTGCCTCTTTACTTTTAACAATTTCAATTGAGCCATCATTACTGCCATTGTCAGCCACTAATACTTCACCGCATACATGATTATCCTCTAAAAATTGATTTGCTTCATCTATAACTTGACCGATGGTTTCTTTTTCATTTAAACAAGGTATCAAAATAGTTAACTCTTTCATATACTCCTCCAAGTAAATATTAAATCATATTATTTAATATTAGGACAATTAAATCAATTAATATAAAAATAATGAATGCTTCCTTTTTGCTTTCTTTTATATACTTATCTAATATTCGGATCCCCATTATTTGCGCACAAATACATGTTATCAATAAATTTCGGTAAGTAAAATATGCATGTCCAAGAGAATGTTCTCTTATAACAGAATACCATACAATTGGAGCTAGTCCTATTCCTCCAATTAATATATTTTGAAAAAATGCTTTCGGTACTTTTTTATACCTTATCTTTTCATACAGTATCAGAATGATTTGTAATAAATATAAAATTACGATGTAAATGCTTACTGGAATTCCAAGGCATATACAATTCAATATGATGGCATACCAAAAATGTAACTGAAAAGAACCTGTCCTATATCCTGCTTGACCGAATCGCATTTTTTACTAATTCCCTTTTATATATCAAATCCACTAATATCCATTTCATTGCCCACATTGCCACATATCCTAACAAACATAGAATAAAATATTTAATACATGTTTTCCATAATAATCGATTATCCTGTTTCTGATTCATTAATATATATAGAACTAAAGGAACAAAAAAAGTAGCTACTGGTATGGTAAGTAAGTCAAAAAAGGCAGTAAGCATTCCTATTACAAGAAAATACATTCCATAATTTTTAATCTTCTTACTTAATAAAATGATACTTTCTACTAAAATTAAGCTAATGCCAATAGTTTCTTCTAAACAAGAACATACTAAATATCCTTCAACTGCTATCAATCCAAAGACAACTGCAATCCAATATTTCAGTCCTATTTTTTTCTTTATTTGATACAACAATATTGCAATCAGGATAAAATGAATTATGTAATTAACCGTTTTGATTTCCATATAATTAAATAATACTAATAATGGCCTTAAAATCATTAAATAGCCATGCCAATACCTTGCATACTCTATGGCATATAACTTTTCTCCTCTAACCACTCTTCCTAAATCTTCTACATCAGGAAATACTGGTACTTTATTCAATTCATACGCTTTATCCTGATAAGTATGATCCGTAATGCCATCTACATAATTGCTTCTTGCAAATAACATAGAATAAAATGGATGATTGCTATCTATGCTATATGCAGTATTAAGCATCATTGCATCTGCATATATGTCAAACATAATTTTTCTATTCATGATAGTTATGGTTTTTTTGCTTCCCAAATTTTCCAGTTCTTCTATTGACTCTTCGATATTATTTTTTAACATATTAGAAGGAATGAGACAAGATAGATAAAGACATGACATACAAATACATAGTACGAATGCAAAAACTACTATACACTGAAATGCACTTTTTCCTATTTTCATTTTTCCCCCTTATATTGATTTACTACTATATTATATTTTATATTTTATCATTTTTCAAGGATATCAGAAAACACTGACATAAATTTTCTACATCAGTGTTTCTTTTCTTAACAGTGTTTCTTTTTCCTGATCACAATTAATATGATAATAATAAGGGCAATACTAATTATCGCACTTCCTATATACATTTCTATAGCAATGTCTCCTGTATCAATTTCCTCATTTTCATTTGGCTTTACTATTGGTTCTCTTCCTTCTATCTTTTTATATTTTGCTATAAATGTTACATCTTCTGTAATAACATACTCGCTTGGATTTACTTCAATTTCTTCTCCATCTTTTATCACTACCCATTTATCAAATTCATAGTTTTCATTTAATTCTACTTTTGGTACATTGACTGGGGTTTCTCCCTCCCCTACAATTTCCTCCGTATCTCCATTGAAAGTTCCGCCTTCCTCTGTTTCATATCTTACTATATATACTTTTTCTTTGTAATCTTTTGTTATAGTTACTATATCTTGATAAACGTTGGTCACAGTTATCACATTATCGTCGTAGAACTCTTCTCCGGACCCAATCCCAGGTTCATCTGGTGATGTTATAGATACTGAAGATATTATACTCTTATCTGATGTTATCACACTTTCTTTGATGATATTTTCCTCTTCTAATACCCTATTTTTATTATATATCAAACTTTCATCTACAATTTTATTACCATTTTCATCTACTTCATATATGTAATATTCTTTTGAACTATCATATCCTGTCATGTCTATCGTAGTACTTCCAACTCCGTCTACTGTATCTATATTATAAATTCTTTCTGTTTTCTCATCGGTTTCATTTTCAAATAGCCCCACATAATAGGTATGATTTCCTTTCTCTCCACTTACTAATTTATTTACTGCTATTCTAGTATTCTCATCTTCATTATATTTTATTGCTTTTTCACTAAAAGTACCTCCTATATAATATTGACTATGCCAATAGTCCATGCAAGCAAATCCTGACGAACAATAAAAATTAATTATTTTTGCTTCAAAATTATATCTATTTCCAGCAGATTGATTTTTCTCTTTACATACTAGATCTATCGTTTGGGTTCCATTAGGTTCTACTAAACAATATAGGATATTTTTGTCTTTCAAATATATATAGCGTGTATTTCCATAAATCATTTTATAGGTGCCCCTATTTGTACTACTTCCTGTGATATGTACAAAGCTAAAAAATTTATGATATATATATCTTGTAATATATTCGTTGTTATCTAGATCAAACTCTAACAACATTCCTTCTCCCCAACTATTAAACTCCTCTTCATTTATTAACTCCTCTTCAGTTGCAATTAACCATTCTGGATCATTTTCATACTGATCTGATATTGTAAAATTTTCGTCTAAATTTTCAACAAATATTGCACATTGATAATATGAATTTCCAGATATAATATCTGAATATAAATTATCTGCTCTTTTTAATTGAAGATTTAATACTGCCGTCCCATCTTCTTTCCAATTTATTCTACTAGATATCCCAGGTACTATTTCCTTTAACTTAAAAAAATATTGGCTCTTTTCTTCACCTACGCTTACTCTTTTATAATAAATGTTTTCATCTTCTTCACTAATGTTAAGAACTTTATCTTCTTCTAAGGCCATATTTTTAGTGGTGTATACTACTATATTATATTCCATATTAGGTAATGGATAAATTTCATATACTAAATGACTAACACTTTCTTCTACCAAATTTCCCCCTAGAGGCAATGAATCATGATACATTAATCCGATTCCTATCACTTCTTCTACTCCTTCTGAAATATCTATATTAATTCTTACTGCATCTCTTCTACTTAAACTAAATTCATAGATGTCTTGATCTGAATTTAATTTTTCTACAAAGAAATTATCATAATCATTGACAACCTCTAGCAATTCATTATTGGATAGTACAGAATACACACTTAACAACTCTCCCATCCAAAATCCCATACAATTAACATCTTCACTTCCTATATCTACTTCATATGTTGCTATATCATTTTCTAAGCCTATATATCTTGTTCCAAAGTCTATACCATTATATTTATTTTTTCCCATCCAAAAATAATAATTTAAAAAATTCTCTATAAGAGGTTCTTTGTTCTCTTCTTCTATACTTTCATCTTGCAAAAATTCATTGAAATCCACTTTTACAGTAATTGTTCGTACAACTTCTAGTGCATTTGATTTATTGATTCCAGTTATAGTTATCACTGACATAACTGCAATTAATGCTAGCCACAAAAACACTGTTAATATGGATACATTCCTTTTTCCTTTCTTTTTCATTTTTTCTTCAGTTTCCATTTTTCCCTCCTTGAAGATAGTACCCATTTTATACTATCCCATTTAAAATATATATTACTTTTTGTTTTATTGTAATGACTTTTTATAAAGGTACTTATCAACAATAAGTACAAGGTGATTATGTAACTCACGCAAAAAGAGCTGGTACTAGACTAATCTAGTATCAGCTTATATCATAACGGACAGAATCGTCCCTATTATTTTCTTTTATGATGTTTATAAAACTACGTTGTGTGTGTGTGTGTGTGTGTGTAGTTCTTTCATTATTTTATGTACTTTAGTTACCATAATCATTTCCTCTTTCTGTAATCTTTTGGATTACATTTATATGCTAACATTTTTCAATATTTTTTGCAAGTATTATTATCAATTTATCTTAAATAATATAATTTAAGATTACCACAATTACATCTACTAATATCAAAATAATAAAAGCCTCCTTTTTACTATTTTTGATCCATTTATCTAGTAGATGAATAATCATGATTTGGCTACATACACATGTAACTATTAAATTTCTATACGTAAAATAGTCATACAAAACAGAATGCTCTTTAATTAGTAAATACCATATTGCTACTGGTATCCCGATACACACTGTATTTAAATATTAAGTGAATCAATTCTATATATGGCTTGACCAATTGCATTTTTGATTAACTCTCTTCCATATATCATATCTACCAAAATCCATTTTGTGATCCACATTCCAGTATATCCAATTGCAAATGCTAAAATAGATTTGATACTTTCTTTCAGCAATCCTTTTTTTCTATTTTCTTTTTGATTTAATAAGTGAATACTAAAAATAATCCAATATGCAGTATATAACTTAATATTTCTACTTCCATATAATTGAATGATACAAGTAGAAGTCTTAGGTAAACTAAGTAGCCATGCCAATATCTTGCATATTCCATGGCTACTAGTTTTTTCACCTTTTACTGTTTTTTCTAAATCATTTACTTCTGGAAAATATGGTAATTTATTATACTCGTATGTTTTATCTTCTATCGTTTTACTTATGACTCCATCTACATAATTGCTTCTTGCAAATAGCATTGGATAAAAAGGATGATTACTATCTATACTATATGCAGTATTCATCATCATCGCATCTGCATATGTATCAAATATACTCTCTTTATTTAATACTGTTACTATTTTTTACTTCCATTATCATTAATAACTTTAATGGATTCTTCTATATTCTCTTTTAAGTATTTAGATGGTATTAAACTAGACATATACAGAAACAATATACAAACACTTAATGTAATTAGAAATACACAAGATATTTGAAAATTTTTATAATAAATTTTGTCTTACTTTTCTTTACTCTTTTTCTTTTTATTTGTTAATAAAATGATAACGATGATTACAATAATAATTACACTTATTATCGCTATACCTACATACTGCCATACATTTATATCTGACGTATCTACTGGTTTTTCTTCTGTTACTTCTGGTAACGTATTTTCTATCTTTTTATATTTTGCTATAAATGTGATATCTTCTGTAATAACATACTCACTTGGATTTACTTCAATTTCTTCTCCATCTTTTATCACTACCCATTTATCAAACTCATAATCTTCATTTGGCTCTACTTTTGGTATACTAATTGGAGTTTCTCCTTGCTTTACAAACTCTTCTGTATCTCCATTTAGTTTTCCACCTTCTTCAGTTTCATATCTTACTACATATACCTTTTCTCTTGAAATAGTTACTATGTCTTCATAAGTTTTTGCTACATCTATCATATTATTAATATAATATTCCTCACCTGCTCCTATTGCTGGTTCTTCTGATGATGCTGTTAATAAAGCAGAAACTATATTTTTATCATTTGAAACTTTCCCACTACTTATAACGTTCGGATTTTCTAGTACTTTATTTTTATTATATACTAAATTTTCGTCTACTATCTTATTACCATTTTCGTCTACTTCATATATATAATACTCTTTTGATCTATCATACCCAGTCATTTCTATTGTAGTACTTCCCACACTATCTACTATATCCATCCTGTATATTTTATCTGTTTTTTCATCTGTTTCATTTTCAAATAATCCTATATAATATGTATTATTTCCTTCTTCTCCGTCAATGAGTTTATTGATAGTAATACTACTTTTTTCTTCCTCACGATATCCTATTGATTTTTCTCCTAATGTAAATCCTAAACAATATTGCTGAAACCAAGCAGATATAGGTATATTATAAAAAGTAATTGCTTTCGTATTAAAATGAAATGTATTTTCTGTATTGGTTCCATTGTATGTTAATTTTATTTTTTGATTTATCTGGTTACGGTCAAATCTCATAAAAGAGTATAAGATATTTTTATCTTTTATATATATATGTTGAATATTTTCTTTCCAAGAATAACTCACCTGATTCCATTCAAAGAAATTAGCATATACATATTCTGGTATGTATTCATTATTTGTCAAATCAAATTTAATAAAACCTTCATGAATTTGATTTAGCTTATCATTTACAATCTCTTCTTCATTTACAATTAACCAATTAGAATCATTGATATATTCCTCTGATATGCTAAAGTTATCATCTAATTTTTCAACAAAAATCATACCATAATAATGACTATTAGAATTCGAACTATTAATAGGTGGATAAAACTTTTCATATACATTCAATTTATAGCCTAGTTCTACATTTTTATCATCAATCCATATAATATTACTAGAAAGTTCAGGATTTATCTTTTTTAATTTAAAATAGTAATCATTTTTTTCCTCCCCAACTAGTACACTCTTATAATAATATTGATAACCATATGCTGTTCCCATATTCAGTACTTTATTTTCTTCTAACACCTCATTTCTTTTGGTACATATTGCTATATCATATTCCATATTAGGTAACGGATAAATTTCATATACTAACTTACCCTCACTTTCTTCTACCAAATCTCCCCCTAGAGGAAATGAATCATGATACATCAATTTTGCCGTTATAACTTCCTCGACGCTTTCTGAAGTATCTATATTAATTCTTACTGCATCTCTTCTACTTAAACCAAATTCATAGATGTCTTGATCTAAATTTAATTTTTCTACAAAGAAATTATCATAAACCTCTAGCAATTCATTATGGGATAGTACAGAATACCTAAGCAGATCATCTATCCAAAATTTTATATAATTAGCATCTTCACTTCCTATATCCACCTCATATGTTGCTATACCATTTTCTACTCCAATATACCTTGTTTCAAATTCTATAATTTCTGATGGGTCATAATTTTTATTTTTCCCTATCCAAAAATAATAATCTACAAAATTTTCTATAATAGAATTTTTATTTCCTTCGGTAAATTCCTCATCTTGTAAGAACCCACTAAAATCCACTTTTATAGTAATTGTTCGTACAACTTCTAATGCATTTGGTTTATTGATTCCAGTTATGGTTATCACTGACATAACTGCAATTAATGCTAGCCACAAAAACACTGTTAATATGGATATATTTCTTCTTCCTTTCTGTTTCATTTTTTCTTCAACTTTCATTTTTACCTCCTTCATCTATTTCATAATATAGTATTTATTTTATACTATTCCTTTTAAAATATATATCATTTTTTGTTTTATTGTAATGACTTTTTATAAAGTTACCTATAAGCAATAGGTATAATATGATCATGGAACTCATGCAAAAAGAGCTGATACTAAACTAACTAGTATCAGCTTATATTTAAAAAGACAGATTTGTCCCTATTATTTTCTTTTATGATGTTTATAGAACTATATTGTGTGTGTGTGTGTGTGTGT
>JAUNGP010000028.1 GCA_030524345.1 Clostridia bacterium | reverse complement strand
GTTGCTCTCGTATAAAATACATTTTTGTTATAAGCTGTGTCTGTAGCTGGTGTTACAAGACCTGGGCTATAAAATTGCAATTGTGTTGCTGTCGCATTTAACATAAATGGACTAAGTTGCATTGACATTAATGTAATAAGTAAAAATATGCTTACTATTTTTAGTTTTACATTTTTTATTTCTTTTAGCTTTTTTAGCATTTAACATCCCCCCGAAATATCTATTTTATAATATCCAACGTATACTTTATATTTTACCACAGAATTACATAAAAAGCAATGGATTGTTGCATTTTTATTGCAATTATATTGCTTTTTCGTTACAATTATGAGGATTCATTGAAATTCTGCACAAAAAGCTATTGTATATACTTATTTTTCTACCTTTTTATCTTTCTAAATCATAAAAAACAAACCTTACTAGATTCAGTAAAGTTTGCCTTTATGATTGTAATAATATTAATCATATAATTTATGTGTAGACACTGCATGTAATATTGAATATGTTGAAAAAGAATATAATAATTCTTCATCAGTATTTCCATTATTATTAATGTCTATTAATTTCCCATCTATCTTCCCATTATCTAAAAGAATATTTGAATGATCCTTTATTTCTGAGCAAGCTTTCACTCCATCACTCTGTACAAAAGTATCGTTTTTATATATTCTGCCAAAATGATCAATACTATCATAGGGAATTGCCACATCAAAGGCTATATATTCCCCAGAATATTCCTCAAATTTTGTAAAATCAAATATGAATGGATCATCACTAAAATCTTCGATAACTGATATACAAATTCGACCACTATCTCTATAATTATAATCTATATTAACTTTCATATGGGACTTTATATATTGTAAAATTTCCTCATCATTTTTAAAAACGATCCCACTTTGAGTACTTTTTATTTGATCAGTCCAATAACCTTTTAATACAAAATTATTTTTAATATCTTCTTCTGTAGATATCAGATAAGTTCCTTGCGGTAATATGTTATAAGTTTGAAAACCTGTAAATATTTCAGGGGAGTCTTTATAGTCAAAAAAGTTTTCTATTTTATAAGTTGCTGTATAAAATCTATTTGTAACATCGTTTTCTATATCCTGTATATGATTGATCGATCTAAATTTTGGTGTGTTATTGACCACATTTTTATATGCTACACTTCTTTGTAAATATACACCATAATTTTCTATATCATATTGAATAATCTCATCATTTATCATATTCATTTTATAATAATCTAAGTTCTTCTTATTTTTTATCTCCTTATCTTCATATACTTGTAAATAAGAATAATGGTATACTTTTCCGTTGTTAATGTTTTCAGAATAAATTCTAGTATTTACTTTTATTTGGAACTGACATATAGGCTTATCAAGATCCTGTATTACTAATCTTATTCCAACAATATTCTTGGAGTTAAATATAATTTCTTGCTCTTTTTCCATTAATTTACCATCACTATATTTAACATATTCTTCTGAATCTTTATATCTTACCATTAATTCATAGCTGTATCCTACAGCTTTTTTACTATTTCCATTGTTTCCTTCATCATAAAAGTAACATACTGGTATGATAATTTTTTCATAGTCATACTCATCATCTTGAAGCTTAGTAATTGAAAGATCGTCTCTAGTAACATATAGTAAGTCATTTCCAATGACAACATCTGCCAAAGAATCTATTTTTAGTACAGACACGTTTGTCCACCAATCCAGATATTCTGATACTCTTCCTTGTTTTAAATTTAATATACTGATATTTTTTCTATTATCATCTAAAATATCAGAATTATGATTATCAGAATAATCATTTTCTATCATATAGATACTATCACTAATCATATTTTCTAATTTCATTTTTTGCTGATTTTCAGATAATTTTTGTATTTTTTCCTCATCTTCATATCTTCCCCAAAGCTCTATGTTATTTGTGACTTCCTGGTTATCATGATAATTAGACTTTGGATAAGCAATATAATAACAAAAAGTCTTACCATCAGTTGTACTTAAATAATTTTCTGTTTTCGCTGTAATATTATTAAATTCACTATCAAATAGTATACATTCTTTTGGTATATCCATTTTGATACAAGCTGAACGCTCTATTCCTATCTTCTTCTGATTATTATCTAATGCTAATATTCTATTATTATCTACATTAATACTAAAAATGCCTTTTACAAGATAATAATCATTTAAAAAAGGATAAGACAAATTTGGATATCCCTCATTGCAATTTTCAATCATCCCTTCTAAATTATAACTTGCTTCACTAGTGGTATAAACAAATTTACAAATATTAGATGAATTGTATAATACATTCTTTGCTCCTTTTATATTTTCCCTAATTTTGGCTTGAAATTCTATATTCGTATTTTGTTTAAAGATAGGTTCTAAATTATAGGCTAGTTGTATTGACCCTTCAAAATTTTTTCCTTGTGGAATGAGATAATTATTCGTAAAAATATAAACATCATTATCGTCATCGTAATAATAACTCCATTCATATTGTTTTTCTTTATCTTCTATTCTATCCGCTGCAATTCTGACCTCTAAATAGTAGTTTTCATTTAACTCACTACCTACATTTCCAAATTTGGGAACAATCATTTCTATTTCCCCTTGAGAATATTCTTTCTTAGTAGTCCCCTTATAATTTAGCTGCATACACAATTGTTTATATTCATCTCTGTTTTCACAATTCCAAGTAAAATTTGTTATTTCTTTATCTGGAGTTTTACTACTCTTATCAAACATAACTAATTGTATAGCAAGGCTATCATCCTGAATTTCCAGTGCATATTTATTTTTAGTACTCGTTAAAATGATCATCATCATAACTACAACTAAAAGGACACATAAAAATACTGTGATTAATGATGCTCTTTTCCTATGCCTCTTTATTACAACTTTATTACTTTTTTTCATCATTCCTCCATTCTGTTATGAAAACTATTATACCATAACATACAAATTTTAAAGTATGAAAGGAGTATAAGCTATATACTCCTTTATATACCGCTATTCTATACTTTTTAATGATTCTATCATATCTATTTTCTTTAACGAAAAACGTGTAACAAAATTTACTATCCATGCAAAGATGATGGTAATAACTATTGCCATCAATATACTTGTCCATGACAATTCTCTAGTAAACATAACAAGATCTACTTCACAAGTAGTTACCACATAAGAATTTAAAAAATATCCCATAATAATACCCACAGCAATACCAATAATAGTTAGCAATACATTTTCTTTATAAACATATTTTTCTACTTCTTTATCATAAAATCCTAACACTTTAATCGTAGCAAGTTCACGCATTCTTTCTCCTATATTGATGTTTGACAAATTATATAATACTACAAAGGCTAGTGCACCTGCTGATACAATTAAAACATATACAACTGAATCTAAGCTATTCATAGCCTCCACAATAGATTTGGTTAATCCTCTGCTATATTGCGCTGAACTAATCATATCATTATCTAAAATTTGCTTTAAATTTTCTTCTTCCTCTTCTTCTGTAAACTCATCCGATTTTACAAGTAAATTATTATATTTTGGCATTCTATCATACAGTTTCTCATATAGTTCACTTGACATACAAACATAGTGTAATATATAATTTTCAGATATAGCAGCAATATTTACTTCAACCTCTTCATTATCTATATTTCGGATAATGATAGTATCACCTTCTTTAACATTTAACAACTTTGCAAGTTTTTCTGTTATAATAACGTTATCATTATCTAAAATACATTGTTCTTTTGTTTCTCTATTTCTAAGATTCACATATTCAGAAAGATCACTACTATTTGTAGCCACTAATAAAAATCCACTCTTAGTGATATCATTTGCCTCAAATTCCATAGCAATTTGTGATCCTCTAATAAAAGATTTGACTCCATACTTACCTATTAATTCTTCCTCAAATTTACTTTTATCTTCCTCAGAAACTTTATCCTTATATGATATTTGTAAATTATAAGTAAATATTTCCCTATACTGCGTTGGAACCATTGAAGTAATTGCTTCTCTAAGTCCAAATCCAGTTAAAAGCAAAGCTGTACATCCACCAATTCCAATAACAGTCATTAAAAATCTTTTCTTATATCGGAATATATTTCTAGCTGTTACCTTATTACTAAAATTAATTCTTTTCCATATAAATGGCATTTTTTCTAGAAATATTCTTTTTCCCGTTTTAGGAGATTTTGGCCTCATAAGGGTTGCAGGTACTTCTTTAAGAGACTGCCAGCATACAAATGCTGTAGCACCACAGGTACAGGTAATCGATAATAAAACTGCAGTTAATATATAAACATAATTATATTGTATCACAAGTTTTGGGATGTTATACATAATGGAATAAACACTAAATACAATTCTTGGTAGCAATTCAACGCCTAGTACTATCCCAATAATACAACCAATTAGAGTAGCGATCAATGAATAACAAAGATATTTACTCATTATCTGTTTTCTTTCATACCCTAAAGCTTTCATTGTACCTATTTGACTTCTTTGTTCCTCTATCATTCTAGTCATTGAAGTAAGAGATACTAAAGCAGCAACAATAAAAAATATAACTGGAAATACTTTTGCAACAGCACCTATTCTGTCAGCATCCTGAAAATAACTTGCATAGGATTCAATCTTTTCTCTATCCAAAACGTACCATTCTGGTCTTTTTATTTCAGCTAATCTTTCTTTTTGCTCTTCTAGCTCTAATTCAGCATCAGCAATCATGAGGCTGACATTTAATTCTTCATCATTTAACTGCTTTTCTTTTTCATCTAATTCTGTTTTTACAGTATTAATTTCTTGTCTTGCCCTTTCAATTTCAGAAGTTGCTTCACTTTTAGCACTATTTAGTTCTGCCTGCCTATTATTTAACTCATTTTTGATATTATTTAATTCTGTTTGTGCTATTTCTAAAGTCGTTTTCAAAATACCAATTTCTGGAGATGAAGAATTCAATTTATCATTTAAAGCATTTAATTGTGACTGATATAAAGCAATCTTTTTGTTTTCAGCTTCAATCTGTGAATTTAATGTAGCAATTTGTGATTTTAATAACGTAATTTCACTATTTAAGGAACTAATTTCTTTAGTTAGAGTATTCTTTTGAGTATTTAATGATGTAATCTCACTATTTAATTTACTAATTTCATTATTTAATACAGTAATCTGATTTCTTAGTGAAAAAATTTCTCCTCTAAGTTTAGCAATTTCCGCGTTAATAGCCATGGCATTCCACCAATTATACATCAATTCTTTCGTCTTTTCCGTTACCTGTTGCTCTTTACTTGTAATTTCTGCCTCTTTACTCTGAATCTCCCTATTTTTAGCAGAAATTTGGCTTTGTTTCGTACTAATTTGACTATTAATTGTATTTAGTTGGTTTTGCTTTGAATTTAATTGACTCTGCTTTGAGTTTAACTGCGATTGCTTAGTTGCTAGTTCACTTTTCTTAGATGCAATTGTTTGATTACTTGTATTAATAGAATTATTTAAATTTGCGATTAATCCTTCAGCACCTTGAACAACCGAATTTTGTAATTTTCTTATTTGCGCTTCTATGGAAGCCTTTTTTTCATTAAATTCAGCCTCTTTTTGATAATATACATCCCACGCCGCTTGCATTTGTGTATCGGATTCTAAAAATTGTTTTTGTATTTGACTCTCTTGCTCATCTAGCGATGCTTCCGATGTTTCAATCTGACTTCTCGCCTCATCAATCTGATTTCTTGCTTCTTCAATTTTTTCAAATGAAGTAGTTTTAAAGGTTTCTAGTTCTTCTTCTCCTTGCTGAATTTTTGCGTTATATTCCTCAACGATTGTATTATATGTTTCATCTTTTCTAGCCCTTGCTAAAGTTTCTAATTTCTCTTTTTCTTCGCTAATTAATTTTTCATAATCCTCTTCAAAACACTTTAAATTTCTAGCACCCTTTACCGTAACATAAGCCTCTGTATAATAATCAGAATGAATCGAACTATTAGAAACATAAACAAATCCATTGATACTACCACTTCCAAGATTTGTAGTACCTCTATCAAATGACAAATACACTGGAGAATTTACAATGCCAACTATAGTATATTCTCTAATACTTAATAAATTCTTAGTTGTATCATCAAAGCTTTTATCGGATATTTTTATTTTGTCTCCCAACTTCAAATTGGCATTATCTAATATTTTTTGTTCTGTAACACATTCATTCACTTGCCTAGGCAACCTACCATCTATTAATTGTAATTGATTAATATACTCTTCCTCACCCAAAAAAGGAAGACTCATTAATTTTAAAACAAATTCTTTTTCATTTTGTTCCATTAAAACATCTACTGAATAAGTTGGCATTACTTTTTCTACTTCTTTTTCGTTTTTAATTGCCTCTATATCTTCATCATCTATACCAAATGTAGATATTAATTTAAAATCCATAAATTCAGATTCATCTAGATAATTATCAGCAGCAATCTTCATATCTGGGGATACAGATTTAATACCAGCAAAAAATCCCGATCCTAAAAGTATTATTAATAAAATAGAAATAAAACGCTTATATGTGTGCTTTATTTCCATTATCATGTCCTTAAATATTGTTTTATTCATAGTACCTTCCTACCATTCTATAAATTCCACTGGTATAGGATTCATATTCATAATCGTTTCTTCAACTCGTCCATTTTTAAAATTGATTACTTTATCTGCCATTGGTGTAATACTCTGATTATGTGTTATTATAATGACTGTCATTTCCTCTTTTCGACAAGTATCTTGTAATAACTGTAATATTTGTTTACCAGTATTATAGTCTAATGCTCCTGTTGGTTCATCACAAAGCAATAACTTTGGATTTTTTGCAAGAGCCCTTGCAATAGCAACACGTTGCTGTTCTCCCCCTGACAATTGTGATGGGAAATTATTTAATCGATTCCCTAATCCAACTTTTTCAAGAACACTCTTAGGATCAAGTGAATTTTTACAAATTTGCGTTGCAAGCTCTACATTTTCAATTGCTGTAAGATTTTGAATTAAATTATAAAATTGAAATACAAATCCGATATCATTTCTTCTATAAGTGATTAACTTTTTCCCTTTATATTTACTTATTTCTTGATCATCTACAATGACTCTTCCACTTGTAACTTGATCCATTCCTCCAAGTATATTTAATGCAGTGGTTTTTCCAGCGCCACTTGGTCCAACAATTACAGTAAGCTCACCTTTATTAATGCTAAAATCTGCACCGTTTAAAGCATTAATCTTCACTTCACCCATAATATATTCTTTGCTTACATTTTCAAATTTTATATACGACATTACATCACCTACATTATTGTATATTTATAATGATACAATAAGTCAATTTTTTATTCAATATATATATGAAATTTTTGTCAAAAAAAATACCCTACTTAGTATCCTAAGTAAGGTATTTGGTATTCAATTAGTTACCTTTTTTTACTGAAAGTAAACAATATATAGAGTAAGCGATAATACTAACAATTGCTATAGCAATGATTATAATAATGTCAGTACTTAAAAATCCACCTGTTCTTGGTAATTCTTCTTTTTCATTGTATATTGTCTTTTCTATCACTTGATTACTTTTAGTGATTTTAAACTTATATACGTTAGAATCCATTATATAGCCATTTGGAGCTTCTATTTCTCTAAAGAAATATGTTCCAACTTTTAAATCTTTTGATATTGCAATACCATCTTTATTTGTTACAATTGTATCTATCACTTCTTCATTTTCATTTAAAATCTCAAATTTTACTCCCTCTATTGGTGTATTTTTCTTTTTATCCAACTTTAAAATTTGTAATTTACCTGTTGCTAATTTATTAACAATCTTTTTAACGATTAAATCATTTGTCTCATTTAGTTTAAATATATATTCATTTTCATCCATTACAACATTTTCTGGTGCACTTATTTCTCTGTAATAGTATGTTCCAATTTCAAGTTCTTTAGAAATTGCAATACCATCTTTATCTGTTGTGATTGTATCTACTACTTTTTTATTAGCATCTAGAATTTCAAATTTTACTCCTTTTAGAGGTGTATCATTTTCATCCACTTTAATGATCTTTAATGATCCTTTTATCATTTTATTTACTACTGTTTTAGTTATTACATTATTTGTTTCAGTTAATTTAAATTTGTATTCTGTTGTATCCATTACATATTTGTCTGGTGCACTTACTTCTTTATAGTAATATGTTCCAAGACCTAAATCTTTTGAAATTGCTTTACCATTTTTATCAGTAGTAATTTCTTCAATAACTTTTTTATTACTATCTAGTATTTGGAATTTTACTCCCTCTATTGGCATATTATCAGTATCTACTTTTAATATTTCTATATGACCCTTTACAAGTTTGTTTACTACTGTTTTTGTGATAACTTGGTTTTCAGCTGTTACTATAAATTTGTATTCTGCTGTATCCATTACTACATTTGATGGTGCACTTACCTCTCTGTAATAATATGTTCCAATTAATAGATTATTAGCAGTTGCTTTACCATTTTTATCAGTTGTAATTGTATATACCACATTTTTATTACTATCTAAAATTTCAAATTTGACTCCTGAGATTGGTGTATTATTTTCATCTACTTTTAATATCTCAATACTACCTTTTACAAGTTTATTTACTACTGTTTTTGTAATAACTGGCGTATTATCAGTCAACTTAAATTCATATTCTTTTGTATCCATTATTACATTTGATGGTGCCTCTATTTCTCTATAGTAATATGTACCATTAACTAGTTTCTTAGATGTCGCTTTTCCATCTGCTCCTGTTGTAATTGTATCTACAACTTTTTTATTAGCATCTAAAATTTCGAATTTTACTCCTGAGATTGGTGTTTTATTCTCATCTACTTTTACTATAGTAATTTGTCCTTTTATTAGTTTATTTACTACTGTCTTTGATACA
>JAUNGP010000027.1 GCA_030524345.1 Clostridia bacterium | reverse complement strand
TGATAAAATCACAAAAGATAAAATCTAAATTTCTATTAGTTGTACCTAGTTTATTGATTGGTAGTATATTTTTTCTATCACTACCCTATTTATTCGTACGCTTTAGAAATCTGATTTAAAACAATATAGTGTTATTTCTTTACGTTTAGCCCTTACAAAAGTCGTAAAGGAGTGATGAGTTATGAAATTAATATAGGGCTTTCAAAGCTTTTCTTTTCAAATTTGAAAGTTGATATTAATCAGTATACCGATGATATTCAGAAGGCATTAGATGTTTTTGAAGAAGATATGAGTGCAAGTGAGTATGGGAATCCGTCAATACTAACTAATTGTGATGGTTCTCTTGGACTTGATTTTTGGATTGATTATAATGGTAACGTTACTACATGGGGAAATCAGCAATGGGATAGTCTTTATAATGTCTATGTTGACAGTTATAAGGATTTAATTACTGGTACCTTTAATAATATAATCAGTTATTCTTTTCTTGATAAAGGTTATTATTATAGGGAAAGAATTATAAGAAATGTCAATCCTAGAGCCGTACTTAGGTCTAAAGCTATGAATTTACGGGATTATGCTGGAGCTTTTCTGATGGAAGAAGAAAAAACGAAACTTTATTATGCAATTCGTGTTATTAAAGATTATTTAGATGACGGAGTTCTTACAGACAGTGATATATCATTTCTTCCAATCGAACTTCTAAATGTTATTAATTCTAATACATCTGAACTTAATCTTTTGTATAAAGTTTCTGATTTTGATATCATAAATCAATATTTTGATAAAAAAGATGAGCTTGAACAAGTGGACTGGGAAATTTTATTTATTTTGATTCGTTTAGGTCATTATGATGTGACAGCTACACATCTTAAGAAAGCTATAGAATACTATAATAAACAATTTCATTGTAGTATATCTAGTATTAATGATATCAAAGACAGCGATGATCCAATATTCTATGGAAAGTTTCATAATAGAATTTCTTTTATGAAGGAAGAGGCTGAAAACTATTGTTTGAATGCAAAATAAGTTTAAAAAATACACTATCATAAGCTATGTTATGATAGTGTATTTTAAAGTTTTATAAATTTAATTATTTATTTTTAAATAGTTCTTTATATTCTCAATATCTTTTTGATCTTTAGGAGCATTTCTTTTTAGTTTAAAGTCTAATATAACGTTTAAATCTTCCAAATTATAATCGTTTTTCATTTCCATTTTGAAATTTTCTTTTTTATTTACAACTACTTCTAAAGAATCGGAAATACGATAGAAGCCACAATCATTTTTTTTATCTTCAGTTAAATTATATTTTTCCTTTATATTTTCAAATAATTCGTTAGATATACACAAATCTAAGTCTCCAGCTTTTTCTCTTATTCCTCTTAAAACTAAAGAAGCACCAGATAATACATAATATTCATCTTTTGGAAAATTTAATTCATTTAATAAGTTTAATAATTCAGTTTTATTCATAAAATTCATCCTTTCTAATTATGTTATATATAATATCATTCTTTTAATAAAATTTCAAGAAAAAATAAATATTTTTTACTTGTACAAAAGAGATTAAAGAATATGGCCATGTCTATTTTTAGTTTGAATAATTTGATGAATGTAAATATATATTTATTACATTTCATACTTTTAATATTTGATTTAGAGTATGATTATCAAAATTAAAGAAGCATTTAAAAATAAGTTTAAAAATAGATTTTGTATATTCACTATTATATTTATTTTTTATAAAATAAATTCCAAATTATTTATTATAGTATATATTTAGTATTCCATTTAAGAATGTTTTTGGAGATGGATAGGTACTATATGGAAAATATTTATTAAAAATTAAAGTATTAGTAGTTTTATTCATTATCTGAATAGATTTAGATATATCCCAAGCAATATTAGAATATGGAATATTATCATATTTTTCTGAAATCTTTTTATATAATACTTTTATTTGAGGGATGAATTTATAATTGTTTTCTACACAGAAATTTAAGCATTCTTGTATGTAAATATACCCCATACTATTCTTATTAAAATTGAATTTTTCTAATATATTTGAAATTTTTTTGCAATTGTTATCTTCTAATGACTCTAATACAATATTATTTAGTGTATTTATTAAATCTTCTATTTTGAAAGGTTTTATAAATGTTTGATATACATTTAGTTTCCTTCTAATCAAATCAACTACAAAGTCAGCTTCTCCAGACATAATTATTATCTTACTATGAATGTTGTTTTTCTTCATTGTTTCTAAAACTTCTATACCATTTACTTTAGGTAAATTTAAGTCTAATAAAATAATATCTATTGTGTCATTCATAATGTAGTTTAAAGCTTTTTCTCCATCATTACATATTTTTACAATTTTTAATTCTTTATTTATTTGCTCATTTAAGCTGTTAAAAAGAGCTTCTAAATATTCGTAATTATCATCAACTATTAATACTTTTAACATTTTTTTCACCCCCAATTTTTATATATGACGTTAAAAATATCATTTTAGTTTCAAAAAATATAAATTTATATATTTATTTTTTTAATTTCATATTTATAGTATAATAAAATAGATATTTTCAAAATATTGTGAAACTAAATTATCAACTTCTCCATCTATATTATTGAAATCAAGTTTTTAGGAGGTGTGTATGGATAAAATATTAAAAAAAGCCATAAAAGGTGATAAAGATGCCTTTATTAAAGTAATGCAATCTATGGAAAAGAAAATCTATATTATAGCAAAAGCAAAGCTTAGTAATGAAGAAGACATAAAGGATGTAATTCAAGAAACAATCTATAAGAGTTATAAGAATATTAAAGATTTAAAAGATACTTCAAAATTCGAGAATTGGATAATATCAATTTTAATTAATAATTGCAATCAAGTATATAGAAATAAAAAGAATATTATTCATATTGAGTATAATGAGAATGAAGTAGATAATTTAGAAACTAATAGTGAATACATTAAATCAGAGGAAAATATAGATTTTTTTAGATTCTTAGAATTATTAGATGAAATTGAGAAAGAAATTTTTATATTATTTTATAGTAATGACTATACAACTAAACAAATATCAGAAATATTAAATATTAATGAAAATACTATAAAAACTAAGCTTAAAAGAGCTAGACAAAAAATTAAAGAATATATAGAAAGGTGGGATAGATATGGAACATAAAGATATAGATAAAATAATTAGAAATAGTTATGAAAATGTAAAAATACCAGATAATTTATTTGAAAATGCATATTCAAATTTAGAGTATAAAAAACCTCATACATGGTACTTCAAATATGCTGCAGTTTTTGTACTTATCATAGGTATTACCATAACTTTAATCATAATATTAAACAAGCAGAATAAAAATGAAAATATTCAAACACCTAATGTTGCTGTAGAAAAACCTATACAAAATGAAGAAAAAAAATTACCAGTTGCATCTTCAATTATAAATTTAATTGGTGATGAATATGTTCAAAACAGGAATCTTTTTATTTCTCCAGTAGGATTGAATCTTGTAGAGGAAGAAACGCAAAATATTGTAGTTGTAAAATTAGAAAAAATATTATATTATACAAATTATATTGAAAAAAGGAATGTGTATACAATTACTCCATTTACTGCTTCAAAAGTATCAGTAGTAAAATCATATAAAGGTAATCTTACAGGAGAACTTGAGATAATGTCATATGGTGGAGTTATAACCTTGAGCGATTATGAGAAAGCTTGTGAACCAGAGCAAATCAAAAAGCAAGGTTTAGATAAAAAAACTCAAGAAGAAAAAGATACAACGTATATTGAAGTATTAAATTCACTTACAGCACCACTTCCTAAATTAGTAGAAGGAAAATATTATTTAGTATTTATGAATTATAATGATAATTTTGAAAAATATCAAGTCTTAGATACTTTATTATATGAATATGATATAGAAACCGATAAAATAAGAAATACAGATACTAATGAGTGGGAAGATTATACATTTGGTGCAAATTAAGATTGATACTAAATGAAGGGGCAAAAATCTGCCCCTTCAAAATTGTAATCTTGTGTTAGAATTTATTCAGATATATTTAAAATATCTGATAAATCTTTAATAGAAATCTCCTGTGAAACTTCTATAAATCCGTAATTAGATAAGCAGATATATTTTCCATTAATGTTTTTTAACATAAGTATATATCTCTTATTTTCATCGAAATTTTTACCGTATTCGTAATTAAAGACAAGATAATTATTTTCTTTCTCCTCATCAGTCAATTTAGAGAATCCAAGTCTATCTATTCTTTCCTTTTGAGTTTTGGATATTACATCTATATATTCTTTTATAGTACAATATCCTCCACTAGTAAAAAATTCGATTTCATTTGATGCAAAATCTCCCTTTATTACTGTATCAATTGACATTATTCCAACAAGTCCAGGATACCCTAATTCTTCAAGCATTTTGCCTGGTTTTTTTTCAGTTATATTCCCAACTATAACCAAATCAGAATTATCATAGATTAAACTGGAATTGGTTAAGTCAAATTCAGCTTCAGGATATATATATGCTGTAGCATAGATTTTATCTTCTGGTAAACAAGAGGAATAAATATCATTTGTTTTATTTACTTCAACATTTTGCTTTAAATCTTCATTGCGAACTTTTTCTTCGCTTTTGCTATAAATAGAAAAAATAACTACAATGCAAATAATGAATATAAAAAGAAATGTTAAAAGTAAAGTTCTTTTTTTATGTCTTGGCATAATAATCTTCCTTAATTATTGTACATTGCATTTAAGCCATTATGATCCATAATACCAGGCTTATAAACATTGCATTTAGTATAGAAACTACACATAACACTATTGGGATCTTGTGTTGTAGCTAAACCAAATCCACTTCCCATAAAATATGCAATCGCACGCTGAATTGAGTTAAGATCATTTTGGTCAAACATAGTTATGAATAATGTAATTTCGCTATAAACCCAGTTACTTTGATGTGGATAAGTCTGTACTGGATTTGCAGAATTTCCATTCCAATATGTAATGTTTCCTCTTATGAATCCTTCCACATACCCTTCTCTCAAATAAAAATCCATATTTGAATTGTAAAGATCATAAGAACGATACATGTATAGAGGATTCCAACCGTAACCAGTGTCTACCCAACTATTAGCAGCATTATTTATTAATGTAACTAAAGTTGATCCCATCGGATGATTTAAAACAGAGTCGGTAATGTAATAATTTACATGACTAATGCCATATTCCAAACGATAAGGACCTAAACTTGGAGTTACTGATCCAGAAGCGTAAGCCTGTGACGTGTTAATGGTAAAAAGCATTATCATTGCCAGTGCCATTGCTAAGATTTTTTTAGTAATTTTTTTAGTATATGTCATAGTAATTTCCTCCTATTTTTAAGTTCTTTATAAATTGGGTATGGAAAGATATTCTAACAACAAGGCGAACGAATCCGTATCATAATCATGAAACTCCTTTCTGTAATACTATTTTAGTTTACATATATTTAATATGTTCTTAAATTATACATTATTTCTCTTTTTTCAACAAGAAAATGAGAAAAAATAGGAAAAAATTGGAAAATTAAAATATATTTCTTATTTTTTCTTTTTCTTTATCATTTCTTTCACATTTAATAAAACATATAATATAATATAAAATACGCTATAATAAATTTAGTGTTAATTAACACGAGAGGAGGACTTTGTTGTGCAACTAATTAGAGCACCAAATTTTTATATTTAGTAACCTGAAAACAACAAAATATATTTATTTAGGAGGAAAAAATCATGGATGAAATGGTATTAAAAACGCAACAATGGTTAAATTCTACTTATAGAGGAAGAACTGGCTATACAGAAATTCCAGAAAATGGAAACACCGGCTGGACTACAATTTATGCTCTATTGCATGCGTTACAGATAGAGCTAGGAATAACAGCTACGGCTGATAACTTTGGCTCTGGTACAATATCACGCTTTAACTCACGGTATCCTAATGGCATAGTGGAGCAATTATTTCCATCTACTGAAGAAAGCAATGTTTATGGAATAATTCAAGGAGCCTTATGGTGTAAAGGATACTCTACCGGTGCTAGTTCTATTACGAAACATTTCTATAGTGGTACAGGTCTTGCAGTAAGAACTTTAAAGGGAGATGCTGGTATTCCTAATGAGCTTTCAACTGTTACATTAAATGTAATGAAAGCGTTGATGTCTATGGATCAATTTAAGCTTGTTAGTGGAGGAACTGAAACTATACGAAATATCCAAAAAGAGATGAATAGCGGATATGAAGCTTATATTGGCCTAAGTCCATGTGATGGCATATACAGTAGAACAATGAATAAATCCCTTATAAAAATTTTACAAGCTATTGAGGGATATTCTGTTGAAGATGCTACTGGCAATTTTGGCGATGGAACCAAAAGTAATTTGCCAATTTTACCAAACATTGGAAATTTAACTTTAGACACAGAAAGAAAAGCTATCAAATTACTTAGATATGCCTTATGTTGTAATGGGTATGAAGTTCCAATAACTTCACAAGAATGGGATTCTACATTAAGTGATGCAATGGACGAGTTCCAAAGAGATATGTGTATAGATCAATTAAGAATATGTGATACTAACACTTGGATGGCACTATTACTTAGTAAAGGTAATCCCGATAGAAATTGCGTAGCTTGCGATACTAGATTTGAAATGACAAACAATAGATTGAATTATCTTAAAGCTAATGGTTATCAAATTGTTGGTAGATATTTAACTGGTGGAGATTTTAAGGAATTAAGAATTGGGGAACCTCAGAGAATATTAAATGCTGAAATCAAATTATTTCTGATATTCCAAGAATCTGGAACCGATTTGACATACTTTACATTTGAGAGGGGAAAAATTGATTCTAAAAATGCAGTTAAGATTGCAAGAAAACATGCAATTCCAGGAGATAATGTTATTTACTTTGCAGTAGATACAGATCCAACAGATCCACAAATATCTGCCTATATTCTCCCATACTTTAAAGCTATATCTGAAAATATTAGTAAATCATATAAAGTTGGTGTATATGGAACTAGAAATGTTTGTACTCAAATAATGTCTTTAGGATATGCTGAAACATGCTTTGTTAGTGATATGTCTACTGGCTTTAGTGGAAATATGGGATTTAAAATGCCTCCCAATTGGAACTTAGATCAATTTCATGAAATTAAAAATATTGTGATTTCTGGTGAAATTGAAAATATGGATTTAGATAAAGTAGCATATTCTGGAAGATTTCCTGTTGTAGAAGATGTATATCAAACCATAATAAAATTTAATAGTAATATAAAAGAACTTGAAAAATTATATATTGCCTATAAAGGTAACTGTACTGCTCGACAAATTATATTAGGCATAACTAATTTTTTAAGAAGTTTCAAATATGGAACATCAAAATGGTATATAGCAACATTAACAGACATTGATGATGTATTTATCGACTATGTTAAAAATAATAATATAAATCTGTATAATAATTTAGCTGAATATGCTAGTACAGATGAAAAAGCTTTAGTTGATATACTTGGTGGCTATGTCGATATTGGGCATCTTGCTGCTACTGTTGAAGGATATTTAGATTCTAATTTGGCACCAGATTTTTGGTTTGGATGGGGCGGAGATTTAGCTTCACTTATGGATGAGGTAGATAGAAAATATGTCAGAGGTCAAAAAACTCATTTGGAATTAGCCAAATCTTTATTAGGTGACCGCTCAAATTTTAATTATCCTGATACTTGTACCGATGCAGATGCAATAAGAATTACTGAAATACTTATGAATGCCACTTCTAACACACCTTTTTCAGATGCAATCGCTCAATATTATTTAAGCGATGTAGAATTAAGATATTCTTATTATTTGAAAGATTTAGATATAAATCTAAATTTAAACTTGTCAAATTTAAAAAGTGCAATTATGAATAAAATGACAGGAGTATTTGAAAACATTATCCTAATCCCTTATTTAGGAACACTTCCTTCTGCAGAGTCAAAAGATGCCTGCTATGAAGCTTTTGCACAATATATATTGGACAATTATCCAATAATATAAAAAACATCAGAAAAGAGAGTATGCTAGATTTGAATCTAGTATACTCTCTTTTAAAAATAGAATGTAGCATATTTTATTTTTTAGTAGACTTCTTATTTAGTAATATGTTACCTAATAGCATTCCAAAAATCTGATTTATTGGAAGCAGCACAGTAAGAACAATCCAAATATTAGGAAGAAATATTTTCATTAAAACAATATTAATAATAATAGAAAATAAAACTACTTTAAAATCAAGTTTATAATTTAATTTATAAGTATATATACTTATAATAATGAATTCTCCTCCAAATTCCAGAATAATAGCTCCAAAATTACATATTAAAGTAGCTAATTCTAAAAAATCATTATTAGAATAGCTTAGCCCTGAAGAAGCAATAAGCCATAAAATTATAATAATGGTTGAATTCAAAACTATAAAAATATATTCTCTATTTCTCATAGACAAATCCTCCTTGTAATTATGTTATGATTATATCAGACTTTATAATCATATGCAAATTATTGAAGTTATTGTAATAGATTATAAACATGTTTACTCTAAATATTTCAATTCCCCATAAAAAAGTATTAAAAAACCTTAAATATCAATGAAAAAAATTTTTTTAGCGTGTTTATTGAAATTTTGAAGAAATTTTCATACAATATAATTGTGTAAAAAGATTATGTTATAGACTTATTCTATAATTACCTTCAGAATTTAATTCTGGAGCATAACTACTAAAATTTAAGTTAGTAGTAATATTTCTACATTTTATATGTAGCAAAAAATGGGCTTAGCAAAATCAAATATATAGATTATTTGTTGTGCTTATAAATAAAAAGAAAGTAAGATGTGAGTTTAACCCCTTAATTTACAATTACTTTCTCTTTTTTGTCCAAAATTTAAGGAAAGGAGGATTTAATCAAAAAATCTTTTACACAGGAATAATGGAAGGAGATTTTTAATTATGAAAAATAAAAGTTTATATGAGCTAGGTGTACTTGCTAAAAACGGAGATAAAATTGCTATGTTAGAAATTATTGAAAGAAAGAAAAAGATGCTTAAAAAATATAGTTTTG